>JBBRWV010000065.1:0-20641 GCA_038248985.1 Phycisphaerae bacterium
ACCCGCCCCATCCGCTACTCAATCCACCACCACCACTCCCGCCAAGAAAATCACCGTCGCCGTCCTCCCTTTCGTCGGCAGCGAGGCCAAAGAACAAGCCCTCGCCGAAAAAATGCGCTTCGCCATCTCCCAAAAAATATCCAGCGTCAGCGCCGACGGCACCTCCGCGCTCGAATCCGGCGGCGTCGGGAAAAAGTATGACCGCCTCGACAATATCCTCATCGACAAATCCATCTTCGCCCTGCAAATCCCCTGGTCCAGCCGCGGTCCCCTTCCCGACGAAGATGACATCCTCAAAACCATCACCACCCTCGAAGTCGATCAAGCCTTCGTCGGAAAAATCACCGGCCGCAAACTCTCCGTCACCCTCTACCAAGATGCCAAGCCCGTTATGACCGCTCATGCCGAAATCCCCGGCGAAAGAGAAAGCCCCAAACTCGCCGTCGAAGCCCTTATCACCAAACTCACCGGCACAAAATTCGAACACCTCCGCGAGTGGGAAGTTGATCACGCCGACCCGCAAAAAGAAGCCCGCTTCGCCAAACGCGCCAACCTCGTCGCCGATTCCGATTTTGAAGACGCGTCCAAAAACGAATCCAAAACCGCGCCCGCGTGGGGCACCCTCCTCCTTGCTGATCGCTACGCCCCGCCACTCCGCACGCTCGACGAAGCCCCATCCCTTTCCCAAGACCGCGTCGCCATCGTCCCCCAATCTTTGGCCAACGATCCCGCCGCCAAAGACGGCCACTGCCTTATGATGCGCATGAGCAAAAACGTCGCCGAAAACAACGGCCTCGCCTGCGAATCCACCTGGATCCCCGTCGAGCATGGCGCCACCTACCGCTTCACCGTCAAATACCGCAGCACCGGTCCCGTCCCGCGCCTCTTCCTTAAGGGCTTCGCCACGAAGGCCGACGAGTTCGGCGACAAAAAAGACCCCGAAGCCACCCGCCGCGAATTCTACCGCGCCCAAATCCTCGCCCGCGCCAAAAACGATAAGTTTGAACTCATCGAAATGGACTTCACCCCCAGCGTTGTCCAAGCCGGCAAAGGCGCCGGCGGCAGCAAAGCCGAAGGCATGAAAATCGAATGGCTCCGCATCGACCTCTACATCTACCTCTCCCCCGGCGACGTCTTCTTCGACGAAGTCGTCCTGAAAAAAATCAGCGAGTAACTGCTACAAATCCGCGGGCGACAATCCACTCTGTCGCGCAATACGTGACAACATTTTGGGCCCGATTTCATCACCATCATGCAACGCAAACACCGTATCTTGCTCCCCTGCCCGCGCCTGCACCTTGTGCAACCCTTATTGCCCCTTACCGCAGCGGCAACGCCAACCCCGCAGCCTGGCGGCATATCGATCCAAACTGCTCCAGCGTCCGCCCCATCGAATGATTCTCCCGCACAAACTGCTGCCCCCGCTTCGCCAACTGCGTCGTCCGCGCGTGATCCGTCAACACCTGCAGCAGCGCATCGCGCCACGCCTCCGCCGTCTGCGGTCCCACGATGCGTGCCGTCTGATTGTCATGCAGATAATCCGCCCCATGATTCGCACATGTCACCACCGCCAATCCCCGCGCCATCGCCTCCAGCGTCCGGTAGTGCACCCGCGAACTTGGCAAAACATGGATGTACACATCCCCATGCATCAGCAGCGGCTCGGCATCCTGTTGAAACGGAACAAACGACAGCCGATCCAGCAGCTTCAGCGATTCCGCCAACTGCCAGATGTTGTATTCCTCTTTCCCGGTGTCATAAGCAAACAACAAGAAATCATGCCCCGCGTCCGCGATCATTCGACACGCCCGCAACAAACATTCATACGAGGCAATGTCCGCCAGCGGATCCAGTGACACCAAACACGGCAACTGCCCCGGCACATCAAAACACGCCGCGTTCTCCTCCACGTACACCCCCGGATGCACCACCGTCACGGGATGCGGATAGGTCGCCGGCACACGCCCTTGCAGCGTCTCCGAAAACACCACCACATGCCGAATCGTCTCGATTGACGCCGCCTGCCCAAACAACTCCGACGCATCCCAGCAACACAAAATAATCGGCAGGGTCGGCAGCATCTGCGCCAGCGTATGCAGTATCGACGCCTCCGCCGAACCCCATACGATCAGCACATCCGGTGGATTACGCGCCAGCTCCCGCGCCAGCGCGTTCAGCCGCAGCTTCTGCAAGACTGGCAAACGTTCCCACCCATGCCAGCGGTAGTGCAGCGTCCGTGAGCCGAGCGTCGGCAACTGGGAGAAATCCAATTCCTGTGGTGCCAAAAACGTAACCTGCTGCCCCTCCATCTTCAGCCCCATAATCAGGTGCCGCACAAACACCGCTTCCCGCGCCAGCATGCTCGGCTCGATCCAAAATGCCACATCCATCGCCGTCGACGTGGGAGGATGTATTACCGCAGACATGGTTCACCCGGCACGACGTGAAAAAACGCCAATCCAAAACAGTTATCGCCCGTTGCAGGAGCGCAGCTTGATTTTCCTATAAGATTATACCGAACAAATCCCTCTCCTGCTGAAACATGTTAATATGTACGACGTTAACCCCTCTAGCCGCCCCGCCATCACGCCCACTCTGCCTCGGTCAGGAGCCATCATGACCACGCTCGACACCAATCTTTTCGACAACGAATTTTCCGCCATCACCCAGCGTCTCGAAACCGTCGGTGCCAAGTTCCGCACGGCCGCCGTCCTGCGCGCCCTCGCCCAATTCACCGCCCTTGTCATCCACGCCATCGTCGCTCTTGTCTTCCTCGCCGCCCTCGCCGCACTGCCGCCATGGCTCAACATCGCCCTGACCTTGGCCCTCGTCGCCCTCTTCATCGTCGCCTACCTCCGCATCCTTCACACCCCGATCTTCCACCGACCAAGCTACGCCGAGATCGCCCGCCTCATCGAACAAAATGCCGCCGGCAAGAAAATTGAACTCAGTAATGAACTCATCAACGCCGTTCTCCTCGCCCAGGACTTCGAATCCAAATCCCCCGGCTCACTGTGGATCCCGCACGTTCTCCGCGAACTCGCCGGCAACACCGCGTCCCAACCCCTCGAACAAACCGTCCCCTGGAAAGGCCCCCGCAACGCCTGGCTTCTCGCCCTGGCCCTGCTTCTCCTCTGCGCCACCTGCGTCTTCCTCTTCCCCAACGCCTTCGCCCACGGCCTCGCCGTCCTCACCCGCCCCGGCACCGTCATCCCCAAAACCGGCCTCGTGCGCATCATCGCCATCGAACCTGGCAATGACGCCGTCCTCGTCGGCCAATCTGTCAACTTTGTCGTCACTGCCGAATCCCCCCTCGGCAAGACTTCCGACGCCTCCCTCGACATCACCTACGCCGGCGGCAAGCATGAAGTCCTTCCCATGATCGCCTTCGGTTCCGACAATACCCAGTACCGCCGCGAAGGCGTTCTCGCCGCTGAAAACATGGAGTACTTCATCACCGTTGGAGACTCCGAAAGCCCGCGTTACCGCATCACCGTCATGCCCCGCCTGCACGTCTCCGCCTTTCAACTCGACGTCACGCCTCCCGCCTACACCGGGCAGGAAAAAATCCATCTCGCCCTCGCCGACAAGGAAGCCACCGCCACCAAAGGCTCCCTCGACGTACCCACCGGGTCCCAAGTCCAGCTCTCGGTCACCATCGACATCCCCGTCAAGGAAGCCCTCCTCGACATCCGCGACAGTGCCCCCATCCCCCTCACCCGCAGCGCCGATGGCCGCACCTTCTCCACCCTCCTTACCGTCAAAGACACCCTCCGCTACACCGTCCGTTTCAATGACGCCGCCAATCGCACCCTCAAACAACTCCCCGATGAATCCGGTGACAACAACGTCTCCGTCACGGCCCCCGTCATCTCCGCCCACGCCGGCGTCTACACCCTCACCGCCCTCCCGGATTCCCCCTCCACCATCTCCGTCACCGAACCCGCCCGCGATCTCGACGCCAAGCCTGGCGACAAAATCCCCCTCGCCGCCCAAGCCACCGATGACTACGGCCTCACCCTCTTCACCCTCGAAGTCATGAAAAATGACGAAAAGGTATTTCGCAAACTCCAGAGCTGGCCCGTCAAACCCGGCCCCAACGGCAATCCCACCCGCGCCGCCACCATCAAGCACACCCTCGATCTCCCCGCCACTGAATACACCCTCGGCGACACTCTCAAATACCGCTTCGTCTCCACCGATAACCGCGACCTCCTCACGTTCGACTCCGCCCTCGGCTATCAGAACACGCCCGGCCAGGTCTTCGCCATCCACTTCGCCGACAACGCCGCCACCGCCGCCAAGACCAGCAAGGCCTGGGATGAGCTTCGCAAGCAACTGGGCCTCCTGCTTGATCGCCAAATCGCCTTCCGCAAGCAAAGCGATGCCCTCACCCCCAAGTCCACTCTCGCCGAAATCCGCAAAGTCACCACCGCCATCAACGAAGGCCAGCAGAAACTACGTACCGACCTCACCCTTCTCGCCCAGAACTTCCCCTTTGAACCGCCTATGAAACTCATTCAGAAAAGCCTCCAGGTTCTCGTCGTCGAAGACGCCACCAGCGTCCTCGATCGCGCCAGCGACATCCTCCTCCTCTCCGACGCAAAAACCCTCACCCCGCTCGCCACGAAAATGCGCCAGCATCAAAGCCGCATCATCGACGTCCTTCAAAGCCTTCTGGCCATTTCCACCAGCGAACAAAACAAATCCTCCACCGTCGAAAACAAAGCCGGCGGCGATTTTCCCAACAATCCGCAGGACGCCTGGAAAAAACTCGCGGAAGAACTGAAAGAATTTCAGAAAGAACAAAAAGCCGTCATTGATGCCACCGCCGATCTGGCCAAAAAACCCAAAGACCAGTTCGACCAGCAGGATGAGCAAAAACTCAAAGACCTCGCCGCCAAGGAAGACAAATGGGAAAAATTCCTCACGCAGCGCCTCGTGGATATGTCCAAAATCGCCGAGCAGGATCAATCCAACGTCAGCCTCCTCGAAGAACTCGTCCAAATGAAGATCGAACTCGCCGCCGCCAAAAATGCCCTCAATGAAAAGCAACTCGAAATCGCCACCGCCTTCGAAGACAACGGCCTCGAAAGCGCCAAGGCCCTCACCACCCACCTCGAACGCTGGCTCATGGCCAAGCCCGACCGCACCCAGTGGCAGATGGAAGAGCCCGTCAAACAAAACGACCAGGCCATGGCCGAACTCCCCAAGCAACTCCAGGACATGGTCGGCGACCTCATGGATAAGGAAGAGGACGTCACCGAAGCCATGGAAGACATGGGCTCCAAGTGGGCCGACTCACTCGACAAAGGCGCCGGATGGGATGCCGCCGACGGACCCATGAGTAACATGTCCGCCCAAGGTGTCACCGGCAATCAACTCCCGAACGACAACGAAATCCAGGGCCGCTCCGGCGAAGGCCGTGAAGGCCGCGCCTCCGGTGAAATGGTCGGCGCCGAGGCCGAAGGCAAAGGCGGCCGCCGCACCCCGACCCGCATGACCCCTGAACCTTTCTCACAAGGCAAGGTCGATGACAAATCCAAGGAGCCCGCCGGCGGCGCCACCGGCGGCGGAAAAAAAGGCGGCATGGGCGGCGAAGGCCTCGAAGGGCAGGCCCCCGAACAGCAAATGCAAAAAGACATTCAGCGTATGCAAGGCACCCAGGCCGCCATCCGCAACGAAGCCGAACGCCTCCAACTGCAAATGAACGCCGCGGGCTTCAACAACTTCAAACTCCTCGAAGCCGCCGTCCTCATGAAAAAATCCGAAGACGCGCTCCGCAAGTACCACTACAACAGCGCCCTCTACTACCAGAAGCAAGCCGTCCAGAGCCTCAACACCGCCAAGGTCCTCGCCGCCGGCGAAATGCATGTCACCATGGACTCCACCCCCAAGGTCAGCGACAAAACCCAGAAAGACATCGAAAACGCTCTTCACGGCACCATGCCCAAAGGCTACTCCGACCCCGTCAAAGCCTACTTCCAAAAACTCGCTGCGGAAGAAAAATAATCCCCCCGCCCCCTCACTCCGGTGCCGTGTCGTTCCGCTTCGCCTGCCGGATCGCCAGCAATTCCTCCGCCGTCGCCTTCCCCTGCACAAACCGGCACACCTCCTCCAGCTTGCACGCCCGTATCTCGTCCGGCTTCCCGTCCGCCACCACCTTCCCGTTGTTCAACATCACCATCCGGTCCGCCACCTTGAACGCGCTCGTCATATCATGCGTTACCACCACGCTCGTCACATGCAGCTCATCGTTCAACTTCAATATCAACTCGTTGATCACGTCCGAACGGATCGGATCCAGCCCCGTCGTCGGCTCATCGTACAGCACCACCTCCGGGTCCAACGCTATCGCCCGCGCCAACGCCACCCGCTTCCGCATCCCGCCCGACAACTCCCCCGGCATTTTGTCCTGCGCCCCATCCAGCCCCACCATCGCCAACTTCTGGCTCACGATATCCCGTATTGCGCTGGCCGAATGATCCGTATGCTCCCGCATCGGAAATGCAATGTTGTCAAACACGTTCATCGAATCAAATAGCGCCCCGCCCTGAAACAACACCCCAAACCGTATGCGTATCGCCTCCAACTCCCGCTCATTGAATCGGTCGATCCGCTGCCCATGAAAATACACCTCACCCCGGTCCGGCTTCAGCAACCCCACAATATGTTTCAGCAAAACCGATTTCCCCGTCCCCGACGGCCCCATCACCACCAGACACTCCCGCGCCCGGATATCAAGCGACACCCCATCCAACACCACCAAATTGTCAAACGCCTTGTACAACTCCTTCAGCCGAATCACCGTCGACCCCGGCGGGCACAACGCCCCCATCGCCGTCACCTCCGGTGACTCCATCGCACTTCCTGCTTGTGGCGTCGTCGCACTCATCCAAAAATACTTCCCGAGTTCGGCCAGATAATCATGTACAACGTATTCAGAAGCATCGCCAGGAAGAAATTTGTCACCAGGATAATCACGAATGAAAGCACAAACGCCTCCGTACATGCCCGTCCCACCCCCTGCGCCCCCGATCCGCAGTTAAACCCCTTGTAACACGCAATCGACGCAATCGCACCCCCAAAAAATATCGCCTTGATAAATCCAATGTTGATCGTGTACAAATCCAGCGCACTCCGCGAATACTCCCAGTAATCATACGAATTCACCCCCAGCATGTGCACCGATATATACCACCCCCCAAACATCCCCATCGCATCTGAAAATACCGTTAGCGCCGGCATCATCAGCATGCACGCCAGAAACCGCGGCACCGCCAGCACCCGCACCGGGTCCGAAGCCATCGCGCGTAACGCGTCGATCTGCTCCGTCACCCGCATCGTCCCCAATTCCGCCGTAAGCGCCCCCCCAACCCGCCCCGCCAGCATCACCGCGGTCAACACCGGCCCGATCTGCTTCACCACCGACACATTGATGATCGACCCGATGCGCGACTCCATCCCGATCGCCTGAAACTGCGGATACGCCTCAATCGCCAGCACCGCCCCGATAAACGCTCCCGTGATCATCACCACCGGTATGGACATCACCCCAATTTCATACATCTGAATCAGCATCTGCCGCCGCGCAAACGCCCCTGGCCCGCGCACCGTCCACGAAAATATCGCCAGTACAAACCGCACGTACTGCCCCACCGACTCCAGACAAAAAAGCCCAAGCTCTCCAAGTTTGGCTACCACACATTTCTCCAACGAAGTCTTCCACGACAACTTGCCCGCAAGTGTACCACGCCTCCCGCATTCGCGCCACGAAACGCCCTCCCGCCCTGCCCCCAAAAATCACCCAAATACCCTCGTCCCACCCCCGCTACCTCCCCTTCTTCAAAAACTCCACCACATCCCTGCACACCCAACTCATCCGATCCATCGCCCCCTGCGTCCGCGCCGCCAAATGCGGCGCCACAATTACATTCGGACAGCCCCACAACGGATACTCCACCTCCGGCGGCTCTGGCTCATGCACGTCCAACGCCGCCCCCGCAATCCGCCGCGTCTTCAAGGCCGCCGACAGATCATGCGCATTCACCACCTCGCCCCGGCTCGTATTCACCACCAGCGCCGAAGTCTTCATCTGCGAAAACGCCACCGCATCCACCAGATGCCGATTCAAATCGTTCGGTTGATGATTCACATGCACCGTCAACACATCCGCCCGCGCGTACAACTCCGCCTTGCTCACGCTCTTCGCCGGATAATCAATCTGCCCGCTCACATCCAAAAGATCGTTGTAAATCACCTCCATCTCCATCGCCCACGCAATCTTCCCCACCCCTCGGCCAATCCGCCCCATCCCCAAGATTCCCATCGTCTTGCCGCTCAATTCCAGCCCCCTGACACTCTTGCGATAACTGTGAAACTGCTCATCGCTCACCGGCGCCTGCAAATCCACCAGCGGCCGGCCCAAATGAAATATCAAGTTAAACACGTACTCGCACACCGCCCGCGAATTTGCCGTCGGCGTACTGATCACCTCGATCCCCCGCTTCTTGCATGCCACCTGATCTATATTATCCAGCCCCACGCCCGCCCGACCCACCACCCGCAACTTCGGCCCCGCAACCAAAAATGATTCATTCACCTGCGTATACGTCCGCACAATCACCCCGTCCGCTCCCAACAACGCCGCCCGCAACTTCTCCGGCTCCTTCCAACTCGCCTCCACCACTTCGGCGTTCTCACGCAGCCATCCAAACGGCACCTGCTCCAACCCCTCGGTCACGACAATCAAAGGCTTCATAAAATTCTCCTCGCCCCCATCATATAGGCACTCCATCTCCAATGCCCCTCTCCCTCCGCACCATATTCCGACCAATCCATCCATTATCTCTTCCGCATTTCCACTTGGCTACCCACCCCCAATTTCATACAATCTCTGGACTCTTCAACGCGCCCGACGGATAACCTCCGCCACCGCGCTGATCTGCAGGATGGGCTTGCCGCGGACCCTTTACCAATGCCCGCGGCGATCACTTGTGCCGATTCCCCGCCAACCAGCGGCGTCGGCCCAGAAAGGACGAAACGCGTGACCACTGTTGCCGATTCCCACTCCACCAAAATCGAACCCTCGCCCTCCCAAATGATCGAATGGTATCGACAAATGTCGCTCATCCGCCAGTTCGAAGTCAAATGTGCCCAATCCTATCAACAGCAAAAAGTCGGTGGCTTCTGCCATCTCTACGTCGGCCAGGAAGCCGTCGCCGTCGGCTCCATCGCCGCCGCACGCCCCCAAGACTACATCATCACCGCCTATCGCGACCACGGCCACGCCATCGCCAAAGGCATGGAAATCGCCCCCCTCTTCGCCGAACTCTACGGCAAACTCTCCGGATGCTCCCACGGCAAGGGCGGCTCCATGCACTTCTTCGATGCTAAAAAGAACTTCTTCGGCGGACACGCCATCGTCGGCGGTCACATCCCCCTCGCCGTCGGACTCGGCTGGGCCGCCAAGTACCGCAAGGAAGATCGCGTCACCCTCTGCTACTTCGGCGACGGCGCCATCAACCAGGGATCCTTCCACGAAGCCCTCAACCTCGCTGGCCTCTATAAACTCCCCTGCATCTTCATGGTCGAAAACAACGGCTACGGAATGGGCACCCACCTCCACCGCGCCTCCGCCGTCACCGACCTCAAACTCCGCACCGGCGACGCCTACAACATCCCCGGCAAAGAAGTCGATGGCATGGACTGCCTGGCCATGTACAACATGACCCGCGACTGCATCGAATACTGCCGCGCCGGCAACGGCTCCATGTTCCTCGAAGTCAAAACCTATCGTTACCGCGGCCACTCCATGTCCGATCCCCAGAAATACCGCACCAAGGAAGAAGTCACCAAGTTCCAGGAGCACGACCCCATCGGCCGCCTCGAAAAACTCCTCCGCGAGAAAAACCACATCGACGAAGCCAAGTTCAACGCCATCAACGAAGAAATCCACGCCCAGGTCGAATCCGCCCACGCCGCCGCCGACGCCGCCCCCTTCCCCCCCCTCGACGATGTCTGGCGCGACGTCTACGCCAACCCCTTCCCCCCCTACCTCTCCCGTTAAATAACCCTTGGCAATTGGAAATTGGCGGTGTTTAATTGCCAGTTTTCTCACTCTTATTTTCCCAACTGCTTGCACTCAGAAAACAAGGATCCTCAAAATGGCCCTCATTCAATTCCGCGAAGCTCTCAACCAAGCCATGTGCGAAGAATTCGATCTCAACCCCGATGTCTTCCTCATCGGCGAAGAAGTCGCCGAATACGATGGTGCCTACAAAGTCTCCCAGGGCATGCTCGCCAAGTATGGCCCGATGCGCGTCGTCGACGCACCCATCTCCGAGTGCGGATTCGCCGGGCTCGGCATCGGTGCCGCCATGGTCGGCATGCGCCCCATCGTCGAATTCATGACCTTCTCCTTCTCCCTCGTCGCCTTCGACCAGGTCGTCAACAACGCCCCCAAAATGTTCAATATGTCCGGCGGTCAACTCTCCGTCCCCATCGTCTTCCGCGGCATCTCCGGCCCCGGCCAGCAGCTCGCCGCCACCCACTCCTGGTCGGTCGAAGCCCTCTACACCCACGTCCCCGGCCTCAAAGTCGTCGTCCCGACCACCCCCTATGACGCCAAGGGCCTCCTCAAAACCGCCATCCGCGATCCCGATCCCGTCATCTTCCTCGAAAACGAGGCCCTTTACGGCAACAAGGGCGAAGTCCCCGACGGCGAACTCCTCATCCCCTTCGGCAAGGCCGACGTCAAACGCGAAGGCACCGACTGCACCGTCGTTGCCTGGGGCCAGGGCTGCCTCGCCGCACTCAGCGCCGCCGACCAACTCCATAAAGACCACGGCATCAACGTCGAAGTCCTCGACCCCCGCACCCTCCGCCCCCTCGACCTCCCCGCCATCCTCAAATCCATCCGCAAAACCGGCTACCTCGTCACCGTCGAAACCGGCTACCCCACCTGCGGCATCGGCGCTGAAATCATCACCCAGGTCGTTGAACACGCCATGGACGATCTCGACAACCATCCCATCCGCGTCACCTCTCTCGACGTCCCCATTCCCTACTCCAAACCCCTCCTCCACCACGTAGTCCCCGGTGCCACCCGCGTCGCCGAAGCCATCAAAAAAGCCATCTACTTCACCGAGTGAAGCGGCACTCCGTCGGCGTCATCCCCACGTCGCGATTGGCAAATCTGCGACTCCTCCATCCTCAAACAATCCTCCACCGCCCCACGGCACGCCCCACAATAACTCCTCGGCGCGCCGCCGCGCGCTTCAGTTCTCAAGACTCCCTCCGCTTCACGCGGTATACTCTCCTCCATGTTGCCCGCAATTGAACAAAATACCGCGAATCACCACGACCTCTGCCGCAGGTACGACGTGCAGCGCTTGAATGTTTTTGGCTCCGCCACGACCGACCGATTCGACCCCTCGCACAGCGACCTCGCCTTCGTTGTCGAGTTCCACAACTTCCACGTCTCCAATGCCGCCGACCGTTTCCCCGGCTTGCTCGTGGATATCGAACACCTCGTCCTTTGAACTATCACGGTTACTTCCGCCATAGCCGCCATCCAGTTTCATAAAATCCGCGCTGAATACTGCCCATCCCCCTTTCCCTCCTCTCAAAGGATCCCCCGAATGAACCCCACCCTCGCCCCGTCTCTCCCCTCCCTCCTCCCCGCGCTCGAAAAAACCTTCTCCCTCGCCGAGCAGAAAATCAACCTCCTCCACCAATCCTGGAACCCCAAAAACGGCACGCCCGTCTTCACCGTCAACGGTCGCTACTCCTCCCGCGGCTGGACTGAGTGGACCCAGGGCTTCCAGTTCGGCATGCCCCTCCTCACCTTCGACGCCACCGCCAATAAAAAAATGCTCGAACTCGGCGGCTCTCAAACCCTCCAACACATGCTCCCCCACGTCACCCACACCGGCGTACACGATCACGGCTTCAATAACATCTCCACCTACGGCAACCTCCGCCGACTCCTCCGCGAAGGCCGCTTTCCCGGCGACTACTGGCAGGAACAAACCTACGCCACCGCCCTCAAATGCTCCGGCGCCGTTCAGGCCATGCGCTGGTCCGGCATCAACGCGTCCGTCCCCTCGTCTCACTCCGCCAACGCCACCCAGCTCGGACACATCTACTCCTTCAACGGTCCCCACTCCCTCTTCGTCGACACCATCCGCACCACCCGCAGCCTCAGCCTCGCCTGGCAACTCGGCCACGTCCTCATGCATGAAAACGACAAAAAAGCCTCCCTCCTCAAACGCTCCGTCCTCCACGGCCTCGCCACCTCCCAGTACGTCGTCTTCCACGGAGACTCCTCCCACTCCTACGACATCCCCGGACGCACCGCCCACGAAGCCCTCTTCAACCGCAACGACGGCAACTTCCGCTCCCGCTCCACCCAGCAAGGCTACTCCCCCTTCTCCACCTGGACCCGCGGCCTCGCCTGGGCCATCCTCGGCTTCGCCGAACAACTGGAATTCTTCCGCACCATTTCCCCCTCCACCTTCCAATCCGAAGTCGGCCTCGAAAAATCTGCCGTCCTCGCCGTGTACGAAAATTGCGCCCGCCAAACCGCCGACCACTACATTCACGACGTCACCTTCGCCGACGGCATCCCCTACTGGGACGACGGCGCCCCCAACATCCCCCACGAAATCAACCCCGCCACCGGCCGCCACGTCACCAACTACCAATCATCCGCCGACCCCTTCAACCCCCACGAACCCCTCGATTCCTCCGCCGCTGCCATCGCCGCACAGGGCCTCCTCCGCCTCGGCAACTTCCTCGGCAAATCCCAGGGCAAAACCTACACCCAGGCCGCCCTCCTCATCGCCCAAACCCTCTTTGCCGAACCCTACCTCAGCACCAACCCCAAACACCAGGGACTCATCCTCCACAGCATCTACCATCGCCCCAACAACTGGGACTACATTCCCAAGGGCAGCACCGTCCCCCACGGCGAATCCAGCATGTGGGGCGATTACCACGCCCTCGAACTCGCCCTCCTCCTCCACCGCGCCATCAAAAAACAAAAATACATCACCTTCTTCGACACCCCCTGACCCCCTGCCCCCGGCCCCTCCGTCCTACTGATACCGATATCGCTTCAACATCCCCTCAATCTCCTTTATCCCCGCCTCATGCACCGTCTTGCTCTTCTTCAAATACGCCTTTAACTCCCCATCCTTCACGCGCGGCAAAACCGCCTCCACCAAACACACTTGCCACACATAATCATGATACATATTCATCAGCATGTCCCGTTGAAAATCCGCGCGCTCCGCCACCCGCGTTTTGGCCTCCTCCCGCCCTTCCATCATCTTGAGCGATCGCCCATACGCATCATCGCTGTACCGATGCGTCAAACTCACATTTTGCTTCTTCGCCCACCCCTTCAACTCCCCCAACAGTTCCTTCTGCTGCACCCCCATGTTTGCATAAAAACCCTTAAACTGCGGATCAATCCCCCGCAGAGGCGTACTCACATACCACGCCAACTGCGTCTTCTCACCATGCGACTTCGCCATATCTGCCAGCACCTCCCGCAACTCCGGCTCCCCTTCCGCGATTCCCACTAGCTTCATCTCCTCCCCACTCTTCACTCCCACCTTTTCACACCCAGCCCCCATAGCCCCTGCCAAAACCAAAAGACTCACCAAAACCCCGCGCATTCTGAATCGCCGCATAGTAAAACCCTCCAAAAAATTCACCAACTCCACTTAACCATATCACACACTCACGCTCGATTATCCTCCATCAACCCCGCATTCAGCAACGCCATCCGAATCACACCCCGCGCCTCGGCACTCACTTCGCACAACGGCAGCCGCATCTCCCCCGTGTCGCGCCCCAGCATCTCCATCGCACATTTCACCCCCATCGGATTCCCTTCGACAAACAGCGACTTGATCAACTCAAAATACCGCAGATGTATCGCCCGCGCCCCCGCCAGATCACCCCCCAGCCCCGCATCCACCATCTGCCGAATCTGCTTCGGAATAATATTCGTCGCCACGCTGATCACCCCTACACCCCCCACCGCCAGCATCGGCAACGTCAGCGAATCATCCCCTGACAGCACCGGAAATCCCGCTGCGCATAACTCACTCGCGCTATCCAAACTCCCCGTCGCCTCCTTCATCGCCACAATATTCTTGAAATCCCGCGCCAGCCGCAGCACCGTCGCGTTGCTCATCGTAATCCCCGTCCGACCCGGAATATTATACAGCACGATCGGCAAATCCACCGCCCGCGCAATCGCCTCGAAATGACGGTACAAACCTTCCTGCGTCGGCTTGTTGTAATACGGATTCACAATCAGCGCCGCATCCGCCCCCGCCTTCTTCGCAAACCGCGTCAAATCCACCGCCTCCTCCGTCGCGTTGCTCCCCGTCCCCGCGATCACCTTCATCCCCGTCCCCCGCGCCGCCTTCACCGCCACCTCGATCACCTCATGATGCTCCTCATGTGACACCGTCGGCGACTCCCCCGTAGTCCCCACCGGAATAATCCCCTGCGTCCCCCCTTCCGCCTGGAACCCAATCTGCTTCTCCAACGCCGTCCGATCAAATGCCCCGTTCCGAAAAGGTGTCACCAGCGCCGTCATCGATCCGCGAAACATGTCCCAAACTCCAAAGACGAATCACCAACCCATTTTCAGACCCCCAATTGTAGCAGACAAATCCCCGCAGCGCAATTCTCCTTCGTCCCCTCCTTTCTCGTATGTTTTCCATCCCCATTATCCGGTACAATGGCTCACTGTATTCCACCCGATACCCAGGAGCCTCCCTCATGATCCAGCGTCGCAAAACGCGCCAAGTCAAAGTCGGCAACGTCCTTATCGGCGGAGATGCCCCCGTCTCCGTCCAGTCCATGACCTCCGGCTACACCTACGACATCGACACCTGCGTCGCCGAAATCCAGAAACTCGCCAAGGGCGGCGCCGACATCGTCCGCGTCGCCGTCCCCGAACGCAAAGACACCGAGGCCCTCAAGGAAATCCTCAAACAAGTCTCCGTCCCCATCGTCGCCGACGTCCACTTCCACTTCCAACGCGCCCTCGAAGCCATCGACGCCGGCGTCCACAAAATCCGCCTCAACCCCGGCAACATCAACGACCGCAAACAAGTCGAACAAGTCATCGACGCCTGTAAAGAACGCTCCCTCCCCATCCGCATCGGCGTCAACGAAGGCTCCATCATCGAACGCAAAGACAAACAAAAACGTCTCAAAGAACTCGGCGGCGTCTTCGGCGATAACAAACATGGACACTTCCTCGCCATCATGATCACCAAACTCGAAGAATATCTCGACATCTTCTACGAACGCAATTTCTACGACGTCACCATCTCCGCCAAATCCATCGACCCGCTCCTCGTCATCGCCGCCTACGAAGAAATCTCCAAGCGCTTCGATCACCCCCTCCACTTGGGCGTCACCCACGCCGGACCCAAAGAAACCGGCACCATCCGCAGCGTCGTCCCCCTCGGCCACCTCCTCGCCCAAGGCATCGGCGACACCCTCCGCATCTCCTACGCCAACGATCCCATCTACGAAGTCCAAGACGGCCTCGAACTCCTGTACATCCTCGGCCTGCGCACCCGCAAAGGTGCCGAACTCATCGCCTGTCCCTCCTGCGGCCGCATCCAGGTCGACCTCTTCACGCTCACCCAAAAAGTAAACACCGCCCTCAAAGAACACATCCACCTCCCCATCAAAGTCGCCGTCATGGGCTGCATCGTCAACGGCCCCGGCGAAGCCGAAGGCGCTGACGTGGCCATCTTCGCCGGCGACCGCAAAGGCATCATCTACGTCCAGGGCCAAAAAGTCGCCAACATCCCCGAAGAACAAATTCTCGAACGCCTCCTCCAGGAATGTAAAGACTTCCAGGCCAAAGTCCTCCGCGGCGAAGCCAAACTCGGCGAAAAAGTCGTCGAAATCCTTCCTCCCGATCCTTTGGGTGAACTTGGCTCGGGCTACGCTAAAATCGAAGAAGATAAAGCCGCGGGAAAATTCTCGCTCCCGGTCATGAAGGGGTGAGCGTGCGGATGGGGGTTTGGGAGGGGATTTGGGAGGTGTCTTTGCAACTGGGCGAGCAAGAATGCCAAATGCAGGGGCAAAAGAGAGAGAGCCGTGGCACTCTTGCCCCCCCATTTGTTAAGATGATACTCCTGAAGTCGAAATTGAGATGTACCATTTACGTTCTTCGCCGTTGTAGACGGTAGGGATGTTGAGTTCGTAGCGGGCGCGAGCGAGGGTGCGGCTGGTGATGCCAGCATCACGGGCGAGGCGGAGGAGGGTGGTGGAGAGGACGGGGCCGGCGGCGAGGGTGGTGTGGAGGAAGGATTTGGCGAAGTCTATCTGGGTTTGGCGGAAGAGGGCGCGGTCCTGCTGGAGGGGATCAGGGGGGGTGGGGGTGAGGGGTTGGCCGTCGCGGAGGAGGGGGTGGGAGAGGAGGGGCTCGCGGGACCAGAGGAGGGAGGAGTTGGGGAGGATGGTGAAAGGGAAGGCGCGGTCGAGGGGTCGAAGGGTGTTTTTGATGGGGATGAGGAGGCGATTGAAGGGGGGGGCAGGGGTGTCGAGGCTGTGGAGGGTGGGGGTTTGGGAATGGGTGACGTAGAGGATGGAGCGGGCGAGGGCGGGGTAGGCTTGGGAGCCGCGGATACGGTGGAGGGGGTGCTTGTTGGCGGAGGTGGGCTTGGCGAGGTGGGTGATGCCGAGGATGGGGAAGTGGTAGGCGGCGGCGAAGCGCAGGAGGGGGTCGAGAAGGCGGCGGAGGGTGGGGGCGAAGTAGGAGTCCTGGGGTCCGAGGGCGGCGGGGAGTGGGTCGATGATGAGGATGGAGGGGCGAAGTTTTTCGTGGTGGATTTTTTGGTCGAGGCAATCGATGAGGGAGGAGTATTTGGAGGGCGGTCCGGGTTCGAGGGGGTCGGCTTTGTAGAGGGTGAGGTTGACGCGGGGATTGATGACGCAAATACTGTTGAGGTCGGCGTGGTTGGCTTGAAAGCGAGCGAGGAGGGTGGTGGCGGGGTCTTCATAGGCGAGGAGGAAGCAGGGGCGAGGCGGCGGCGCGTGGGGGGACAAGGGGGAGGTGGCGAGTGAAGTGGGATGGGGCGGGAGGGGTTGGCGGCGGGAGAGGCGCGAGGCGAGGTCGAGGGCGATGAGGGATTTGCCAGCGCCGGGGTCGCCGATGAGGAGGGTGATTTGTCCGGGCGGGAGAAAGTCGCGGAGGGAGGGGGGATTTTCGATTGCCAATTGCCGATTGTCCATGGATGGGGTCGGGGGGTCTTCAGAATCGAGTGGCCGACTATCCATTTGCCGATGGTCAACCGGTGGGGAGGAGGGAGGGGTGGTGCGGGATGGAGGCGGGATGGTGGGTGAGGCGGGGAGCAAAGCGGGGGGTTGGGGGTAGGGAATAGTGGAGAGCGTGACGAGTGGCATAAGTGAATCCCCCTGTTTTGGAACTTTCTTGATCGGGTTATGTTAGGGCTTGAAGGGGGATGTGTCAAGGGGGGAATTTTGGCTTGTGCAAGAGGATGCGGAGTGAAGCGGTTGGGGAGATGGCGTGGGTATAGTCGATTAGGGGGTGAAGAAGGCGAGGTCGCCGGAGGCCCAGTAGTAGAGGGCGACGGAGGCGCCGCCGACGGTGAGGAAGAGGACGAGGGTGCTGCAGATCAGGAGCGTGAGGAGCAGTGATTGCTGGCGGAGGAGTCTGAGGAAGTGGGATTTGTGTTGCATGGGAAGATTCCTTGGAGTTGAAACGGCGTCTCGGCTACGGACGAGGTGGTTTTTTATTATGGTTGATTGCGGAGTTGGGCTTCGGCGGCGAGCCAGTTTTCCTGATCCTTTTCGAGGGGACACCCTTGGGCGCGCCAGAGGGCTTCGGCGACTTTGGCGATTTGATCGTGGGTGAACTGATGAGGGGGCGCAGGTTCGACGCCTGGGTCGTGGTCTTTGCTGAAAGGTTTGGCGAAGGGGGCTTGAGGAGAGCTGGGGGAATTTTTGGGCAGGATGATAGCCATGTGCGGGCCTTTCGGAGGGAATTTTTGTACGGATGGGTGCCGACGCTCTGGGATGAGGAGCAAGTGCAGTGCCAGCGAAATGCGGAAGAATTTAAGATACTCAGGACATGATGATTTGCAGGGAGATTTATCGACAAAGAAGGTGGGGGATAAAAACGCCGGTAAAGGGGGGCAGGACAGATTGGCGCTTGTGGGTGACAGTCTTTCAGAGAAACTGGGCGAAGTGGCAAGTGGATGAAGGGTGCGGGAGTGGTGAAAGGGGAAGTGGTGGGCGAGGAAAGAGCAAACCCGCGAGGGGGAGTCGCGGGTTTGGTGGGGGTTGGATTGGGATGAAAGATTCAGATGGAGAATTCAGGGGTGACGGCGACGGCGGAGGAGGGCGATGGAGCCGAGGACGAGGATGGAGTGGGTGGAATAGTTTAGAGAAAAGTTGGGCATGGTAGGCGCCTGATCTACGAGACGGGGAAGAGGGGAACGGGCTGGGGGATGAGGGGGTGAATCGCAAGGGGGTCGGGAGTACAATGGGGGGATGGAACAGGATTTGAATGGTCGGACGATTTTGGTGTGCGTGTGCGGGGGCATCGCGGCGTACAAGGTGTGCGAGTTGGTGAGCAAGCTGGTGCAGGCGGGGGCGGTGGTGAACGTGGCGATGACGAAAGAGGCGACGCATTTTGTGGGGGCGACGACGTTTCAGGCGCTGACGGCGAATCCGGTGTATACGGATTTGTGGGAGCATGTGGATACGAAAGAGCCGCAGCATATACGGTTGGCGCAGAAGTCGGATTTGATTGTGGTGGCGCCGTGTACGGCGAACATGCTGGGGAAAGTGGCGCAGGGGATCGCGGATGATTTGATTTCGACGCTGCTCTTGGCGGCCGAGCCGAAGCGGGTGCTGGTGGCGCCGGCGATGAATGAAGCGATGTGGAATCATCCGGCGACGCAGCGGAATGCGAAGCAGGTGTTGGCGGATGGGGCGCAGTTTGTGGGGCCGGGGACGGGGTGGCAGGCGTGCCGGACGGTGGGGGTGGGGCGGATGAGCGAGGCGGGGGAGATTTTGGAAGCGGTGCGGGGGAAGTTGGCGACGCTGGGGGTGCATGCGTTTCCGGCGGCGTTTTCGCCCTGAAGCTGGGCGTTGCCGGAGGGGAGCGTTTCGTTATTTGGTTTTGGAGAGGTCGTAGCGGTTGAGGTATTTGCGGCGGAGGGTGCGGAGGGGGGTGGCGAGGAGGCGGTGGAGGCGGTGGAGGAAGCTGCGATTTTCGGCGCGGGCGAAGTCTTGGGGGGTGCAAAGTTGAGGGGAGAGGCGGGTTTTGTGTTTGTAGAAGTGGTACCAATCGGCGGCGATGAAGTGGCGGAGGAGCCAGCGGCGGAGAGGGTTGGCGCGGGTGCCATTTTTGCAGCGGAAGGAGATTTGGAAGTCGATGAGCCAGGGGCGGGTGTCTTGGCCGTAGAGGATGTTTTCGCGTTTGTTGGTGTCGACGTAGGCGATGTGGCGGGATTGGAGGTCGGTGAGGAGTTGGGCGAGGTCGTGCCAGAATTGGGGGGTGAGGGGAAGTTGGGGGTGGAGGTCGACACCGGGAATGAAGGCGTGGAGGAAACCGGTGGGTCCGACGCGGCCGAGGAAGGCGGGGATGCCGCGGAGATCCTGGAGATGGAGGAAGATGTCGATTTCGTGGTTAGCGACGAGGCGGCCGAGCCATTTCATGGGGAAGCCGAGGCAGTGGTAGGTGCGTTGGATTTTGAGGACGGCGAGATCGGGGGAATCGTCGCGTTGGTAGAGGCCGGTGGCGGCGAAGAAGTCGTGTTTGAAGAGATCGACGAAGTGATAGGAGAGGTTGTTGACGCGGATGTGGGCGGGGAGTGGGGCGCGGCCGAGGGCGAAGAGAAACGCGGGCGGGCGTTTCTTTTGGGGGGCGGAGGTGGTGGTGGTTGTCGGAGCGTCGGCGGACATGGGGGGAGTATAAACGGGGAGGGAGCGCATCGCGAAGGAGTAAAAGGCGATGCGGTGGAGTTTAGGGGGAGCATTCGCGGACGGCGCGGGCGAGGAAGGGGGTGGCGTTGGAGTCATGGAGGTCGGCGAGGGGTAGCCAGCGGGATTCGAGGGAGTCTTGACCATCGGGGGTGGAGAGGGGAGGGAGGTCAGTGGTGGTGATGCGGTAGAGGATGCCGAGGTGGTGGGTTTGTTCGCCGATGTGATCAGGGCGGGGATCGAGGATGAGATGGGACCAGACGTTGAGGAGGGAGAAGGAGGTGAGTTGGAGGCCGGTTTCTTCGAGGAGTTCACGGTGGAGGGTTTGCTGGGGGGATTCGCCAAATTCGAGGCCGCCGCCGGGGAGATCCCAGCGTCCGGTGAACGGTCCGCGGCCTTTTTTGGTGACGAGGATTTGGGAGTTGAGGATGGCGATGGCGTAGACGCCGAGGTAGCGGGATTGCATGTGATTCTCGTTTTTTTTGCGGGGACGGGGGGGGTTAACCACGAAGCGGCTGTGTTGTGAGTCAAGGGTTTTTTAGGCGGTTTTGGCATGGGGCGCTCCGTTGAGTTTTTGCACGACGTTGAGTTTTTCCCAGGGAATGTTGTCGCGGATCATGGCGTTCAAGAGGGAGAGAAG
>JBBRWV010000066.1:0-20635 GCA_038248985.1 Phycisphaerae bacterium
CCCCCTCTACCCCCTGCCGAACCGGCCCGGTACGCAGCGGCAATACCCCGGCACTCATCACCGTGGAGTTGCTGCGCGACGCCTGCGATTGAATGTGTGTGATCGGCATGTCTTGAATTCCCTCTCCATATGGTGAGGTGGTCCAATCCTCAAATGGGAATATCGTCCGTTTACTCACTCCTCATAAAGGATTTCGTTAGCCAAACCCCTCCGGATGGCCTATTCTCGGGTGTAACCCCGCTTTTCACGCAAGGAACGCCCATGGCCAAACCTCCTCCCGGCACCACCGCCGACCAGCAAGCCGCCGCCTACGGCATCGCTAACCTCCGCCGCCACATACTCTTATGTGCCGGCCCTGATTGCGTCGACGCCCCCACCGGCGATACCGCCTGGACCTACCTGAAAAAGCGTATCGCAGAACTGAACCTCAGCGCCGATCCCTTCAACGTCTACCGCACCAAATGCCACTGCCTCCGCATCTGCACTCAAGGCCCCATCCTCGTCATCCAGCCCGACAACGTCTGGTACCGCCACGCCACCCCCCCCATCATCGAACGCATTCTGCAGGAGCACATCCTCCTGGGCCATCCCGTGGCCGAATACTTGGTAAAGGGTTAAGATTCTCTTTGCGCATCGCGTGTAAGTGATTGTGGCATAAGCAACTGCAACATTTCCCCAAACCCTTCGTATACCTCGGTTGGCATTTGACAACAGGGGTTAAGATGGGGTAAAATGCAGGACTCGGCACTTTTTTACGCACAGCCCAAGAATTCACTGGAGCGAACAAAACGGTACCCTGTCAATTCCATAAGCTTGTGGCAAATCCCAATAGTTCACCATTTTGTTAGGGCATGAATCCGATGGCAAAAAAAGCAGTGGCTGTAAAAGCTAAAAAAACGGCTCCCAAAAAACCAGCCGTCGCCGTAAAAAACATCGCCCCGGTTAAAAAATCAGCCCCCACACCCGCGCCGGCCGCCAAAAGTCGCCCCTCGGATGCCAAAGCCAAAAACAGCAAACCCCTCTCCAAACAACCCGCCTACCCCTCCCCCACCGCTCAGCGCACCCTCAAAACGGTCGTAAAAAGCCGCTTTATGGATGCCGCCGACGCCCCCGTCGCCCGCGACAAAAAAGTCGTCAGCCTCACCAAGGCGGATCTGGAGTTCTATCGCAAACTGCTGCTCGAAAAACGCCGCGAACTCCTCGGCGACGTCGGTTCCATGGAATCCGAAGCCCTCCGTAGCAATGAATCCAACCTCTCCACCATGCCCATCCACATGGCCGATGTCGGCTCCGACAACTACGAGCAGGAATTCACCCTCGGCCTGATCGAATCCGAACGTAAAATCCTCCGCGAAATCCAGGAAGCCCTCGCCCGCGTGGACGATGGCAGCTACGGAATCTGCCTCGGCACCAGCAAACCCATCCCGCGCGTACGCCTTGACGCCGTCCCTTGGGCCAAATACACCATTGAATACAGCCGCCTCCTTGAGGCCGGAAAAGTAGGCATTCACGATGACGAGGACGAGCAGGAAGATTCATCCTCATCTGATGAAGATGAAGAATAATTTTCGCCCGCGTCCCCGATCAACCAATGCACAATGCAAACCTTGGACTCCGATGAGCGCGACGACCGACACTTCTGCCTCCGCACTCGCAAGCCAACCTGTCGCGCGTTCCGACCTCGCCTGGCGTTTCGTCGCCCCGTGGATCCGCTTCCTCCTTCCCGCCATCAGCGGCCTCGCCCTCGATCTCTGGCTCAAAGCCTATGCCTTTCCCATGGGCGTCCCCACAGTCATCCCCGGCCTCCACCCCACCCAAATCCCCGCCGGACGCCATCCGGCCTTGCTTTACCCCCCCGAACCCCTCATCCCGCATGTCCTGGGCTTCACCACTACCATCAACAAAGGCATGGTCTTCGGCATCGCCCAGGGCTTTGTCTGGCTCTTCCTGGTCTTCAGTATCGCCGCCACAGTCCTGATCCTCTGGGTCTTCGCCACCAGCAAGCGCACGCAATGGGTGGTGCAACTGGCCCTGGGCCTGATTCTGGCGGGCGCATTGGGCAATATGTACGACCGCGCCGTCTACTCCGGCGTACGCGACATGTTGAAATTCACGGTGGAATGGTATCCGTACATTTTCAACCTGGCAGATGTCCTCCTTTGCATCGGCGTGCCCACCCTCATGCTCTGCTGGCTCCTGCCGCCGAAAAGTGATGTCGCGAAGTAATCAATTCCACACGCGGAAAAAGCGAGAAAATCTCTCCCCTTCACATCGCCCCCCATTTTCCAATCTTTTCTTCGGCCTCCATTCCCCACGCCGCACCCCGCAAAAATGCATAAACCCCCGTATAAAACAGGGGTTTATCACTGGGCGTTCCTGGGCTCGAACCAGGGACCTTACGGGTGTGATCCGTACGCTCTAACCAACTGAGCTAAACGCCCGCATTCCTTTGCGATTCTCCCCCTTAACATACCTTACTCGACCCCTCCTCGCAACTTTCCCCACGCTCATTCTCCTCGTTTCACTTCCCCTCCCGTTTGCCATCCTCCCCCCAAATCGTTAAGGTCTCTTCCTGTTCGCTTGACGGCGAACTGTACGCTTTTGACTGGCTGCGTCGGGACACCGACATCGCTGGCTTAATTTCAAAATCTCCTCGCGCTCCACCCTCCCGTGGCTCGCGCTCCCATTTTCTGCTATCGCCGTCAGCGCTGTTCCTCCATCCCCCTGCGCCCGGAGATACGCGTGTCCAACGACCCTCTCAACCTCGAACAATCTACCACCATTCCTCCCGCCCCCGCCGAACGCCCGACCCGCATCGAACACCGCGAATACCCTCTCCTTCCCGGCCTCGCCGTCGTCAAAACCCCCTACTTCCACGTCCTCGGATACAGCGCCGCCGGCGAAGAAACCTTCCTCCAAATCCCCGAACTCAACCTCAATTTCGACATCGGCAAATGCCCACGGCCCGCCCTCGTCGCCGACTTCTGCCTCCTCTCCCACGGCCACATCGATCACTCCGCCGGCATCCCCTACTACCTCTCCCAGCGCTTCTTTCAGGGCATGAAACCCGGCACCGTCCTGTGCCCCCCAAAAATCGCCAAACCCCTCTCCGACATCATCCACTCTTGGGCCGGCCTCGAAGGCAAAGTCACCGAACACACCATCGTCCCCCTCGCCGTTGGCGATGAATACGAACTCCGCAAAGGCCTCATCGTCCGCGCCTTCGCCACCCGCCACACCGTCCCCTCCATCGGCTTCCTCATCATCGACCGCCGCGAAAAACTCCGCGCCGATCTCCTCGCCCAAAATCTCCCCGGCCACATCCTCCGCAAAATGAAAGAGGCCGGCGAAAAAATCACCTACCGCCTCGACGTCCCCCTCGTCGCCTACACCGGCGACACCTCCATGGGCGAAACTCTCCTCCAGGATGGCGTCCGCGACGCCAAAATCCTCCTCACCGAATGCACCTTCTTCGAGCCCGACCACCGCAAACGCGCCCGCGTCGGCCAGCACCTCCACGTCGACGACTTCGTCGCCGTCCTCCCTCAACTGAAAAATGAACTCATTCTCCTCAGCCACGTCAGCCGCCGCACCCACCTCCGCGCCGCCAAACGCATTCTCCATCACGCCATCTCCCGCCTCCCCGACGCCACCCCCATTCCTAAAATCGAATTCCTCATGGACTACGCCCAGCGTCTCACCGTCCGCCCCGGCAAAGCCGCCCCTTTCGCCCTCGCCGAACCCGACCTCCCCGACGCCGCCGATTAACTTCGATCCCCGCTCGTCGTCTTCTTGCTACTTGCTCCCCTTCTGCCACTGACCACTCACAACCGCCCCTCAAAACCCAATCCTATAAAACACCCCCATCTTCCCCACCCGAAAATACCCCGGATGCTGCTGCCCAATAATTGCCTCCCCCGCCGTAATCCACCCCGATCCATCCGCATTCAACGTAACCTGATCCCAGTCCGTCACCCGCAGCGCAAACGCCACCGGCGTCTCCTCTTTCTCCAACTTCACCCGCACCACAAACCGCTCTCCCGCTTCCTCCTCAAAAGTAATCCGCTCGCCCCACTCCTTCCCTGGCCCCACCTGCAACTTGTGCACCAACTTCTCCCCCTCCTTCACCTTGTAAATCCCCGCACGCACCACCCCCTCAGGATTCCCATCCGATCCCGCCGTGATCCGCCCCGTACTCGCCAGCGGCCGCAAATCCCGCCGACTTCCCCGCCAGATCATTCCCGTTCCACTTCGTGTCATTCACCCCAAACATCGCCGTAATCACCCCCGCCTTATTCCGGCTCAAATACTTCTTCAGTGGCTCAATTTGCCAGTTTGCAAACGCCCCGCTCTTCCCCAAATTCACCACCCTAATTTTCCCTTCCGGGTACAGCGTTTTGAACACCCCCTCCATCTGCCGCTGATAAATCCCCTGCTCCGTCATCGAATCCCCCACCGCCACAATCTCCTCCCCCGCCCGCACAAAACTCTGCCCCCCCGCTCCCGCACTCCACCCCAAAACACAAGTCGCACTCACCGCCAACGCCCAAAACATCCGCATGCAAAACCTCCGCTTTCATCCAGTTAACGCCCCGCCATCCCCTTTATTCATTCACACCACTCGTAACGGAAACACCTCGCGCCCCACACGACCTCCTCCATCGTACCACGCACTCGCCTCGGCCCTCACGCCTTCTTCTCCGCCACCGCAAACGCTACCACACCCCCCGCAATCAGCACCGCAATCGCTGAAAACCCATCCGGAATATTCGCCAGCATCCCCACCGGTATCAACCGCATGATCAGCAGCAAAACCCCCACAACCAGCAACCCCACGGCCAAAATCTTGCCCATGCTCATGGTTCTTCCTCTCAAAAAAATATCCGACTCGACCCTACATCCTAGCGCCCTTCCCCCATCCAAACCCGCTTTCAACAAATTTCTCCCGCAAACTGCCCCGCAAAAACACATCAGGCCGCTGAAATGACTCCTCATTTCAACGGCCCATTATCGCCATCCATCCAAAAGCGGGCGAAGGGGATCGAACCCTCGACATGCACGTTGGGAACGTGCCGCTCTACCACTGAGCTACGCCCGCACATCCACAAATATAGCCCGCACCTTCCTCCCCCACAAGCCTCCCTTTTTCTACCGCTTCTCCCTTATGTGGCGAAAAAATCCGCGCCGGTGATAATGACCTTGCACTTCGTCTGCAAAACCCGCATTCACCAACTCGCCACCGAGTCCCTCCCCTTCAACGCATCCAAACTCAAGGCCTCCGCCACCACGCTCACCGGCACCATCACCTTTACCCTCGAGGACGACGAAGGCGAAGCCCGCAAGGTCGCCGTCACCTTCGATGCCCAACGCCTCGGCGACTTCCTCGCCGGCACGTTCAAAACCACCATCAACGATGAAACCACCACCGGCCCCTTTCGCGGAATCTATCTCCCGCTCGAAACTCCCGCCAAATAAAATCTCTCTCCCCCCCAATCTCACCCGTCAAGCCCGCCCCTGCGCTCGCTCTCGCGAATCCCCCAATCCCACATTCCCGCCCAATCGCCTTGAACCTACACACGGACACATTTACACTACCTTGCTTGGCTTCACCCGACCTTCCCCGACCTTTGCGGAGCTCTTCATGCGGCTTTCCGATATCCTCAAAATTAACCACATCAAAGTCCCCCTCACCGCCAAAAATAAAAAAGACGCCATCGCTGAACTCGTCAAAGTCCTCGCCGACGCCGGCGAAGTCAAAGACGCCTCCGTCCTCCTCAACTCCGTCCTCGAACGCGAGTCCACCCGCACCACCGGCATCGGCAACGGCCTCGCCATCCCCCACGGCAAATGCGCCGGCGTCGATCACCTCGTCATCGGCATCGGCAAACCCGAAACCCCCATCGACTTCGAATCCATCGACGGCCGGCCCGTCAACCTCATGGTCCTCCTCGCCAGCCCGCCCGATCAAACCGGCCCCCACATCCAGGCCCTCGCCCGCATCAGCCGCCTCATGAATGTCGACGCCTTCCGCCAATCCATGCGCACCGCCACCAGCGCCCAGGAAGTCCTCGACGCCGTCGTCTCCCAGGAAAACGCCATGGCCGCCACCTGATGCCCCACCCCTTCTTGGTCCCCCTTTTTTCCACCCCGCCTCCTCAGGATTTTTAATGAGTGACTCCACCGAAATTATTTCTACCGACACCCCCGCTGCCAATAGCGCCGCTTCCGCACCCCGTCTGCGCCTCGTCGATCTCCTCTCCCAGGATGTCACTCCCCAAGTCGACTCCTCCGCTAAAAAAATGATCGCCGACGGTGATGCGCTCCTCGTCAAATCCTCCCGCGGCGCCGCCCACGGCTTCGTCCTCGATGGCGATCACTATGACACCCGCATCGAATGGACCGCCACCGAATTCAACGCCATCTGCCCCTGCGAACAACGCTCCGCCGGCTTCGTCTGCCCCCACATCTGGTCCACCGTCCTCCTCGCCGATAAATCCGGCGCCTTCCGCACCCTCGAAGAATCCCGTACCCACCCCCTCCTCACCCGCTCCGGCGACGCCGAAAATACCCGCCGCTCTCCCAACGCCTGGCCCGCCAAACCCGGCTGGAAAATTCACCTCCAAGGCATCGGCCAGGCCGCCGCCAAACGCCTCTCCGACAACACCCCCGCCGCCGCCGGCCTCCCCCGCCAACTCATCTTCGTCCTCGACGCCTCCGCCACCAGCCTCAACCGCTCCGTCATCGCCCTCGATCTCTTCGCCCGCCAGCATCGCAAAACCCGCGGCGGCGAAGGCTGGTCCAAGGCCGCCCCCGTCCGCATCGAACCCCGCGACATCGACACCTTTACCGAACTGGCCGACCGCGAAATCCTCTCCCGCATCTTCGGCGCTCGCCCGGATGATCCCGCCGTGCTCGGCCTCGAACCCCCCTCTCTCACTCTCAAACAATGCACTCTCCGCGGCGCTGCCGGCCTCGCCCTCCTCAAACAAATGTGCGAAACCCACCGCTGCCGCATCCGCACCTTCCCCGGTTCCGATCCCGAACCCCTCGCCTGGGATGATTCCCACACCTATCAATTCGTCGTCCGCATCGCCCCCCACGATGATGGCAAACACTACACCCTCTCCGGTCACATCGCCCTCTCCACCGATCCCACCAACGTCGTCCCCCTCACCGTCTCCCAACTCATCGCCGAACCCGTCATCGGTGAACCCGGCATCCTCGTCATGCACCACCGCATCACCCGCATCGATCTCTCCGGCGGCCTTGAATGGATCGAACTCTTCAACAACCGCGGCGCCATCCACGTCCTCAAGTCCGACGCCCACGAATTCCTCCGCCAACTCTCCACCCTCCCCGCCGTTCCCACCCTCGATGTCCCCGAAGAACTCGCCTTCACTCGCTCCCAGGGCACCCCGCGCCCGCGCCTCATGATCAAAAAACCCGGCCGCTCCGCCTCCGCCCGCCCCGAAGAACTCCTCTTCGCCGACGTCTTCTTTGACTACGACACCGGGGCCATTGACGCCCTCATGCCCTCCGCCGGCACCTATGATCCCTCCGCCCGCAAACTCACCCTCCGCGATAAACCCGCCGAAGCCAAGGCCCTCGCCATCCTCCACGCCGTCGGCTTCCGTCATGAAACCGATCCCGAATCACGCGAAGCCCACTGGGATCTCCCCTCCCGCCATCTCCCCCGCGCCGTCACCACCCTCCTCCGCGAAGGCTGGCTCGTCGAGGCCGAAGGAAAACTCTATCACGCCGCTTCCGATTTCCAGATCGCCGTCGCCTCCGGCATCGATTGGTTCGATCTCACCGGCTCCGTCCAGTTCGGCGATCAAGTCGTCCCCCTCCCCCGCCTCCTCTCCGCCGCACGCAAGGGCGAACATCTCATCCGCCTCGCCGACGGCACCTTCGGCGTACTCCCCGAAGAATGGCTCGCCAAGTACGGCGTCATCGTCCGCTCCGGCACCACCGTCAAAGACGATGACGGCACAGAAGCCATCCGCTTCTCCCGCGCCCAAGCCGGCATGCTCGACGTCCTCCTCGACTCCCAGCCCCACGCCACCGCCGACGCCACCTTCACCAACCTCCGTAACCAACTCCGCGATTTCTCCGGCGTTCAAGCCCTCGAACCCCCCGCCGATTTCGTCGGCACTCTCCGCCCCTACCAACGCGAAGGCCTCGGATGGTTCCAGTTCCTCCGCGAATTCTCCTTCGGCGGATGCCTCGCCGACGACATGGGCCTCGGCAAAACCATCCAGGTCCTCGCCCTCCTCGTTTCCCGCAAAGAAATCGTAACCCAAAAACCGGGCCCCTCACCCCTCACCCCTGACCCCTCTGCTTCCTCACTCAAATCCATCCCCCGCCCGTCCCTCGTCGTCGCCCCGCGCTCCCTCATCTTCAACTGGAAAGAAGAATCCGCCAAATTCTCCCCCAACCTCCGCATCCTCGATCACACCGGCGCTTCCCGTCCACGCAACGCCGAACACTTCGCCGACTACGACATCATCCTCACCACCTACGGTACCCTCCGCTCCGACATCCTCTTCCTCAAAGACTACAAATTCGACTACGCCATCCTCGACGAAGCCCAGGCCATCAAAAACGCCCAGACCGAATCCGCCAAAGCCGTCCGCCTCGTCAACGCCAATCACCGCCTCGCCCTCTCCGGCACACCCGTCCAAAATCACCTCGGCGAACTTTGGTCCCTCTTCGAATTCCTCAACCCCGGCATGCTCGGCGCCGCCACCATCTTTGACTCCCGCTATCACCCCTCCACCAAACGCGCCAAATCCCCCCTCACCAATGGCGATCGCCCCACCGATATCCCCCCCACCGCCATCTCCCCCGAAGCCACCGTCGCCTCCGCCGCCGCGGCCGCCCTCGTCGCCACCACCACCCCCGAATCCCCGCTCGATACCGAAGACGAACCCGACGAAACCCCCCGCCAACTTCTCTCCCGCGCCCTCCGCCCCTTCATCCTCCGCCGCACCAAAGAACAAGTCGCCCAGGAACTCCCGCCCTGCACCGAACAAACCATCCTCTGCGTCCTCGACGACAACCAACGCGCACTCTACGAAGAACTCCGCGAACACTACCGCCAAACCCTCCTCGGCGCCTCCGCCTCCAAAACCGGCGGCAACAAAATGCAGGTCCTCGAAGCACTCCTCCGCCTCCGCCAAGCCGCCTGCCACCCCGGCCTCATCGACAAAACCCGCGCCGGCGAACCCTCCGCCAAAATGGACATGCTCCTCTCCCAACTCGAAGACATCCTCGACGAAGGACACAAAGCCCTCGTCTTCTCCCAGTTCACCTCCCTCCTCTCCATCGTCCGCAAACGACTCGACGACGACAAAGTCCGCTACGCCTACCTCGATGGCAAAACCCGCGACCGCAAATCACCCGTCGAACAATTCCAAAACGACCCCGACACCAAACTCTTCCTCGTCTCCCTCAAAGCCGGCGGCCTCGGCCTCAACCTCACCGGTGCCGATTACGTCTTCCTCCTCGACCCCTGGTGGAACCCCGCCGTCGAAGCCCAGGCCATCGACCGCGCCCACCGCATCGGCCAAACCCGCCACGTCTTCGCCTACCGCCTCATCGCCCAAGACACCGTCGAAGAAAAAGTCCTCATGCTCCAGCAAACCAAACGCGATTTGGCAGACGCCATCATCTCCGAAGACAACTCCGCCCTCACCAGCCTCACCTCTGAAGACCTCGCCATCCTGCTCTCATAACGCGAACCCGCCCCGTCACCCCGCTCGCAGTACAACCATTTGGTTGTCCACCCGAAAGCACAACCAACAAGCGCAATATCCCCCTCCCCTTCCCTCCCCTCACCCTTTCACCCACCAAGCCCCGACCTCATCGACGATCCCTCCACCCCGGTCGATTATCCCGTCGATCATCATCGCGCCGCTCCGGACCCCGGTTATCCCGCCCATCGCGATTGTCCCGTCCGTCGTGATTATCCCGCCCATCATGCACCCACGGCTTACCCCCTTGCCCCCGCACCGTCGTATATCGATCCCGTTGAATCGGCTCCGAGGTCCCCATCGAAGACAACGTCGCCCCCGTCCGCGACGCCTCCGGCGACATCCGCGGCGTCATCCTCGTCTTCCGCGATTCCACTCCCCACAAAAACGCTCATCGCTCCCTCCAATCCGCAATGGAGCACGCCGAGACCGCCAACAAGGCCAAAGACCAGTTCCTCGCCGCCCTCTCCCATGAACTCCGCACCCCTCTCACCCCCGTCCTCGCCACTCTCAGCGCCTGGGAAGTCAACCCCCAAATCCCCCGCCTCCTCCGCGACGATATCCAAATGATGCGCCGCAACATCGAACTCGAGACCCGCCTCATCGATGACCTCCTCGACCTCACCCGCATCACCAAAGCCAAACTCCGCATTCACCTCGAACCCGCCGACCTCCACACCATCATCGCCGCCACCCTTGACATCGTCCGCACCGAATTCTCCGCCAAGCAAATCCTATTCCACCACCAACTCCAGGCCTCCCCACATCACCTCCTCGCCGACCCCGGACGATTCCAGCAAATCCTCTGGAACCTCCTCAAAAATGCCGCCAAGTTCACCCCCGAACGTGGCTCCGTCACCCTCTCCACCTCCAATGACCCCGACGGCTCCATCCGCCTCACCCTCCACGACAACGGCATCGGCATGACCCCCGAAACCCTCGCCCGCATCTTCCTCCCCTTCGAACAAGCCTCCCACGACACCGCCCAATGCTACGGCGGCCTCGGCCTCGGCCTCGCCATCACCAACGCCCTCGTCCGCGCCCACCACGGGGCCATCACCGCCACCAGCGAAGGCCCCTACCGCGGCTCCACCTTCACCCTCACCTTCCCCAGCATCGACCCCCCATCCTCCCTCCATCGCCCCGCCAACAACCACTCCTCCGCTTCCAAACACACTCACCGCGTTCTCTCCATCCTCCTCGCCGAAGATCACCTCGCCACCGCCAACGTCATGTCCCGCCTCCTCCAGCACCTCGGCCACCACGTCCAAATCGCCCACTCCGTCGCCGACGCCCTCCAACTCCTCGCCGCTCCCTCCTTCGATCTCATCATCAGCGACCTCGGACTCCCCGACGGCACCGGCTTCGAAATCCTCCAAAAATCCCACCTCGCCCGCTCCATCCCCGCCATCGCCCTCACCGGCTTCGGCATGGAAGACGACGCCGCCCGCTGCCTCCAAGCCGGCTTCCTCGCCCACGTCCCCAAACCCGTCAACTTCCAACGCCTCCAATCCCTCCTCGACCAAGTCCTCAACCCCTGACCCCGCCATCCTGCATCCCCTTTTCTCGTCTCTCTGCGACTCTGTGCTGAAAACTCCCCGTGCCGACGTGGAAGCCTGCATCACAAGGATTCCACCACCCAAACCCTCCTCCCCCTTATATGAGCTCAAACCGCCATTTCCTATATCTCCTATCGGGATTGGGAGGAGATTGCCAAGCTTCCTCTCTTTTTCCCTCACTCTTTGGCACTCTGTCAATTTCAGCTCAAAAACGCCACTTTTCGCCCCCCCCCATCTCACGCCTCCAAAATCCCATTCCCCTCCTTCCCCAACTTGCTACAATACCAGACCAAACAATCCTTATTTTTCACCTGCCCAACGGAGACCCTACTCATGATCCAAGACGGCCACAAAGGTGCAGTCCTGCAACGCGACAAACAAACCTACGCCATCGCCCCCCACTTCCCCTGCGGCCTCGTCACCCCCCAAATCCTCCGCAAAATCGCCGACGTCGCCGAAAAATTCCACACCCAAGCCGTCAAATGCACCTCCGCCGAACGCATCGCCATCATCGGCCTCCGCGAAGAAGACCTCGACGCCGTCTGGACGGAATTCGCCGCCATCGGCCTCACCAATCCCGGCCACATGACCGGCTCCCGAGTCCGCTCCGTCAAAGCCTGTCCCGGCACCCAGTTCTGCAAACGCGGCCGCCAGGATTCCCTCGCCCTCGGCCTCGAGCTCGACCAACTCTACCACGGCAAACCCCTCCCCGGTAAACTCAAAATCGGCGTCTCCGGCTGCCCCAACCAATGCGCCGAAACCTGCATCAAAGACATCGGCCTAGTCGGCGGTCTCCGCGGCTGGACCATCTACGTCGGCGGCATGGGCGGCTCCTACCCCCGCCTCGCCGAACCTCTCCACTTCGAAGAAATCACCACCGACACCGCCCTCAAACTCGTCGATCAAATCCTCTTCTACTTCCAGAAAAACGCCCGCGACGGCGAACGCCTCGGTGATATCCTCGACCGCCTCGGCCTTGCCGCACTGCAAAAATTCCTCGGCCTAGCCGCCACCTGATCCTCCACGCCTCTCCCCACCCCGCCGCCTCTCCCTCCCTCTTTGCATTATTTCGAAATGCACAGCCCGCTCCGCCGTTGTACTTGCACACGTCTTGAGTACGAAAATTCACAGGAGCCTTCTATGCGTCATGCAATTTCGTGGGTTCTCGCGCTGGCGTTTGTTCCCCTGGCCCTCGCCGCCGACCCCGTTCCACCTCCCAAAGCCCCCGTCCTCGACCGCCCCGCCATCCTCCGCGAACTCACCGACGTAACCCCCAACGGCCTCCACAAGCGTCTCGGCCCTGACTATGACTCCTATCATAAAAACCAGCCCGGGGAAAAATTCCCCGAAATCTATCTCGCTCCCAAAAAAGACATGAAATGGGCCAGCAAACACTGGCAAATCGGCGAGGCCGCCGTCCCCCAGGCCGGTGACTACTCCTCCACCCAGGGACAAATCCTCTACGTCCCCAAAGATCCCACCAAAAACTTCGGCTGCGACCGCGTCACCATCAGCGAATGGGCCCACGGCGTCCTCACCGAAAGCCCCGAGCCACCTTGGCATGACAAATTCCGCCCCGATCCCATGTTCCCCAAATGGAAAGAAGTCGCTCCCGCCCCCCTCGGACAGCCCCTCGCCTGCACCCGCGGCTACGGCGGTTGGTGCAACCTCGGCCTCATCCTCCACTCCTCCGGCTTCATCGGCGCTTCCGGCACTTCCACCGCCTTCAGCAATAACGCCCACTTCACCTTCCCTAAAGATAAACTCGTCACCAATATTTCCCTCACCAACAAAAACGAACTCGCACTCGTCACCCTCCATGATCGCACCACCGGCAAAGGCCAGGTCGCTGTCATCATCGTCTGCGCCTCCAGCAAAGGAAAGAAATTCGTCCATGAATGGCCCGATGATTACCCCGGCCTTCCCAATGTCGGAATGATCACCGACCTCAAACTCCTCGGCTACGTCGATCTCCCCGGTATCGACTTCCCCACCTCCGTCAGCGCCGTCGGCAATCGCAATCAAGCCCGCATCAATGCCCGCGATGGCAACGCCGGCCCCATCAGCCAGTGGGATATTCGCGACCAGGCCGACCGCGACAACTTCTACAAAGGTTCCAACTCCGGCCTCTGCTCCACCGCCGGCTTCGCCGTCGTCGCCGGCAAATACGAAAACAAGGTCGCCTTCATCGACCTCCAGGCCATCTTCCACGAGGTCCGCGAAGCCTACTTCACCACCGAAGAAAAATTCCAGAAGACCCGAAAAATGGGTGGCGGAAAACTCTGGCCCCCCACCTTCGAAGCCTACCCCGACTGGAAACCCAAACTCATCAAAGTCATCGACGTCCCCCGCCCCACCGCCGTCATCGCCTCCCTCATCGGCAGTGCCAAAAAGCCCGCCCAGGTCCTCGTTGCCTCGGAAGATGGCACCCTCACCTCCTTCTCCACCGGTGGCCTCGGCTCCCCCGGCCCGGCCGACCCTGAAAAAATTCTACCCCTCGGTAAAACCAACATCGGCCGTAACCCCACCCATCTCACCTACGTCAAAGGCCCCTCCGACGCCTTCATTGCCGCCGTCCGCGGAGAACGCGAAATCGTCTGGATCAAGGCCGCCGAAGAAGGCCCCTCCGTCACCCGCCGCCTCCGCGACGCACGCCTCCTCGACCCCGTCTACGTCGAACAAGCCGACACTCACGGCATCGAAACCACCATCATCACCGTCGCCGATTTCAAAGGCGCAAAAATTCTCAACTACCGCGCCGACATCGTCACCTTCGCCACCCAGGGCGGCGCTAAGTACGGCTGCGGACCCGAAGGCAAAGACGAATTCGAGTGCGGCGGCTACATGGATTTCCCCGGATTCCCCTTCGTCATCAGCGCCACCAACGTCAACTGAGGACCCTCCATGAAAACAAATCTTCCTTGCATCGCTATCCTTGCCCTCACTCTGGCCGCCTTCGCCGCCCCCACCGCCACCACCAAGCCTGACAGCCCCCTCGATCACCTCCCCGCCATCGAACCCCTCCTCCGCCCCTATCTCCCCGAGCGCAACCTCTCCATCTACAACCCCAAAGCCCACGACGCTAAAAAAGATAAACGCCCCGCCATTCTCTGCATCCACGGCGGCGGCTGGGGCTCCGGCGAACCCAAACTCTGGGAACCTCACTGCCGCTACTTCGCCAACGAAGGCCTCGTCGCCATCTCCGTCCAGTATCGCTTGATGAGTGAAAAAATATCCCTCTTCGACTGCATCGCCGATGTCAAAGCCGCCGTCCGCCACGTCCGCAAAAATGCCGCTGACATCGGCATCGATCCCGACAAAATCACCGTCATTGGCGATTCCGCCGGCGGACACCTCGTCGCCTGCACCGCCCTCATCGACGGCCTCGAAGCCCCGGACCAGGACCTCAAAATCTCCTCCCGCCCCAACGCCCTCGTCCTCATCTACCCCGTCCTCGACCTCACCTCACCCGACGGCTGGAACCTCAAGAAAAACTCCGGCAAGCCCGGCGAAGCCGTCCTCCCCCGCGCCCGCGAACTTTCCCCCTCCGATCACGTCGTCCAAGGCGCCCCGCCCACCCTCATCTTCCACGGTGTCAAAGACACCATCGTCAACGTCGCCTGCTCCGATCGCTTCGTCGCCGCCATGAAAAAAGCCGGCAACACCTGCCAATACATCCGCCTCGAAGGCAAAGACCACGCCTTCATCACCCGCGGCTGGGGCGACGACGCCACCATCGTCAAATCCCTCGGCCAAGTCGACGACTTCCTCCGCACCCTCGCCTATCTCCCCAAATAAAACGCGCCGCGCCGCTTTCACTCACCGCGCCAACCTCACTCGAAACGTCCGTATCTCATACGGCTTCACAAAAAAGCTCAGCGCATCACCCTTCCATGTCGCCGCCGTTTCCTCGCGCTCCAGCAAATTCACCTCGCCCGCGTCTTGAATCGCGAAAGCAAACTTCACCGTCACATCGCTCGACGCGCCATGACGCTCCACCAGCCGCACAATCAAATCATCCGATTTCTCCGCCTTCTTCACCGCCTCCAGCGTCACGCCATCCCCCACCACCTCCACAAATCCCCGCGCCTTCGGCCACGCGCCCGCATGCCCCTTGGTCACACACGCCAGCGCCGGCGTATTCAAATCCAACGCCCTGTCTACCGTCCCCGCCTCGCGCCATGAGAGCCCGTGCGGATACAGCGAATAAGTAAACCAATGCTCCTCTTGATCGCTCATCGGATCAGGCGAAATAGGCCCGCGCAACAGCGTCAGCGCCATCATCTGCCCAAATGCTTCATGCCCATACTTGCAGTCATTGAGCAGGCTCAAACCAAAATCCGCCTGCGACAAATCCATCCACTGATGCGCAGGCACCTCGAACTTCGCCTCATCGAACGAGTTGTTGCGATACGTGCTCCGCTGAATGTTGCCATACGCAATGTCATACGTCGCCAGTCGCGTGTTGATCGTCGTATGAAAACGCGTCTTCAGCAGCTTCTGCTGTTCATGCCAGTCAATCCATGTTTCAAAATCCACCCGCGCCGAATCCTGCCCCAGCACGATTCGCTGAATGACTTTCGAATCGCGGAAATTCCGCCGCACCTCAATCGCCGAACGCACCGGCCCCTCCTCTACCACCGTCACCGTCGCCCCGGAAATATCAAACTCCACGTCCGTATAACTCGGCGCAATATCCCACGCCTCGTATTTCCCCGGCACGTCCTCGTATAACTGGAACACATTCCCCTTCTTCGTCGCGTCCATGCACTGCCGCCCCGTCTTCTTATCAAGCAATTCTACGATCTGCCCCTCCCCATTGAACCGCACCTTGACCAGCGCGTTTTCCAGCAAATCCTTCGCCACCTTCACCGCGGGAAACGCCTTCCCTGGGCCATCGACAACATGAAATACCTTGTAGCCCACCGCCGGCAACGCGCTCGCCACGAACACCAGCACCCGCTTCCCCGTTTCGTAATGCGTGATGAATTGGCTCGGCACGTCCGCGCCGCGCTCATCCACCACATGCAACGCCCGCTCCGGATACTCCACCTGCACCACCGTGTCGCGCCCATGCCCCAGCGAGTTGAACACCACCACGGCCTCTCCCGCGCCCGCGCCTCCACGCGTATCAATCTGCGCCACCATCCCGTCCAGCGCCGCCGTCAACGCCTTCTTCCCCGTCCCCACCGCCTCCACGTACGCCTCCTGCAAATCCAGATACACCGGCGGGATATGCGACCCCGGCAGCGAATCATGAAATTGATTCAGCAAAACCGTTTTCCATCCGCGCGTAATTTCCACCTGCGGATAAGACCCGCCCGCAAAACACGAGAACACCTCCGCCTAGCGATACAAATTTTCGCACCGCCGATTCAACTTCTTCAGCTTCGCCTTCGTCGTAAACGTCCCCCGATGCTCCTCCAAATACAACTCATCGTTCCAAATCGGCAAGTCCGCCCCCACCGCCTTCGCCGCAATGCTGTCCAAAGCATCCTCAATCTTCCCCGACCGCGTCGGCGGCACACCCGGAAAATCCTGGTAACGCTTCACATACTCCAGCATCTCCGGGTCCGGCCCGCCGCCCCCGTCGCCCCATCCATAGTTATACAAACTCTCCCCGATCGTCCCCTTGTCTGAAAAATTCTTCCAGTGCTCACTAATGTGATCCGGCTCCACCGTCCCGATGAAATGCGTCGGCGGCACCAGCGCCAGCACCCGCGTCCCATCCATCCCCTGCCACCAAAACGTGTTCTTCTTCCACGGGTTCGTATCGTTCCACACCACCATCTTGTGCGTCACAAAATACTTCAACCCGCACTTGGCGATGATCTGCGGCATCGCCCACGAATTCCCAAACACATCCGGACACCAATACGTCTGCGGCGTGATCCCGAATTCCTTCTCAATAAACGCCACCCCATAAAGCATCTGCCGCACGAATGACTCCCCCGAAATCAAATTGCAGTCCGGCTCCACCCACGACGCCCCAATCACCTCCCACCGCCCCTCCTTCACCCGCGCCTTCATCTCCTCATACATCGCCGGAAAATTCTGCTTCATCTCCTCGTACATCACCGGCTGGCTCTGCGAAAAAACATACTCCGGATACTGCTCCATCAACCGCAGTGTCGACGCATGCGTCCGCCCCAACTTCCGCACAAACTCCGCATGCGTCCACAAAAACACAATGTCCAAATGCGAGTTCCCGCACAAATGCACCAACCCATCCTTCTTGAATCGATCCGTCTCGTATATCTCCTTGCGCAAAATCCCCCGCGCCTCCCGCGCGTTGGCCAAAAACTTCTCGACCGACTTCTCATTCTGATCCAGCGGCGCAATCGCCTTCGCCATCCCCTCCTTCAAAAACTCCAGCAACAGCGGATCCTGGTTCGGCGCAATCATCACGTTGTACGCCGCCCGGAAATCCCAGTACGTGTCATTCATCTCCTGGTTCATCACCGCAAAATGCGACGACTCCAGCGTCTTGATCTCCGACTCCCCAAAATGCCACATGATGTACGCTTCCGCATCAAAATCGTACGCCTCCCCGCCCACCGCTTTATCCGTCAAAATCACCGTGTCCCGAAACGGATCCAAACCGTGATACGGCTTCCCGTTCACATTGAACAATCCATCCCCGCCAAAATAAATCTTCAACGCCACCTTCTGCCCCGCAAACTTCGCCGGCATCACCGCCTTACACCGAAACATCGCACTGATATCCGGCCCGCCCCAGTGCCCCCCCACCACTATCGGCCGCCACTCCTGATCAATAAATTGCCGCTCCCGATGCCGCGTATATTTGAACTGCCGATACTCCCACCCCGTCAGCGCCTCCGTCTCCGCAAATATCGCCCCCTTCAGCGCATTGATCTTGATCTCCACCGTCTCTTCAAACGAAATAATCCGCCGCTGCTTCTGCTTGATCTCCAGCCGCCACCGTTTGAGAATGTCATCGATCCCGCTGCTCTTGCTGGCCATTCACATCTCCTCTGGTTTTCACCTGAATCCAAATATCAATTCCCCCTATGCTAACCTCCTCGCCCATCCGATCAACCGGTCCACTACTACGATTGCTTCCGCCCCTCCTACCCCGCCCAACATTCCCCCATCATTCGCAAATCAGTCTGCGGTTCACTGCTTCCACCCATCGCGTAATAGTGAGTAGCAGCTCAGGCAGTTTCGATTTTGTGGTCATTACAAAAAGGAGATTCGCCATGCTTTACTGGTCATTGATGTTCCTGCTGATTGCCCTCGTCGCCGGTGTGCTCGGCTTCATCGGTATCGCTGGCATCGCCGCCTCGGTCGCCAAGATCCTCTTCATTATCTTCCTGGTCCTCTTCGTCGTGTCCCTCGTCATGGGCCGAAAAGGACCACATGCCAGCTAGCAAAATTCTTGCTGCTCGGTCTTCAATGTAGTCTCTCTCTTCCCTATGAAGCGGGCGGAAATGGTTGTGTTCTCGCCATCTCCGCCTGCTCTTTTTTTGCCCCCTGCCCTATTGTCGCCTACTTCCGCGAAATCTTCTTGTTCATCTGCGCCGTCATCGTGCTCCCCGTCAGACCATCCACAAACTTCGCCCGAAACGTCACTTCTTCATGCGCCGGCAACGCCGCCAGCGGACAATTCATCGCGAAATAATTCGCCCCCAGCGCCGAATACCAACTCTTCTTCATCTCCTCCGCCGTAAACGTCCACTCCCCCAACCGCTGATTCTCCCCCACAATCGCCAAATCAAACGCCTCCACCGTCAGCGTCCCCGTCGCCGGCAGCACCGTCCCATCCGTTGCCCGCACCCGCACAAAAACCCGCAGTCCATCCAAACCCTTATCCCCCGTCCAGTCCGCGGCATCCGTGTTCTTCACAAACTCAATACGCGCCGCCGTGTACATCTCCGCCAGTCGCTCCGCCGGAATCGTCGGTATCCGCAGCGTCGACGACTGCAACGCTGCATTCGCCGTCCTCAACCCCGCGACAGTCTCCCGCAAACTGGCAATCTCCCGCTCCTGCTCCATGTTCTTTTCACGCAGAGTGTCGGCAATCCCCGCCGAATTAACCCCGCAACCCGCCAGCAGCACGCAACTGCCCAACACCATCATTGAACGCGCCATACTCATGCGGAGCAATTCTCCCGAGGGTTTTCACCAAGCGCCCAGAAAATTCTGCACGCCGCGAAAATTACTGATCAGCACTCTCCGTCGCATCCGGCGGCGGCGCCAAGTCCCCGCCCTTGCCCGCCACGCCCCCGCCAAACTTCCGATCCATCTTCCGATCCACCACGCCATACGCCACCGCCTCGTCCGCCTCCAACCACAAATTGCGGTCGCAATCCTTGTGTACTTTCTCCATCGGCTGACCCGTATTGGCCGCCATGATCTCATACATCCGCTTCCGCAACCGCAACATCTCCTTCGCTTCGATCGAAAGATCCGTCGCCGTCCCTTGCATCATTCCGCCAATCAAAGGCTGGTGCAGCATGATCCGCGCATTCGGCAACGCCGACCGCTTTCCCTTCGTCCCCGACGCCAGCAGCCACGCCCCCATCGACGCCGCCAACCCCACGCACAACGTGCAGACATCGCACCGCAAAAAGTTCATCGTGTCATAAATCGCCAGCCCCGCCGTCACCGAGCCCCCTGGCGAGTTGATGTAAAACTGGATGTCATTCTTCGAGTCTTCATTCGACAGAAAAAGCATCTGCGCAATAATTAGATTCGCCGAGTCATCATCGACTCCCCCCGCCAGGAAAATAATCCGATCCTTGAGCAAGCGCGAAAAAATATCATATGAACGTTCACCGCGCCCCGATTTCTCCACCACGATCGGTACCAGATAAGCCCGGGGATCCTGCGCCATCTCGTTATGCGCCCGCAACGTGCGAACGGCTTGATCAATATTGCGGGGACGTTCAAAAAGCATGTGGGATTTCTCCGATTCGGATGACTGCCTGAATACCGGCTCAACGCCTGATTGATCACAAGTGACCAATGTGCATAAGCGTAGCGACGGCATGAGAGCAAGGCAACCGCGCGCCAAACCCTCCCTCGATGGCAAATCCAATTCCCCGCCCGACGATGTCCGCCGGTTCTCTCACCCGCGACATCGAAAAGCTCTACCTCAAAGTCGCCTTACCAAAAAGCTCGCCTCCAAGGGATTCCGCATGCGCCTCGACAACCCCTCGCCCGGACTCCGCGAGTTGCTCACCGAGCTCCGCCTCGACAGCCTCCTTCAGGTCAACTGACCCCCCGCGCTCCCCCCCAACACCCCCCTTCCCCCCCCTCTGACCCCCTTCCACCCCCCCCATCACCCCCCCTCCTACC
>JBBRWV010000067.1:0-20349 GCA_038248985.1 Phycisphaerae bacterium
CGGCTCGTATCGTCCTTGAAACTTATTCGCCATCCTAAGGCCTCCTTGCCCGCGTCGTAATTAGTCCTTTCAATGCATCGAACCACAGGCCCCTCTGACATGATATTATTTGACATTTATTGATGCGCCGGCCCTTAGGCGATGTTTTTTACGAGCAATGCGGCGTGCGAGCCGTTGACCAAAAAGTAGATAAGACGTACAAACGAGGTGTCAAAGCCTCGTTTTTTGTTGCGCGGGGCGTGGAAAAGGAAAATTGAACATGGGCGAATCGACGGAACGGTTGGACGATGAGCAGGTGCGGCATGTGGCGAAGCTGGCGCGGCTGAAGCTGTCGGATGCGGATGTGCATCGATATGCGGAGCAGTTGACGGGGGTGTTGGGGTATGTGGCGCAGTTGAAGGAAGTGAATGTGGCGGGGGTGGAGCCGATGGCGCATCCGCTGCCGCTGAAGAATGTTTTGCGGGGTGACGTGGTGAAGCCGGGATTGACGACGGAGCAGGTTTTGGCGAATGCGCCGAGCCGGGATGGGGCGTTTTTTACGGTGCCGAAGGTATTGGATAACGGATTGGGTGGAGGATGAGGCGCGGGGGATGGGCTACACTGATAGAAATTGAAATGTGACATAAGAGAACTGAACAACGCAGAATTGGAGATTGAATTATGAAACGGAAGATGATGTTGATAGCGGGCGGGGTGCTGGCGGTGATCGCGGGATGCGGGACGACGGGGAGCGAGTTGGCGGAGCAGCAGAAGATTGAGCGGCCGCAGTGGGGTGATGAGGTGATTGTGCGGGAGCCGACGACGCGGGAGGTGTCGATAGGGAAAGAGGCGGTGGATGGGCAGAGTGCGACGACGCGGGCGGGGGTGTTGAGCCCGGTGATGCCGGTGATGGAGGAGGCGGCGGTGATGGGGACGTGGGATTACACGACGCCGCGGAGTGTGTCGCGGATCAGTCGATCGACGAATGAGTATGAGCAGGCGAGTTTGTATGTGGGGAAGCCGGGGGGGACGGACCAGCCGTTTTTGGTGATCACGACGGGGGAGGGAGTGAAGAGTCTGGTGGAGGGTGCGGAGGAGGAGTATGGGGTGGAGGGGACGCGGGTGTATTTGCTGAATGGTCAGGAATGCAAGGAGACGACGGGGCATACGAAGACGAAGCAGGTGTTTTGCGAGTTGCTGGTGTCGCACGGGGGGAAGGTGCGGCTTCATGCGATGGCGGTGGCGAAGAATGAGGAGCAGCGGAAGCTGGCGCTGGAGATCATGGCATCGATCAAGTGGACGGCGAAGTGAGGTGGTAATGGGGGTGGGGGTTGGATTGCGTTGGATTTTGAGATGGATGGGATTTTTTGATGAGTTCGAATGGGTTGTCGGGACTGACGGCGCGGGAATTGCGGGACAAGATTGCGGGGGGCGAGGTGACAAGCCGGGCGGCGACGGAGCATGTGTTGAGTGCGGTGGCGCGGTTGAACGGGGAGTTGCATGCGTTTAACTCCGTGCTGGGGGAGCGGGCGCTGGCGCAGGCGGATAAGGTGGATGCGGCGCGGAAGCGGGGGGAGAAGTTGGGGTTGGTGGGCGGGGTGCCGATCAGCATTAAGGACAACATGTGTACGCCGTTTGGGACGACGACGTGTTCGAGCAAGATGTTGAAGGATTTTCATTCGCCGTACATGGCGACGGTGGTGGAGAAGTTGGAGGGGGCGGGTGCGGTGATTATTGGGAAGACGAATCTGGATGAGTTTGCGATGGGGAGTTCGACGGAGAATTCGGCATTTGGTCCGAGCAAGAATCCGTGGGATGTGACGCGGGTGCCGGGGGGATCGAGCGGGGGAGCGGCGGCGGCGTGCGCGGCGCGGCTGGGGTATGGGGGATTGGGATCGGACACGGGGGGATCGATTCGGCAGCCAGCGGCGTTGTGCGGGATTGTGGGGTTGAAGCCGACGTATGGATTGGTGAGCCGGTATGGGTTGATAGCGTTTGCGAGTTCGCTGGATCAGATTGGTCCGATGACGTTGAGCGTCGAGGATGCGGCGTTATTTTTGCAGGTGATCGCAGGGCATGATGAGAAGGATTCGACGAGTTGGCCGGAGGCGGTGCCGGATTATTTGGGGGAGTTGAACACGCCGTTGAAGGGGTTGCGGATTGGGTTGCCGCGGGAATATTTTGAGGTGGAGGGGATTGAGCCGGAGGTGAAGGCGGCGGTGCAGGGGGCGATTGACTGGTACAAGTCGCAGGGGGCGAGCGTGGTGGAGGTGTCGTTGCCGCACACGAAGTATGGGATTGCGGCGTATTACATTATTGCGCCGGCGGAGGCGTCATCGAATTTGGCGCGTTATGACGGGGTGCATTACGGGCATCGGACGGCGAAACCGGAGGGGTTGATTGATTTGTATGCGGCGAGCCGGGGTGAAGGGTTTGGGGCGGAGGTGAAGCGGCGAATCATGCTGGGGACGTATGCGTTGTCGGCGGGTTATTCGGCGCAGTTTTATTTGCAGGCGCAGAAGGTGCGGGCGCTGATCAAGAAGGATTTTGATGATGCGTTCAAGGTGTGCGATGTGATTGCGTGCCCGACTTCGCCGAGCGTGGCGTTTAAGTTTGGGAGCAAAGGTGATGATCCGTTGCAGATGTATTTGTGCGATGTGTTCACGGTGACGTGCAACATTGCGGGGATCGCGGGGTTGAGTTTGCCGTGCGGGTTTTCGCAGGATTTGCCGGTGGGGTTGCAGTTGCTGGGGCCGGAGTTCAGTGAGAAGACGCTGCTGCGTGTGGGGCGGCAGTACGAGGTGGCGCATGAGTGGGGGAAGAGGAAGCCGGGGTTGAGCGCGTGAAGGGAGGTAAATGGCCCTGGTGACCGGGGGGTTCTTTTATTCGGGTGGGGCGCATGGGGTGGAGTATGGACACGCGAAGGGAGGGATTGCGAGGTGACGCGTGCCGTGGGGAAGGAGGGGAGTATTATTGGGAGGTGATGGGGCGTTTTCTTTCTGGAAGAGTGGGGTAGGATAGGCATTTTTAGCGTGCGAGGATTTGATGGAAGCGGTTGATTTTTCGGTGTTTGAGGATGTTTCGAAGGAAGTGCCGTTTGAGCGATTGGATGCGATCGTGGAGGCGGCGGTTGCGGATGAGGGGGTGATTGTTGAGCTGATCGATCTTCTGGAATTGCTGTATGCGGATGATCCTTATGCGAAGGAATTGTTCAGCCCGGCGTATTTGCCGTATGTGCTGACGGCGGTGGGGCTGCGGTCATCGGGGGAGCATCGGCAGGAGATAGTGGATACGTTGCTGGCAGAGTTGATGGAGAGGTCTTGGGTGGAAGACGAAGGGATGGGGGATTACCTGGAGAATTGCCTGCGGCATTTTTCAGTGAACGAGTATGCGGGGTTGATTTTTGGGGCGATGGAAATAGAGGAGGAGTACTTGGTCAAGGAGGAGGGGATCGTGTTGTGGAGTTTATTGGATCGGGTGCATGTCGAGGGGACGGAAGAGAATCAGAGGAAGATGTGCGAATTGGCGATGGAGGCCATTCGCCGCGCACTTGAAGAGAGGGGCGAGTCGAACGGGGAATGGGCGGGGTATCGGCTGGCGGAGATGCGTCATGCGGAGGCGCTGCCGATATTACGGAGCCTGCTGGAGAAGATGCGAAGCGACGCAACGACTTTATATGACAATATCAGCGCAAACGGCATTGCGGAGTGCATTGACATTTTGGAGCGAAAGCAGGAGCCGTATCCACCGCGTGAGGTGCCGCCATTGCGGGCGATGGCGGAGAACGAGCGTGAGCTTTACGAAGAGTGGTACCGGAAGAATGCGGAAGAGAAAAGACAGAGGGTCTGGGAAAGCCAGGAGATGAAAGCGCGGGTGGAAGGGCAAGTATTGGATAAGGCGGGGGAATATCAACAGCGGGCGGAGCCGATTCGAGCGGACGAAAAGATCGGGCGGAATGAGCCGTGTCCTTGTGGGAGCGGGAAGAAGTATAAGAAATGTTGCGGGGGGTGAGGCGAGGCCGGACGAAGGCAGCGCGTGCCTTGGGGGGATGGGGGGCGTATTATTGGGGGATGACGCGATTTAACTTGCCGGTATTTAAGGGTGTTCCCGTAGTGCAGACGGCGCAGGGGCTGATTCATCGGACGCTGAATGCGCAGGCGTCGATTGATGGGACGATTGGGGAGACGGTGACGCTGGATTTTGGGTTGGCGATTGTGGCGCCGGATGTGCCGCGGGTGTGGATGGCGAATCGGCTGGCGGATGTTTCGTTTAGGGAGGGGGAGGACGTGGAGGCGGCGTGGGGGCAGGTGGAGGCGTTGTATGCGGCGAGGCAGGCGACGTGCTACAAGTGGACGTTGGCGGCGGGAAATGAGCGGGGGGAGGCGAAGGAATTTTTGGCGGAACGGGGATGGGTGCGGATGGTGCGAAGGTTTTATCATTTACAGCAGATCAATCAGATGCCGGTGCGGAGCGATCTGACGTTGATACCGTTGCGGGCGAGTTTTGAGAAGTTGGGGGAGTTGGAGATGGCGAATTTTATCGCGGCGGGGTTTGGGGAGGAGGAGGATCGGCGGCAGATGTTGGAGGCGGCGGTGCGGCGGTTGGATGATCCGCATCTGGACGGGTTCTTGGCGCTTGAGGGGACGGAGGCGGTGGGACGGATACAGCTTTTTACGGATGGGGACCTGGGGTATATCGCGGATTTGGATATTCATCCGGGGCATCGACGGAAGGGGGTGGGGGCGACGCTGCTGATGCAGGCGTTTGATTTGGCGGCGCGCTCGCGACATCGGTATGTGACGCTGTACACGGATGAGGACAATGCGGGGGCGATTGGGCTGTATGAGAGGATAGGGTTTGTGAACATCGGGACGGCGGATACTTATCGGCGGCCGGGGTAAAGGCTCGCTTGAGGGGTGCGGGTGAGTTAAATTACGGCAACTTGAGAAGTGCGAGATTTTACCTGATTGCTGGATGATGGATTATGACGATTGCCGCGGACGTGCAGTACAGAGTGTTGATCGGGATGGAGATCCACGTGCAGTTGGGGACGCGGACGAAGATGTTTACGAGCGTGGGGAACGGGGCGCATCCGGATCATTACAACAGTGCGCCGAATACGCTGGTGGATCCGGTTATTTTGGGATTGCCGGGGGTATTGCCGGTGATCAACAAGCGGGCGGTGGAGATGGCGATGATGGTGGGGTTGTCATTGGGGTGCAAGATTGCGGAGTTTACGAAGTGGGACCGGAAGAGTTATTACTATCCGGATTTGCCGAAGAATTACCAGATTTCGCAATATGATTTGCCGTTGTGCGGGGAGGGGGCGATTGAGCTGCCGTTGAGTGATGGGAGTTACAAGACGGTGCGGATCAAGCGGGCGCATTTGGAGGAGGATGCGGGGAAGTTGTTGCATGAGGGTCATGCGGAGTTTTCGCAAGTGGATTTGAACCGGGCAGGGACGCCGCTGCTGGAGATTGTGACGGAGCCGGATTTGACGACGCCGGAGGAGGCGCGGTTGTTTGGGGAGGAGTTGCGGCGGATTTGCCGGTATCTGGGAGTGAGCCAGGGGATCATGCAGCAGGGGCACATGCGATTTGAACCGAACATTAATTTGCACATCACGCACAAGGGGAAGGTGTTCAAGACGCCGATCACGGAGTGTAAGAACTTGAATAGTTTTCGGGCGGTGGAGCGGGCATGCGCGTATGAGATTCAGCGGCAGCTTGCGGAATGGCATGCGGGGGGGCAGGTGCAGCAGAAGATGGGGAAGAGCACGCGCGGGTGGGACGATGACAAGGGGGTGACGGTGATGCAGCGGGAGAAGGAGGAGGCGGATGATTATCGCTATTTTCCGGACCCGGACCTGGTGCCGGTGACGGTGAGCGAGGCGTGGCGGGAGGCGGTGCGGAGCGAGGTGGTGGAGACGCCGATACCGCGGCGGAAAAGGTATGAGAAGGATTACGGGTTGTCGGCGAAGGAGGCGATGGCGCTGGTGGATGAGCGGCCGATTGCGGAGTTGTTTGAGGCGACGATTGCGCAGGGGGCGAGCCCGCGGCGGGTGGTGAACATACTTTTGCAGAAGGCGGCGATGGTGGCGAACGAGCGGGGGGTGCTGATTTCGGAGTTACCGGTGACGGCGGAGCAATATGCGCTGCTGGCGAAGCTGGTGGATGACGGGACGATCAGTGCGAGCGCGGGGAGCACGGTGTTTGATGAGCTGCTGGCGAAGCCGGGGAGCGATCCGAAGGGGGCGGCGGAGAAGCTGGGGGTGCTGCAGGTAAGAGATGCGGGGGCGACGGAGAAGTGGGTGGACGAGGCGCTGGCGGCGAACGCGAAGGCGGTGGAGACGTACAAGACGAATCAGAAGAAGAAGGATGCGTCGCTGGGATTTTTGCGTGGGGCGGTGATGAAGGCGAGCGCAGGGAAGGCGGACCCGAAGATGGTGGGGGAATTGCTGGAGAAGAAGTTGAATGCGGGATAATCATGAAGAGTTTGGCCGCGCATTCTGGCGCAAAGATGTGATAGTTTCTGACCGATAATCTAAATGCAGTCGCGGGTTCTTCATCGCGCGATGCGGTCTCACTTGAGGTATTTACAGAATGTCCACTCATGACAATCGCAAAGTGAAGTCGGAGAATTTGCCGGCGCTGTTGGGGCGGGCGGCGGAGACGTATAAGCGGGCGTTGATTGGGCATCAGCCTGGGCTGACGTGGGATTACGTGGTGCTGACGGCGGCGAACGAGCACCAGGCGGCGGGGTATCGGCATGAGGTGGAGGTGAGGGCGTCGGGGGCGGGGCCGCTGGGGGCATTTTTTCCGGCGAGCCAGCAGACGATTGTGGTGCCGGATCCACCGGGGTTTCGGGCGGGGTCGGGCGGGGCGACGTTTGGGGTTTTGCGGGCGATTGCGCAGCATCAGAAAGCGATTGGGGATCGGAAGCCGTTTGACGCGTTGCGGATTTTGCTGATTCATTCGGGCGGGGCGTCGCAGCGGTTGCCGCTGTATTCGCCGCTGGGGAAGATTTTCGCCCCCCTACCGCTGGTGCGTCCGGACGGGCAGTTGATGACGCTGTTCGATCATTTGTATTTGATGCTGGCGGCGTTGCCGGCGCGCGTGGGGCCGGGGATGCTGGTGGCGGCGGGGGATGTATTTTTGATGTTTGATGCGACGGAGATGCCGCGGCCGCTGCCGGGCGTGACGGCGTTATCGATGCGGACACCGGCGGAGTTGGGGGAGCATCACGGGGTATTTAAGGTGGAGACGGCGACGGCGAGGAAGGGGGCGAAGGGGGTGGAGGCGAGCGCGTTTCCGCTGGTGGAAGCGACGATGCAGAAGGCGACGGTGGAACAGATGCGGTCGGCAGGGGTGACGGATGCGCAGGACCGGGTGTTGATCGATTCGGGGCTGCTGTTTTTTGACGCGGCGAGCACAACGGCGCTGTATGAGTTGTCGAAGAAATACAACCCGGCATGGCATTTGAAGACGCGGCACCAGATTGATTTGTATTCGGAGATTGTGCCGGCGGCATTGCGGGAGAATCAGCCGGTATTTTCGGGTGATCCGGTGGTGCGAAAGCTGCAATCGGATTTGCGGACGGCGTTGAAGGATTTTCCGCTACGGTGTTTTGAGTTGCCGATGGCGCACTTTCAGCATTTGGGGACGACGCGGCAACTGCGGGATGCGATGACGGGGCTGGATGATTCACCGGTGTGCGCGTTGTTTCAGCAGAACGTGCGATTTGCGGCGGAAAACAAACTGCCGGGGTCGTCGCGGGTGTATCAGTCGGTGATTGCCAGCAGCAAGGTGCGGGTGGACGAGCAGGTGGTGATTGAGAATTGTTTGATTGAGTCGGCGGTGCATGTGGGACGGGGGTCGGTGCTGTCGAACCTGGCGATACGGGGATTGAAGGGGGAGAGCGTGACGGTGCCGCAGGAGACGCTGCTGTTTGGCGTGCCGCTGAATGATGGAAAGACGGCGTGCAACGTGGCGGTGATCGCGGGGGTGCATGATGATCCGAAAACGGATCGGACGCTGTGCAACCTGGATTTGCGGCACTGGCTGTCGGTGGCGGGGCTGACGCCGGATGATTTGTGGGGCAAGGAGGAGAGCAAGCGGGTGCTGTGGACGGCGCGGTTGTATCCGGCGATAGAGGAGCGGAAATCGGGGCATGGGAATCCGCTGGAGGTGCTGTGGATAGCGAATCCGCAGTCATTGAAGCCGGCGCAGCGCGCGGCATGGTGGAAGGCGCGGCGTTATTCGATGGCGGATGTGCTGGAGTTTGCGGATGCGTCGGCGATGGCAGCGCACCGGGACAAGATTTCGGGGATGTTGCAGGCGACGGAGTGGATTGACGCGGTGGCGGAAGGCCGCGCGACGAGCGTGCAGAATACGATCAATCATTTTGGGCCGGACGGATATCAGCAGTTGGTGGACGAGGTGTATGTGGAGGCGGGATCGGGGGAGCGAGCGTTGCTGACGCGGGCGCGATTGAGTTGGACGCTGGCGGAGATTATTGCGCGGCCGCATTTTCCGCGGGAAGGGGTGAAGTTGCCGGCAGCGCAGCAGAAGCTGCAATCGCTGGCGTTTGCGTACATTACGGAGGCGATGACGCCGCAGGAATCGGGCGGCAGGAAGTCGACGATTAGGAATCCGCGAGGACTGACGGCATCGGCGCCGGTGCGTTTGGATTTTGCGGGCGGTTGGACGGACACCCCCCCCTACTGCCTGGAGAATGGCGGCGCGGTGGTGAATGTGGCGATCAATTTGAACGATGTGGAGCCGATACAGTCGTCGTTTCGGCCATTGGATGAAGCGATTGTGCGATTGGTGTCACGGGACTTGGGGCGGACGCTGGTGGTGGCGGACCCGGAGAAATTGTTGAAGCCGGTGGAGCCGGGGGATCCGTTTTCGCTGCAGATCATTGCGATGCGGTTGTCGGGGCTGGCACCTTTGGCGGGGGAGACTTCGATGAAGAAGTGGCTTTCGCGGGTGAGCAGGAGTGCGAAGGGATTTGAGATCACGACGGCGAGCAATTTGCCGAAGGGATCGGGGATGGGGACGAGCAGCATTTTGGGGGCGACGACGCTGGCAGTTTTGCGGGCGGCGACGGGGCAGGAGATCAAGCCGGCGACGCTGTTTGAGCAGACGCTGTTGCTGGAGCAGCATTTGGGAACGGGGGGCGGCTGGCAAGACCAGGTGGGCGGGATCGTGGGGGGGGCGAAGATCACGGAGACGCAGCCGGGGATCCCGCAGAAATTAAAGGTGCGAACGATCCCGCTATCGGCGGCGCAGACGCAGGGGCTGGAGGACCGGCTGGTGGTGTATTTCACGGGGCAGCAGCGGCTGGCGCGGAATATATTGCGGGAGGTAATGGGGCGGTATTTGTCGCGTGAGCCGGGGACGATGGTGTTGTTTAACGAGCTGGTACATGCGGCGCGGGCGGCGGAGAGTGCGATACGGGCGAGCGACTGGCTGAGCTGCGCGACGGAGATCAATCGGTACTGGCGGATCAAGAAGGATTTGTATCCGGGTTCGACGACGCCGGCGATTGACGGGCTGTTTTTGGAGATGCGGCCGTATTATCTGGGCGGGTGTTTGGCGGGTGCGGGGGGCGGCGGGTTTGCGTTTTTCCTGTGCGGGGATGCGGACCAGGCGCATCGTCTGCGGACGGAATTGGCGCGGATATCGATGCGGCCGGGGTCGCTGGGGTTGGCGTTTGCGGCGAACATCAATCGGACGGGGTTGCGGGTGGAGGCGACGTAGGGCGCGGGGTGGGCGTCATGGAAGGCGATTATTTTTCGGGAAGAGGGGTGGGGATATTCCAGCGGAGGGCGGTGCAGTCTTCGCTGCCGGAGATAAGGGAGCGGGCGTCGGGGGTGAAGATGAGGGTGTTGACGCTGGCATCGTGGCCGGAGAATTTGGCGAGTTCTTGGCCGTCGGAGATGCGCCAGAGGCGGACGGTGGAATCGGTTTTTCCGGAGGCGTCTTTGCGGCCGCCGGTGGCGAGGAATTTTCCATCGGGGGAGAGGGCGAGGCCGTAGCCGGCGTGATCGGGGGGCATTTTGATGCGGGCTATTTCTTTGCCGGTGGCGGTCGCCCAGACGAAGACGTGGGTGGCGGAGGCGCAGGCGACGGTGGTGCCGTCGGCGGAGATGGCGAGGGCCATGATGAAGTCGTTATCGGGTTGTTTGAGTTCGGTGAGGATTTTGCCGGAATGAGCGTCGAAAATGGCGGCGAGGGGGCTTTTGGCGAGGGCGAGGATTTGGCCTTTTTGCGGGGTGGCGAGGTGGAGGAGGAAACGGCGCGGGCCGAGATCGATGGGGAGTGGTTGGGCTACGGCGACTCCGTCCCAGGTGAGGACGCGGCCATCGAGGGTGGCGATGATGATTTTGTCGCCGCTCCATGCGTCGTTGCCGGGGCGCTGCGGCGGGGCGGGTTCTGGGGGTTTTGGGTCACGCGCGGGGGGGGTGGCTGGAGGGGGTTCTACGGGGGGCTTCATGACGGAGGTGCGCGCGGTTTCTTTGGAGGTGGCGGGGTCGTAGAGGCGGACGGTGCCGTCGGAGCAGGCGGCAGCGAGTTTGGCGCCATCGGGGGAATAGGCGGCGGAGAGGATGCCGACGGAGTCGTCGAGGCCGGGAAGAGGTTGGCCGGTTTTGAGATTCCAGATGCGAGCGGAGTTGGAGGAGGGCCAGGGCACGGAGGCGTTGCCGAAGGCGGTGACGAGTTGCAGTCCGTCGGGGGAGATGGCGAGGGCACCGACGGCGGAGGTTGGGCCGGGCAGGGAGAGGGCGGGTTTGCCATCGGGGAGGTGTCGTAGTTGCAGGCCGCTGACGCCGGTGAGGGCGGCGAGGAGTGCGCCGTCGGAGGAGAAGGTCCAGCGGTGGCCGCAGTTGAGGGCGGTGTCCTGGCGGGTCCAGGTTTGGGGATTGATGTCGACGAGTTGCCAATTGGGACTGCGGTTGATGGGTTTGGCACCCCAGAGGTGATCGGCGGTGAAGTGGGGGAAGGACATTTTTTCAAAGCGTCGCGATTCTTTCTGGGAGGCGATTTCCCAGAGGAGGGTTTTGGGGTCGGCTTGTTCCTGCTTGATGATGGCGGTGCGTTCCTTATTCATGGTGTCGGTGATTGTGCCGCGATCGCCGATGGCGAGGAATTTTCCATCGGGGCTGAAGGAGAGGGCGGTGAGGTCGGCGTCGCGTTTGAGTTTGGCGAGGATGGTGGAGGTGGAGAGGTTCCAGACGTAGACGTCGGGATCGACGCCGCCGGCGGCGAGGAGTTGGCCATCGGAGGAGAGGGCGGCGACTTTGAGGGCTTTTTCGAAGCCGGTGAGTTCGGCGGTCATTTTTTTAGTGGAGAGATCCCAGAGGCAGAGTTTTTTGCCGACGGTGAGGAGTTGGCCGGAGGGGAGGAAGAGGGCGGTGGAGACCCAGCCGGTTTGGTCGTCGCCGATTTTGCCGGAGTTTTTTCCGGTGGCGACGTCGAATAATGTGGCGGGGGCGTCGAGGCCGAGGACGACGAGGGTTTTAGCATCGGGGGAGAAGACGATGGCGCCGAGTTGCTGGCGAGCGGGTGCGGTGGCCCAGAGTTGTTTTCCGGTGGCGGCATCCCAGAGGAGGAGGCGGTTGAGGCCGTCGGCGGAGGCGAGGAGTTTTTTGTCGGGGGAGAGGGCGGCCTGCCAGGCGTGGCGGGGATGCTGGAGGCGGAGGGTACCGTAGCGCATGATGGCGCCGGAGGGGAGGGGATCGCCGGAGGGATCGGACAGGGGTGTGGCGGACAGAGGTGTGGCGGGCAGGGGGGTGTCGGGCAACGGGGTTTCAGCGTGGGAGGAGAGGAGGGCCCCGAATCCGGTGATGGAGAGGAGGAGGAGGCCGGCGGGCAGGCGGTTACGTATGTGTCGATTGGTTTTTTGCAGCATTGGGGTAAATCTCCATAATGGCGTTTAGCCCTATTTATAGACGTGTGAGGCAGGTGGTAAGTTCCGGAGTTGGGCATGAGATTATGGGCATCAATAAGAAGGCCCGTGGGACGTTACACTTTACCTGCTTTGGGCAGACGTCAACACTTTTTGGAGCGAAAATGTCATCGGCAATTCTTGAAGCGGCGTCGGATCAACAGATTGAAAAGCGTATCCAGAAGCATCGGACGGCCACGACGCGGCTGACGATCAAGACGGCGAAGGGTGTACCGCTGGCGAATCAGGCGGTGACGATTCGGCAGACGAATCATGCGTTTCTGTTTGGGTGCAACATTTTTCCGCTGAAGAAGCTGAGCACGCCGGCGCTGGAGGAGGGGTTTCAGAAGCGGTTTGCGGAGTTGCTAAACTATGCGACGGTGCCGTTTTATTGGAGCGGGTATGAAAGGGAGGAGGGGCAGACGCAGGCGGCGCGGTTGAAGGAAATGGCAACGTGGTGCGTGGCGCATGACATTCGGGTGAAGGGGCACACGCTGGTGTATCACCAGACGATTCCGGAGTGGTCGGCGACGAAGTCATTTGCGGAGTTTAAGCGGCTGCAGTTGGAGCGGGTGACGCGGGAGGTGAAGGAATTCGCGGGGCTGATTGATATTTGGGATGTGACGAACGAGACGTGCTGGGCACCGGGGCATTTGAAGGGGCAGCATCCGGTGGCGAAGTTGACGCGGAAGATGGGGCGGGTGGGTATCGTGAAGGAAGCGTATGGGCTGGCGCGCAAGGCGAATCCTAAGGCGACGCTGGTGCTGAATGATTGCGACCCGACACCGCTGTATGCGAAGCTGGTGCGGGAGAGTTTGGCGGCGAAGGCGGCGGTGGACGTGGTGGGGATTCAGTCGCACATGCACAAGGGGTACTGGGGTTTGGAGCGGGCGTGGAAGGTGTGCGAGCAGTATGCGAAGTTTGGCAGGCCGCTGCATTTTTCAGAGCTGACGATTTTGTCGGGGATATTGCAGAAGGATCACAGTTGGGCTTTGACGCGGACGGATTGGTTCAGCACGGCGGAGGGGGAGGAGTTGCAGGCGAAGCAGGTGCGGGATTTTTACCGGCTGCTGTTTTCGCATCCGGCGGTGGCGGGGATTACGTGGTGGGATTTTGCGGATGAAGGGGCGTGGTTGGGTGCGCCAGCGGGGCTGGTGCGGAAGGATATGTCACCAAAGCCAGCGTATGAGGAATTGTACAAGCTGATCAAGAAGGATTGGTGGACACCGGAGCAGAAGCTGATGACGGATGCGAAGGGGGTGGTGGAATTTGCGGGATTTTTGGGGGCACATGAGGTGCAGGTGAAACGGGAGAAGGTGGCATTTTCGGTGGATAAGGCGGGGAAGGGGAGTGCAGTGGTGAGGGTTAAGGCGTGAGGGCCGGGGGATGCGGGGGAAGGGTCGCGCCAATTGACGCCGCGTGTCAGCGGGCGAAGTTGGCGCGATCTTCGTCGGTGGTGCGGCGGGTGATGAGGCTGACGACGATGAGGACGAGGAAGCTGAGGGGGATGGTTACGAGGCCGGGCTGGTTGAAGGGGACGAGGGAGAGTTTGGGGTCGAGGCCGTAGATGTCTTTGTAGGCGTCGGCGGAGAGGAGTATCCAGCCGAGACTGCTGACCATGCCGACGATGATGGAGGCGGTGATGCCTTTTTTGGTGGTGCGGGGCCAGAAGAGGAGCATGACGATGGCGGGGAGGTTGGCGGAGGCGGCGATGTTGAAGGCCCATCCGACGAGGAAGGAGACGTTCATTTTTTCGAAGAGGATGCCGAGGACGATGGCGATGAGGCCGACGACCATGGCGGTGACTTTGGCGGCTTGGACGGTTTGGTGATCGTTGATATTCATGCGGAGGACATTGAGCATGAGATCGCGGGCGACGGCACCGGAGGCGGCGAGGATGAGTCCGGAGACGGTGCCGAGGACGGTGGTGAAGGCGATGGCGGAGATGATGGCGAAGGGGAGTTCGCCGAAGGATTTGGCGAGGAGAGGAGCGGCCATGTTGGAGTTGGTGGGGTCGAGGGTGCCGGAGGTCATGGCACCGAGGCCGAGGTAGAGGGTGAGGATGTAGAAGAGGCCGATGGAGGCGATGCCGACGATGGTGGATTTACGAGCGGAGGCCTGGTCTTTGACGGTGTAGTAGCGGATGAGGATGTGGGGGAGGGCGGCGGTGCCGCAGAAGAGGGCGAGCATGAGGGAGACGAGGTTGGCTTTGTCCTGCCAGCGCTCGGATTTGATGGCGGCGAACATGGGGGCGTTGCCGGGGACCATGACGTCGGTGCCGGGGGTGGCCTGGGGGTAGTAGATGGTGACTTTGGAGCCGTCGGTGTCGGTGAAGGTTTTTTCAGATTTCCAGAGGAGGACCTGGCTGTTTTGCAGAGTGGTGAGGTATTGGAGGGGGCCAAGGGGGCCGGAGTTTTGGCTTTCATCCTCGAGGGTTTCGGGGTTGTCATGAGCGGCGAGGCGGGAGACGCTGCCGATGGTGAAGAAGTCGGATTGTCCTGAGGCGTGGCCCTGGGGTTGGCCATTGACGAGGCGTTTGCCGTCGGGGAGTTCGATGAGGGTTTGGGTTTCGCTGAGGTTGGAGAGAATCATGGGGAAGCCGTTGATCTGGCCGGTTTTTTTCCAGACGCGGACGTTGCCGGTGGCGACTTCCTGGACGCGGACGTAGGGTTTATTTTTCCAGGGGCCGGTTTCGGGGAGGATTTTGTATTGGGCAGGGTTTTCGAGGATTTCGGCGGCGGGGGCGGCGATGGTGCGGGGGGCGTGGAAGGTGCCGGTGTAGTTGGGGTTGGTGGAGATACCGCGGTGGAGGATCATGAGGGTGAGTACGCCGCAGAAGAGGACGAGCATGGAGCCTTTGATGAATTGGACCCAGGTGGTGGAGACCATGCCGGCGGTGACGACGATGAGGGTGACGACGAGGCCGACGATGATGACGCCGGAGGAGAAGGGAGGGATGGTGAGTCCGGCGAGGTGGAATTCGGGAATGCCGAGGAGGGGCTTGATGAGTGCGCCGGCGCCGACCATCTGGGGGATGAGGTAGAAGATGGAGACGACGAGGGTGGAGATGGCGGCGGCGAGTTTGATGCCGCGGGAGTTGAAGCGGGCGTCGAGGGCGTCGGCGAAGGTGTATTTGCCGAGGCGTTTGATGGGTTCAGCGATGACGAAGAGAGCGACGACCCATCCGGCGAGGAAGCCGATGGAGTAAAGGAAACCGTCATAGCCGTAGAAGGCGATCATGCCGCAGATGCCGAGGAAGGAGGCGGCGGAGAGGTAATCGCCGGCGAAGGCGACGCCGTTGACGAACCAGTGGATTTGCCCGTGGGCGGCGAAGTAGCCTTGGGAGGATTTGGCTTTGCGTCCGAGGTAGATGGAGAGGCCGAGGACGGTGCCGACGAAGGAGGAGAAGACGAGCATGGCAGTGAGAGAGAAGGAGTAGATCATGGATAATTCCTGAGGGGCCAGGGGTCAGGGGTCAAAATATTTCAAGACTCACGTTTCAAGAATCAAGCTGCAGGGGGAGCGGGTTGGGGGTTCCAGTGATTACGATCGGGGGGTTTTGGTGAGGCGCATGTAGATGAGGGCGAGGAAGAGTGCGGCGAAGATGAGGGCGACGCCGTAGACGATGGCGATGTTGGGGCCGCCGAGGGAGATTTCGTAGTCGCCGAGGGGGATGGAGGTTTCGGAGAGCCAGGCGGGGCGGAAGATGTTGAGGGCGATGAAGCCGCCGTAGAGGGCGAAGTAGATGAGGAAGAGGATGAGTCCCTGGCGGGCGTTGCGGCTGATGATATCGGGGTGGTCCTCATGGTGAGGATGGAGAGGGTTTGACATGTGAATGGCTCCGAGTTTGAGGTGTGGAGGGAAGATACCGCAAGGGAGGGGGGAGGGGAAGGTTTTTCTGGGAGAAGTGGGAGGAGGTGGTGGGGTGGATTATGCGGAGTACTTCACAAATGGCGTGCATCTGCGACAATGGAGATATGAACTACCAGGTTACATGCGTATGCGGGACACGATTTCATATCAGCCAGGAGCAGGTGGGGCGGCACGTCACGTGTCCGGCGTGCAACCGGGCGTTGATCCCGTTGACGGCGGTGGGCGAAGGACCGGGAGAGAGTGCGGCCGAGGGGGGAGCGGCCAAGCCGGTGGCGGAGGCGCGGGTTCAAGTGGATACGACGAAGCGGTGCCCGGCGTGCGGCGAGCAGATTTTGGCGATTGCCAGGAAGTGCAAGCATTGCGGGGAATATTTGGATCGGGAGCAGGCGGTGCCGGGGGAGGCGGCGACGCCGTTGCAGCCGGACAGCGCGGACCCGGTTTTTGATTTGTCGGTATCGCAGTGGGACAACTTCTGGAAATATTTGATTTTGCTGACGGTGTTTTTGGTGATTGCGGCGGCGCTGATTTTTATTGAGCCGTTGAAGGTGTATGCGGCGGTGGGGGTAACGGGGAGTTTTGTGTTGCTGGCGTTTATTGCGTGGTTCTTTTACTTGTCGGTGCGGAACAGCCGGTGCATCATCAAGCCGTCGCGGATTGAGACGGAGGTGGGGATTTTTGCGAAGTCGATAGACACGTTGGAGATTTATAGGATTACGGATTTGGAGTTGCGGCAGGGGATCGTGCAACGGGTGCTGGGGATAGGGACGGTGGCGATCAAGTCGAATGATCCATCGAATCCGGAGTTGCTGCTGTACCAGATTCCGCGGGCGCGGAAAGTGTACAAGTATCTGCAGGATCAGATTCCGCAGGCGCAGAAGCAGCGTGGGATAATGTTCGTGCAGAAATAACCGACGTGGGCGGTTGGTTGTACAATTCGATAATGAGCAAGATGGAATCATCGGAAGGCTTGGCGCTGCGGATTGTGCGGGCGCTGCAGGGGGCGGGGCACACGGCCTATTTTGCGGGGGGATGCGTGCGTGATCGGCTGATGGGGCGGGTGCCGGCGGATTTTGATGTGGCGACTTCGGCGAAGCCGGAGGAAGTGCTGCGGATTTTTCCGCGGTCGCAGAAGGTGGGCGCGGCGTTTGGGGTGGTGCTGGTGCGGGAGCAGCGGGAGACAGTGGAGGTGGCGACGTTTCGGGCGGATGGGACGTATACGGATGGGCGGCGGCCGGATTCGGTGCGGTTTACGAATGCAGAGGAAGATGCGCGGCGGCGGGACTTTACATGCAACGGGTTGTTTTTTGATCCGGTGGCGGAACGGCTTTTTGATTTTGTGGGAGGGGTGGCGGATATTGAGGGGAAACAATTGCGGGCGATTGGGGAGGCGGGGAAACGGTTTGGGGAGGATTATTTGCGGATCCTGCGGGCGGTGCGTTTTTCGGTGAAGCTGGGGTTTACGATTGAAGGGGCGACGGGAGCGGCGATGCGGGAACATCGGGGGGGGATTGAGATGTTGAGCCGGGAGCGCGTGGGGGAGGAACTGCGGATGATTTTTGCGGTGGGGCGAGCGGTGGAGGCGGCGCGGGAGTTGGCGGAGTATGGGATGCTGGAGGTGATTTTCCCGGCGTATGCGGGGCAATCGAAGGGAGGCGGGGAGTGGCGTCGATTGGGGAAATTGGGAACCGGGTTGAGTTGGATTGTGGCGCTACAGGTGATGCTGCGGGATTGGCTGGAGGGGGTGGAGGTGGACTGGATGAAGATGACGGGGCGGTTGCGGGAACGGTTGATCTTAAGCAATGAGGAAACGGGGGAGTTTGGATGGATGGCGGAGAAACTGCCTGTTTTGCGGAGTTGGCGGACGAACGGCCGGGCGGTGATGAAGCGGGTGATGGCGGATGGGCGATGGGGGTCTCTGGTGGGGTTGTATGAGGCGTGCGAGGGGGAGAATGCGGAGATGCGGGCGCGGGTGGAGGTTTTGCGGAAGGAGGGGGTAGGGATTGAGCCGTGGGTGACGGGGGAGGATTTGATAGGGTTGGGGGCGCGGCCGGGGCCGGGGTTTCGGAAGTGGCTGGATGGGTTGTATGACCGACAATTGGAGATGGAATTTTTGAGCCGGGAGGAGGCGTTGGGGGCGGCGCGGGTGTTGGTGGGGAAGGGGACCTTACAGAAGGGATGAGCCAAAAGAAAAGCCCGTGGATGGGAGATCCACGGGCTTCGAGAATTAGGGAGGGGGATATTTTAGTAGACAGTGGGGACGAGGGCCTGATCATCGGAGCGGGACTTGGCCGGGACGGCTGCGGGCTTCACGGAAGCGGCGGCGGGGGCGACGACGGTTTTGAGGGGGGCGACCGCAGGGGCGACCGGGGCGGCGCTGACGGATTTTGCGGGGGCGGAGGGAGATGCGGCTATGGCGCGTTTGCGTTGGGAGCGCATCCAATCGAAGAGTTCGGTTCCGCCGTAAACGCCGGACCAGCAATCGTGTCCGCCGCCATTGGTCCGGGTGTACTGAACTTTGCCTCCGAGGGCGTTGACTTTTTCGGCCATGTTGGAGTCGTTCCATTCACCGGCGAAGGGATCGCCGAAGTTGTGATAGGAGCGGATGGGCATGTCCGTGAGCTGGGGTGCGAATTTTTCAGGATTGGCGGAGGAGCCCATGGGGACGAGAGCGGAGAAGTATTGTTTGTAGGTGGCGCCGATGGCCCATGTCCCGTAGCCACCGGTGGAGAGGCCGGTGAGGGTGACGCAGCCATCGTCGACGGAGTAATCTTTCTTGACCTGTTCGAAGACGGCGATGACTTCGCGGGCGTTAGAGGAATCTTCTTTCCAACTGCCACCACCGGACTGCGGGAAGATCACGATGAAAGGGAAGGTGGATTGCTGATCAAAGACGAATGGGGCGAGCCCGACGTGAAGAGGACCTTTGGCATCGTTGCCGCCTTCGCCGACTCCGTGGAGGAAGACAATGACAGGATATTTTTTGGTGGGTGAGTAGGAGTGGGGGACGAAGAGGGCGTAGGTTTGGTCGGAATTTTCAAACTTGAGGGATTTGACGAGGAAGCCGGTGCTGCTTTTGTCGCGGGCCTCCCAAGCAACTGAACGAGCGCCGTTGCAGCCTGCGAGGAGGCTGATGGACAGGGCGAGACCGAGAGTGAGGATGGTTTTTTTGAATAGACGAGGCATTGTGGGTGGCTCCTTTAAAAGGACAAAAGAAAGGTTTGAAGGATTAGATAAGTGAGTATCGGATATATGGGCGGTTTCAGCGCTGTGATTCGCAGTGATGATATTTGGAACGGAGATTTTACAATGTGACGGCGTGCGGACAAAATAGAAAGTTCCTAGAATATCGAAATTTTTGGAGTCTCAGACATGGCCGATGCCGGTTCGCCGATTCAGAGTCCCGTTCCCCCCCCCACTGCTGCGGTTGGCCATAGGCGGCCGGTGCCGAGCGCGCAGGCGTCCGCAAGTGCGAAGCCGGCGTTGCGGCGGCAATATGTTTCGTTTGTTTTTTACAAGTTGCAGAGTGAGTTTCGGCGGCTGCCGATCGAGCAGCAACGGGCGATGCTGGAGGAATTTGCGGCGCTGGTGGAGGGAGTGGACCGGCAAAAGATGATATTGCTGACGTATTCGACGGTGGGGACGCGGGCGGATACGGATTTGATGTTCTGGCGGATTGCGTTTGAGCTGGGGGATATTCAGGCATTTCATGCGGCGATTAATCGGTTGCCGATCGCGGGATATCTGGAGACGCCGTATTCGTATTTGGCGCAGACGAAGCGGTCGACTTACATTGATAAGCTGGACCCGTCGCACGATGAATCGCGGACGGTGATTCGGCCGGGCAAGCACAAGTATGTGTTTGTGTATCCGTTTGTGAAGAAGCGCGAGTGGTATCTGCTGCACAAGACAACGCGGCAGGGGATCATGGATGAGCATATTGAGATCGGGACGAAATATCAGAGCGTGCGGCTGAACACGACGTATTCGTTTGGGCTGGACGACCAGGAATTTGTGGTGGCGTTTGAGACGGAAGAGCCGGGGGATTTTCTGGACCTGGTGCAGGAACTGCGGGAGAGTGAAGGGAGCAAGTACACGGAACGGGATACGCCGATCTTTACGGCGGTGCAGACGCCGGTGCGGGAGTTGGTGAAGCAGTTGGCGGGGATTTGAGGTGGATCAGGGGGACTGCGAAGGGAGATTGCGTGCGGCTTCGAGGTAGCGGCGGTAGTTGTCGCGCATCTCGGTGAGGGAGTCGCCGGCGAATTTTTCGATGAGGGCGCGGGCGATTTCGAAGGCGATGACGTTTTCCATAACGACGCCGGCGGCGGAGATGGCGGAGATGTCGGAGCGTTCCCAGCCGGCGGCGGATTTTTCGTGGGTGCGGAGGTCGACGGAGGCGAGGGGTTTGCCGAGAGTGCTGATGGGTTTCATGGCGCCGCGGACGACGATGGGCTGACCGTTGGTCATGCCGCCTTCGAGGCCGCCGGCGTTGTTGGTTTTGCGGACGAAGCCGAGGGAGGGGGTGTTTTGCAGTGCGGGATCGAA
>JBBRWV010000068.1:0-20218 GCA_038248985.1 Phycisphaerae bacterium
CCCCCAACCCGTCTACTATTCCGTCTCCCTCGACCCCCGCGAACAAGACCCCACGACTCTATCTAACACCGACACCGCCTGGCTCCGCGAACACAATTACCTCACCGCTCAACTCACCCCCGAAACCCTTCCCAAAATCCTCGCCGCCCGTCCCGTCGGCACCGAACTCTACGCCCTCCCGCTCCTCCTCCTCTTCGCCCTCCTCATCACCGAACTTTTCATGACTCGTCGCCTCGTCCGTATCCAAACCACCATCAACGCTGCCGAATCCGGCCTCGTCGCCCGCGGGGTGCCCCGATGATCACCCTCGCTCAATCCACATCCCTCACCTTCTCCCCCGCCCTCCCCTGGTACGTCCTCATCCCCTCCGCACTCCTCGCAATCCTACTAGTTATCTATCTCTACCGCGAACAACGCAAACTCGCCTCCCGCCCCGCCGTCATCACCCTCACCACCATCCGCATCTCCCTCCTCCTCTTGATCGCCCTACTCCTTCTTCAGCCCTCCCTGCAATACACCACCACCCGCAAAAACGCTGGCACCCTCTGGATCCTCGCCGATCACTCCCTCTCCATGCATTCCCTCGATCCCCAATCCTCCCCACGTGAAAAACTCCACTGGGCCGACGCCCTCGGCCATCTCTCCTCCTCCCTCCGCGAAACCTCCGGTCGCCCTGACCTCCTCACCGCCCACGTCGCCGCCCTCGAAGATTCTTTCGCCAATCTCTCCCCCCAACTCTCTACCGTCCCCGATACTTCCAACCCCGCCCTTCAAGCCCGCCAAATCAACGCCTTTCTTGACACCCTCACCCCCTGGACCGATCAAGCCGACGCCATCGTCAAGCTCATCAAGGCCGATCCCGCACTCCAGAAAGACTCCGCCCCCCTCGTCGAAAAAATCGACCGCGCCGCCGCCCTCCTCCGCGCCGGCATCGTCGCCGCCCGCAAAAAAAACACCCTCCACGAAGCCTCCGACGCCATCAATTGGCCCACCATTCAAGCCAATCTCACCCTCGCCTCTCGTGAAATCTCCGCCCTCGCCCTCGCCGCCGATACCGCCTTCCTCCGCACGCATTCCGCCGATTCCTCCCTCTCCTCCGGCCTCTCCCGCGTCACCAAAGTCCCCCGCTCTGAACTCGCCTTCCTTGCCCTCACCGCTTCCGAAAACCGCCCCCAACCCCTCTTCCGCAGCCTCCCTGAAAAATACCGCACCCGCCTCGCCGGCTTCGCCGATTCCGCCCAGGCCACCGGCACCGTCGACGTCTCCACCTTCGGCGACATCCTCAAGCAAACCCTCAACGCCCGCCCGCAATCCCCCGCCCTCAGCATTTCTCCATCCCCGCCCACCTCCGCCAACATCCCCTCCGCCCCCGGCCAGGCAGTGGGGGGGCTCACAAATTCCGGCTCCACCAGCATCGCCGCCGCACTCCAACTCGTCTCCGAACAACTCGCCCCCGATGAACCCGCCTCCGTCATCCTCCTCACCGATGGCCGACACAACCTCCCCGGCGATCCCGCCGAAACCGCCCGCCTCCTCGCCGCCCGCGGCGTCCGCGTCTACGGCATCCTCGTCGGCTCCGCCCTCGTCTCCCCCGATGCCGCCGTCGAACAAGTCGATGCCCCCGATTGGATCTACCGCGATGACACCCTCACCGCACGCGCCCTCATCCGCCTCGACGGCCTGCAAAATCAGAAAATCCGCGTCGAACTCCTCCGCGCCGGCGTCGTCGTCAGCTCCGAAACCCTCGCCGTCACCTCCGCTCAATCCGTCGAACCTGTCACCTTCATCGACAAGCCCCCCGTCCCGCCCACCGCCTCCGCTCCCTCCGCTTCCTTCGAATACGAGATCCGCGCCGTCCCCGCCCTCGGCGAATCCAACCTCGCCAACAATCGCCAATCCTTCCGCGTCACCACCCGCAGAGACAAACTCTTCGCCCTCCTCATCGATGACCGCCCCCGCTGGGAATTCCGCTACCTCGCCACCTTTCTCGAGCGCGACTCCCGCCTCAAAACCCAAACCATCCTCCTCAACCCCGCAAAAATCGCCGGCATCGCTTCCCCGCCGCCCGTCAAAGCCTCCCCCAACAATCCCCGCCCCGAAGCCCAACTCCTCCCTCAAACGCTTGAAGAATGGCAAGCCTTCGATTTCCTCATCATCGGCGACGTACCGCCCTCCACCTTCACCCCCGAGCAACAACAATTCATCGCCGCCTCCGTCCGCGACAAAGGCGCCACCCTCATCACCATCGCCGGCGAACGCCAAATGCCCGCCGCCTACGCCCGCACGCCCCTCTCCGATCTCCTCCCCGTCACCGAAGCCTCGCAATTCACCACCGACCAGATCACCCGCCATGCCAAAGAAGGCTTCCGCATCCACCTCGCCCCCGAAGGCCACGTCTCCCTCCTCGGCCAACTCGGCCTCGATGCCGCCTCCAACACCTCCCTCTGGTCCGCCACCCCCGCCTGGTATTGGCACAGCCCTTTCACCCAAGCCAAACCCTCGGCCTCCGTCATCTGGTCCTTCTCCGAGCTCGACCCCTCCCGCCGCCCCGACAACAACCTCGCCCCCCCGGCACCACCTCCCGGCTCCCTCGCCGCCGCACGCCGCAACTCCCTCCTCTCCTCCCTTAACATCGGCCTCGGCAAATCCCTTCACCTCGCCTCTGATCAATCTTGGCGCCTCCGCCAGGTCCAGGGACATAATATCCACGACCGCTTCTGGGGACAGGTCGTCCGCTGGGCCGTCGGCTCCGAACTCCCCGCCGGTGGAAAATTCGTCCGCTTCGGCGCCTCCCGCGCCCGCTACGCCCAGGGCGAACCCGTCACCATCACCGCCAAAATCCTCAAGGAAGATCTCACCCCCTACACCGGCCTCGCCATCAGCGCCACCGCCCGCTTCGCACCCACCGCCCCCTCCGCGCCGCCCACCCCCATCCTCGCCACCGCCTCCCTCTCCGAATCCCCCGATGCCCCCGGCTACTACCGCGGCACCCTCGGCGGCCTTTCTCCCGGCGATCTCGAAATTTCCCTCCAAAGCCCCGAAACCGACCGCCTCCTCGATTCCGACCCCACCGTCATCCAACGCTCCCTCCTCATCAAAATCTCCCCTCAACTCAATCTCGAACAACGCAACACCAACACTGACCTCGCCCAACTCACCCGCATCACCCGCGCCGGCAACGGCTTCACCGTCCTCGCACCCTACGCCGACGTCCTCGCCGCACACCTCCCCGACATCCAGCAAACCCTCACCCTGCAAAAACAAATCGGCCTCTTCACCAGCCCCGACGACCCCGGCACCTACCACGCCCACTGGCTCTTCTTCGCCCTCTTCGCCCTCCTCCTCACCCTTGAATGGACCCTCCGCAAACGCTCCGGCCTAATCTGAGTCTCGTCGTCGTCGTCCCAAATCTCAAACTCCAAATCCCCCCTCGACCCCTCATAAATAAACCCCGCACAAAAATTTCGCTGTCTTCGTGGTTAATTTAATCACCTCTTCAACCCCAACAACTTCCCCACACTCCCACCCATATTCGCCACACTCTTCCACCCGCTCGGCGGCAGCTTCCGCATCTGCCCATACCACCCGCTCATCAGCTCCACAAACTCACACAACTCGCGCAACCTCTTCGTCACCGCCGGATCCCCCTCCTGCCTCGCCCCCGATACGCACTCCCGTAAAACCGCCACTGTCCGATGAATCCCCCACTTCGTCCCCATCTCCCCCCAATGCAAAACAAACTTCTCTGTCGTCGCCGTCAATTTCATCCAAATCTCCATTTTCTGTCCATTCAGAAACAACAGACGTCGATCGCGGTGTCAACAAAAAATCGTCCCTTTCGGCTCACCCCAGACCCCCACCACCCCCAGTAACGACACCCGGCAGGGTGACGCCGTCGCCCGCCATCGATTGACTCCCGCCACCCCACTATCCAAATGCCCCCGGGGTCTGCTTGTTCGTCATCCCAAGCGACCTCGTACTCCATTCTCCCTCTCTACCCCTATATGCGTAAAAACCCCTCCAATCCTGCGCGTCACCACCGAAATAAAACGTCCCCAACCTCCATCCACCCAACGACTTACCTCCCTCCAGCACTCCGCCTGTGCGCCCAAAATTCGTATCTCGCCCCTACAGTGAGAGGACTCATTTATGACATTTCCCATCCCAGCCTCCCACGCCAATCACTCCCCCTCCTTGCGCCGCCTCCCTTCGCATCTCCCCGCAACTACCCCCTCGGTTTTGCTCAACATCGCCAAAAATGTGGCGGTCTACTTGATTTCATTGATCCAATCACTCCGCCACCGTGGCGGTCAACCCATAAACATTGATTTTTTCGCACCGCCCAATCACCCAACCGCAAAAACTCACCCCCATTCCCAAACTTTGCCCCGATCCCCCGCGAAAGATGAAATTGCCCTGAACCCTACCTACACTTCCTCATTCACAAAACCCTTAACCGAGGTTCACCAATGCCCACTTCCCACCCACCCGCCCCCCGCACCCTCGGCCAACTCAAAGCTTCCGGTTACAAATCACTCCCCATCAAAGATGAACTCCGCAAAAACGTCATCGCCCACCTCCAAAAAGGCGACACCGATTCCCTCTTCCCCGGAATCATCGGCTACCGCGACACCGTCATCCCCCAGCTCATCCACGCCATCCTCTCCAAGCACGACATCCTCTTCCTCGGCCTCCGCGGCCAAGCCAAAACCCGCATCCTCCGCATGCTCCCCGACCTCCTCGACGAATGGCTCCCCGTCATTGCCGGCAGTGAAATCAACGACGACCCCCTCAACCCCATTTCCTCCTACGGCAAAAATCTCATCGCCGAAAATCCGGGAGGGGGCGACGAAACCCCCGTCGAATGGATCCACCGCTCCACCCGCTACCACGAAAAACTCGCCACCCCCGACGTCACCATCGCCGACCTCATCGGCGAAATCGACCTCGTCAAACACGCCCAGGGACGCTACCTCTCCGATGAATCCACCATGCACTTCGGCCTCATCCCCCGCACCAACCGCGGCATCTTCGCCCTCAATGAACTCCCCGACCTCGCCCCCAAAATCCAAGTCGGCCTCTTCAACGTCCTCGAAGAACGCGACATCCAAATCCGCGGCTACCCCATCCGCCTCAACCTCGATGTTTGCATGGTCTTCTCCGCCAACCCCGAAGACTACACCAACCGCGGCCGCATCGTCACCCCCCTCAAAGACCGCATCGGCTCCGTCATCCGCACGCACTACCCGCAAAATCCCCAGGAAGGCATCGATATCGTCAAACAAAATGCCTGGCTTCAAAGAGACAGCGGCATTTCCGTCCACGTCCCCACCTACATCCACAACATCCTCGAAGAATTCGTCCGCCTCGCCCGCACCAGCCCGCACATCAACCAAGCCTCCGGCGTTTCCGTCCGCTGCTCCATCGCCAACGCCGAAAATGTCGTCTCCTCCGCCGAGCGCCGCGCCCTTCTCCTCCACGAAACCGCCACCGTCGCCCGCATCGATGATCTCGCCTTCATCCATGCCAGCAGCCGCGGCAAAATTGAACTCATGCTCGCTGACGAAGGCTCCGCCGAAGACAAACTCATCACCGCCATCCTCGGCGAAGCCATCAAGTCCGTCTTCGACAAACACGCCGACTTCAACACGTACGATGAAATCGCCCTTCAATTCAAGGGCGGCCTCTCACTGCAAGTCGGCGATGAAGTCCCCACCACCACCCTCCTGGAAAATCTCACCTGCGTCAAAGGCCTCCGCCAGGCCATGGTCGAGTTCGCCCAGGAACTCGACCTCGATTCCAAAGATCCCGCAGCCCTCGTCTCCGCCGGAGAATTCCTCCTCGAATCCCTCTACGTCCACAACCGCCTCAGCAAGGCCCAAATCCGTGGCAAAACCTTCTTCAGGAAATGATCGCGATCAAATGGGGGGGAAACAGACAATGGCAACGACGGAATTATGCCTCCAAGCTAAGCAGTTCATTCTTCCAACGTGTACTCAGCTCTGGAAGCGCCGCCAATTCCGCCGCCTTCGCCCGGTCTTGCTTCCGCCGATACATCACCTGCACCGCCTTACTCACCGTCCATTCCGGATGAACCCGCGACTCCAAATCAATCCCCATCCCCGCTTCCGCCACCCCTTCATTCAACACCCGCAAATACCACCCACCCCAGCCCCGCTCCCTCACCAGTTTCACGATCAGCGGCGTTTCCAACCGCCGCGCCAGCTTGGAACAAGGTTGCCGCGCCTGCGTCACCTGCAATCGCAACTCGTTCCCAACTTTCCATATATCCCCAATGCACACATTCTCATCGCTGAATCCTTCCACCGAGAAGTTTTCCCCAAACGCCCCGTATTCCATTTCCGGTTTCCCCAACTCCTCCCGCCAAAGCGGATAGTGTCCCACATCATACGCCAGCACCACATTGTCCACCCCGCCGTGATTGTCGTGATCCGCCTGTTCATCCCCTTCCATTCGATACGTTCCAACCTTCACCGGCCCTTCCACCAGATTCTTAAAAATGCCGCTTCGCCAATGAGCGTTTCCATAATCTGTCCGCACACCTTCCGGCATCTTCATCACCCGTACCCGCCCCGTTTGGATGCTCACCAGTTTTCCGACCTGCAAATCCATCGCACACCTCGCATCAAGAACTACTTCCGCTACAATATGCTCAACAGTCATGAATTTACAAATCAATACCCCGCCATCCTCCGAGCCCCACGACCCCTACGCCGCATTGCGCATCCCCAACTACCGCCGCTACTTCATCGGCAATGCCTTGGGCATGTTGGGCATGCAAATGGCCTCCGTCGCCATCGGCTGGGAACTCTACGCACGCACCAACTCTCTCGTCGCCCTCGGCCTCGTCGGCCTCGCCCAAGTCCTTCCCATCATCACCCTCGCTCTCCTCACCGGCCACATCATCGACCGCGTCAACCGCAAAGCCCTCATCCTCAGCGTCTCCGTTCTCCTGATCCTCAGCAGTTCCCTCATGGCCTTCTCCTCCTACCACTCCACCGCCCACGCCCAGTTCACCTGGATCTTACCACTCAACAACGCCCTCGCCAGCATCGCCCATCTCTTCGGCGAAACCAACTCCCACTTCGACGACCCTCATGTTCCCATCATGTTCGTTCTGCTTCTCATCAACGGCGTCGTCCGCAGTTTCAATCAACCCGCCAAACAATCCCTCATGCCCATGCTCGTTCCTCCCCGTCACTTCTCCAACGCCGTCACCTGGAACTCCAGCATGTTCGAAGTCACCAACGTCGCCGGCCCCCTCCTCTCCGGCACCGTCATGACTTTATTCCTCCTCAACGACAAAGGCTCCCTCTGGACCTACGCCTCGATCTACGCCTTCAACGCCCTTGCCCAATTCATCCAATGGATCAACTTCAGCACCATCACCCTCACTCACGTCCCCCGCCCCAAACAACCCGTTTCAATCAAGTCTCTCCTCGCGGGAGTTCGCTTTGTCTACAAAGACAAAATCATCCTCGGCACAATTTCCCTCGACATGTTCGCCGTCCTCCTCGGCGGAGCCACTGCCCTCCTCCCCGCCTTCGCGGAAGATATTCTCCACGTCGGCCCCCTGGGCCTCGGCATGCTCCGAGCCGCCCCCTCCGTCGGTGCAGTCCTCATGGCCCTTATTCTCGCCCATTCGCCTCCCATGAAACACGCCGGACGAAACATGCTGCTCGCCGTCGTCGGCTTCGGTGTCGCCACCATCATCTTCGGCCTTTCCACCTATTTTTGGCTTTCGCTCATCGCACTTTTCTTCACCGGCATTTTCGACAATATTTCCGTCGTCGTCCGCCACACCCTCGTCCAACTACGTACACCCGATTTCATGCGCGGCCGCGTCAACGCCGTCAATTCCGTCTTCATCTCCTCGTCCAACGAACTGGGAGCTTTCGAATCCGGCACCACCGCCGCCATCGGAAAATTCTTCCTCGGCGCAGTCCTCGGCCCCATGGTCGCCGTCGCCGCCGGCGGGGTTGGGACCATACTCGTGGTCGGAGGAATCGCAACGATCTGGCCCCAACTTCTTCGCGTAGGTAAGCTATCCGCCCTTGACGAAACGGTCATTGAAGAAGAAGAGAAATCCGAAATTTAAACCTCCTTTGTCTTACTGAAAAGGGCGAATAATATGTCCGAGCGCATCCCCATACTCCTCGATACCGACATTGGTTCCGACATCGATGACGCCGTTGCCCTCGCCTACCTCCTTCGACAACCACGCTGCGAACTCGTCGGCATCACCACCGTCTCCGGCATCGTCGCCCAACGCGCCGCCTGCGCTCAGGCGATCTGCGCCCGCGCCGACCGCGCCGACATCCCCATTCACACCGGCATCTCCGACGTTCTTCTCCTGGGGAAAGGCCAGCCAAACGTCCCCCAATACGCCGCCATCAAAGACAATCCTCATCGCCTCGACTGGCCCAAAAATTCCGCCATCCCTTTCCTTCGCAAAACCATCCGCTCACGCCCCGGCGAGATCACCCTCCTCAGCATCGGCCCCCTTGCCAACATCGCCACGCTCTTCGCACTCGATCCGGAAATCCCCAGCCTGCTGAAAGGCTTCGTCTCGATGGCCGGTGCATTCTTCCCCAAAGGGTCTCCCACGGCTCATACCCCTCCCGAAGTGCGCCCCTCAGATAATCGCGAGTGGAACATCTTTGTCGATCCCATCGCTGCTGCCATGACCTATCGTGCCCGTCCCCCGTTCCATCTCAGCGTCGGCCTTGATGTTACCCTTCCATGCACGATGCCCGCAGCCCCCGTCCGCGAAAAGTTCGCTTCGCGTCCGCCGCTCGATGTCGTTCTTTCACTCGCTGAAGTCTGGTTTTCCCACGTCAAGCAAATCGTCTTTCACGATCCCCTTGCGGCCACGCTGATCTTTAATCCGGCGATCTGCGGCACCACCGCGGGCACCATAGAAATCCCACTGGACCCCAATCCTGAAACCTGTGGGAAAACCCTCTTTACCCCGTCCCCCGACGGTCCTCATCAAGTCTGCACGACCGTTAATACCCAGGCCTTCTTCGACGAGTACTTCAGCGTTTTTAAGTAGCTTCCCCACGTGTCCCCAAGGCATCGTCAACGCTGGCGCAGAGCTCAAATAAAGTATCCAGCCGCGCATACTGAAGGACTTCTTGAATCCGGGGCTGCGCACCGGCAAATTTGACCTTGCCACCTTGACTATTGATAGCTCGATGCAATTTCACCAAGGCCCCCATGGTCAGTGAAGACATATAGCTCAGACCGGAAACATCCACGACCAAAAGCGCTGGCCGCTCCGCCTTCAGGTGAAGTGCGGCCTCCTCCAAGGTCTCGATCGAAAGCCGCGCTTCCCCCGCAAGCTTCAACACCGGGGTGCCACGGTGGTTGGATATTGATACTTCAAACGTTGACATGATAATCTTCGCTCACTTGCAAAAAAGACTAGCGCGCACCCTGCGTGGCCGCCGTTGGTTCTTCAGGCGGCACCATCGGCCCTTCTGTGGGCGACGACGGAAACGTGGATGGAGCTGTTTCCGCTGGTGGAAATTCCACAGCTTTCCCCGTGACCTCCACCAGTTCCATCTCAAAAATCAGATCCTGATTGGGTCCAATCCGATCTTGTGCGCCAGATTTCCCATAGGCCAATTCTGACGGAATCCACACGCGCATCTTCTGTCGGGGTTTCATCGTCGTAACAATCTGATTCCAACCGGCAATCACGCCGCCTGGTCCAATTTTTCCCACCACAAATGGAAGCCCGGCTTCAGTCAGATTTCGGTCAAATTCCTTCCCATTCGGCAACGTCCCCACGTATCTCACGCGCACGGATTGCCCAACCCGCGCGTTGCTTTCCCCGGCTTTCGCAGGTCGCAAAACTTGGTATGCCAACCCATTTGAATACCGCTCCCAAATCTGTCCATCGGACATTTTTTCCGCGACTGCAACCCCGAGTGGTGCGATAGGCTGAACGTCTGAGGGTATATTCGGCGCAAGGTTCTTCGCCGCGGTTGCCGCCCGGACCGCCTGAGACCCTGGACCGGTTGCTTCGACAGGGCGTGATGCGACACGTGGTGTGCCGTCGGAACCCTCCTCTTCGTCCGATCCGCATCCCAACCAACCCAGCGTCACGAAAAAACCTGCCAGGAGCACGATTGCGCCCGTCGACATACGCCCTAAAGGGTGCCGTTTCTTCTTCATCTATACATGCCTCACGTTCGACGTTCTAATCTATCAATAACGGTTTCATTAGCATAATTCCATCCCGCTAATTTTATCTCACCTGAAATAGGAGCACGCGATCAGGATTTGCTTCATTGCCCACGCCGAAGAAAACTTTTTTTGCCATTAGCGAAGGGGTCCGACGTCGCAGATTTTCTTCCAACCGGCTCGCACCCTCCTCCCGGGTGACAAACCAAATTCTTTCCTCCGGTCCAATTGCTACGGCAACTTCTGGCGTATAGCTCCATTTGTCCGCTTTCAACAAGAACCGCGTCCCCGTTGCATCTGCCTGACGCAAAATACCGTGTTCTTCCGCGCCAGTCACGTAATACAATTTTACATTCCGTTCGCTTCGCAGATAGGCCCACATTGCATCCGAAGGCGTACCCCACCCGTCATCCGTAATTACCACCACGGGGCCCTTGCTGACCTCTTCTTTTAGGAAGTTCACCGCGCGCATCGCAGCCTTTCCCGCAGGCCATCCCGTCACATATTGATATCGGTCCCTCGCGGTGAGTGTTTGCTGGGTCCAATTGTTCTGCTGCCGACCAAGCTCTTGAATCGGCATAATCAACACGCCGCCAAAAAAAGCCGCTACAACTGTCCATGCTATCCCCAGCGGCCAACGCAGTGTGAACGCCACCTCAACTAGCTCTACAAGTAGATACGCGCCGCTTACCAGCAGCGGGATTGCCCCGGCCAGCGTATATCGGGAATAGATGACATTGCCCAACGCCACCACCGGACCAAGCATTACGGCTATCCACACCAGCAAGAATATCAGTACCGCCCATTCACGACGAACAGCCATCCAAATCAAGCCGACCATGCCCAACAGGTATATCCCCGGAGTCAAATAGAACCAGAACCATCCGCTGACGGGCACGGGTGGGGGGGTATCTTGTGATGTAGATTTCGAATCCCCTGGTTGCGTTGTAAGCCCGGTGTCCGCTCCAGTCGATTTATTTCGGTCCTGGTCCCACGAATGTAAAAACGTCAGCTTCGCATTCCGCGTTGCAATTGCCATCTTGCTTTCCCCCTCGGTGAACTGGCTCTGGTAAAGAACCCGCCGTTTCAATTCCATCCCGATTCCTCTCGCTTCTTCCGCCGAAGTGTCTATGCGTGCTGTCAGGTAAGGAAGCCAGATCGCCGCTGCAATTGCCATTGCGATCATCAGTGACCATCCACGCAGCATACGTCTTTCAAATGCGAAATTGCCTTGTCCGCTCCACATTCCATTGATGACCATCGCCGTTATCGGCAGCCCCCAAAGCACATAGCTTAAACCTTGGCGGGTCATCATTGCCAAGCCGATTACGATGCCCAAGCCCAGCGTCATCAGCTTTGTGTCCTGCCCTGCCGCCACCTGTCGGCCCCACCTTAAACTAAGCCCCACCGCGCCCAGCATTTCCATCACAAACATGGCGTCTGCCGTGGCCAGGCGTTGATAGAACGCCAGGAAGGGGCAGAAAATCATCAGTACCCCGAAGACCAGCCCCAAACTTCTTCCGGTGATTGGAGGCCGTACGGAAGTAAATAAGGAATGTTCTGATTTTTTACTTACTTGTTTTCTCTTTCGCCAAAGCCGAGCGAGTTCCCCGCACACGCCCATCCCTAAGGGTATGCTCACCAAACCTACTCCCACACTCAGCAGCCGCGCCCCCCACAGGGGATCGGGGGTCAACTCTATCACCAACGACAACAACCAAAAATGCAGCGGTGGTTTAGGGTCTGCCAGCGATGCCCACCAGTTACCCTCCCGAGCCAACTGTGCCCAGCGCAGGTAGATTGCTTCATCGCCAAATATCGGCATCGCCATGATCGCTGGCAAACGCACGATCAAGTAGAGCAACATTAATGCAGTCGTCAATAATGCCACCGGTGACAATAGCCATGCGTGACGCTTTCCACGTTTTTCAGCAACCTTCGCCGACAAATTGTCCTGTGCATCCGTCATAGTTGTTCATGATAGACCGAGCCATAAATATTTCCCAACTTCTCGTGTAACTCGTTATCGGTCCCTGTGCATCCGATCCAAAGTCCCATCACACACAAAATCACCATTCAAATTTGCCAGAAGTCCATCTGAATTGGACTCTTCTCCTGACAGTATCTTCCCCACCCATGCAGGAGTGCCAGTACATGGCTGAACGATCCACGGCCACTTTGTCCGTTGAAGCCCTCGAGTCCCGACTCAATCTTTCGACGGTTGCCACCCTCATCCCTGATTCGCCTGTTGCCGCGACGACCATTCAAGATGTCGGTACGATCGACGGCACGAGGCGCTATCGCTTTGAAGCATGGCAAGACGCCTCCACTTCTGCGATGACCATCAGTACCGTCACCGTAAATAATGACATCGCCTCCGCTCAGCAATTTTTCGATCGCTTTCGGGATCGGTACAAGCCAACACCCACACCTACGCCAACTCCCACGCCACCCCCGACTCCGACTCCGACTCCGACACCTACGCCCACACCGGCACCAACACCCACGCCGACGCCCACACCCAGCGGCAACACCACGCCCGTCACCATCGTGGCGCGTACGGTCAATAATTTCACCCAATTGGCCATAACCGGCACAACAGGCAATGACTCCATACTCGTTTCCCAATCAGGCAGCACACTTACCATCGTCCACAACGGAAATACCTCCAGATTCACGGGTACTTACGGAGAACTCGCCATCTGGGGAGGCGATGGCAACGACTCAGTTACGGTCAATAGCTCCGTCAATATCCGCACCCTGCTGTACGGCGGCAACGGCAACGACACTCTTGCCGCCCTGGGCTCTGCAAAATCGTTCGTCACGTCCATTGGCGGCGGCACTGATACCCTCGTTGGAAATGGCGTGAGTACCTCCTTCTGGGCGGATACGACTGACACCGTCAACGCTTCCGCCAGCGAAATTGCCAATGGCGGCGTCCACAAGGTTTCCAGTTTCTACCAGCCGTGGACCTCTGATTCCACTTCTGCTAACTACATCAGTTTGAATCTGAATGGACCGAACCTGAAAGATCCCACCGATGCGGGACTGACCCTTAATCTGGCCAGCCGTTCGCTCTGGGGCATCAGTCCCACCATTACCGATGTCAATCAGGGCCAGGTGGGCGACTGCTATTTTCTCGCCACCATCCAATCTCTGGCCAATGAGTCCAGTGCCAAACTCCAGGAAGTCGCGGTGGATCTTGGCGATGGCACCTACGCGGTGCAGTTCAAACGCAATGGTGTTTCTCAATATGTCCGCGTTGATGCCGATTTCAGCAAGACCACATGGGGCAGCCTCTTGTATGCCAAACCCAAGGCGAATGGCTCCATATGGGCACCCATCATGGAAAAAGCCTACGCCTATTTCCGGACGGGTGCTAATACGTACGCGTCACTGGGCTGGGGGTGGATGGGATCGGTCCTTACTGATTTTGGCATGGCGAATAAATCAATGTCTCTCGCGAATGGAACCACTCTATACTCCACGGTGACTTCATCCCTGGACGCAGGCAAGGCCGTTATGATTGGCACAAAGAGTTCCGTCGTCGCTGGCGCACCGGTTGTCGCCAGCCACGCGTATTCGCTCGTAGACGCCATGAAGGATGTTTCCGGTACCATGTGGTTTACCGTTCGCAATCCTTGGGGCTATGACGGGACGTCCGTCAAAGACGGCAACTCCAGCGATGGACTTATCAAACTCACGCTCGCGCAACTCCAAGCCAACTTCAGTTCGGGCACCATCGCGCTGTGACGGCGTCCCACTGACTGCAACCCTGCGAAAGAAAACGAGCGGCCACCTGGAGTGAGTGGCCGCTCGTTCTGTTCTGTCCGGATATATTCCACATGGTTCAACGTAACAGACCCAATTTCTTCCGATAAAAACCAACCGTTCGCCGTAATCCTTCACGCCGCGAAACCGTCGGCTCCCAGTTCAGCAGTTTTTTTGCGAGCGTTATGTCCGGGCACCGTTGTTTGGGATCATCCGGTGGCAGGGGGGTATGTACAATCTCGCTCTTGCTCCCGCACAATTCGCGGATCTCAATTGCCAACTCGAGCATCGTAACTTCATCCGGATTCCCCACGTTCACCGGCAAATAGTAGTCGGATTCCATCAGTGCCATAAATCCGCGGATTTCATCGTCTACGTAACACAATGAACGCGTTTGAGATCCATCCCCTTGCACCGTCAAGGGCTCTCCCCGCAATGCCTGTGTGATGAATGCCACTACCACGCGTCCGTCATTTTGTTGCAAACGGGGCCCGTAGGTGTTGAATATTCGCACAATTCGCGTATCGACTCCGCGTTCCCGATGGTAGGCCATGGTGCAGGCTTCAAGAAATCGCTTGGCCTCATCATACATGGAGCGCATGCCAATGGAATTTACGTGCCCCCAGTATGTTTCTTTTTGTGGATGCTCCAGAGGGTCCCCATAACATTCACTTGTGCTCGCCACAAAAATGCGAGCCTTGGTCCGCTCTGCCAATTCCAGCAGCGCCCAAGTTCCCAAAGAGTTTACCTTCAGCGTCATTACCTGATGTTTGACATATCCCACCGGGCTCGCCGGCGATGCCAAATGCCAAATTCGATCAAAAGTTCCTTCCGCCACTGGCGGCGGCAACCCTTCAGCCAGATCGTGCTCAATCAACTTGTAACGGATATTTCCCGCGAGATGCGCCACATTATCTCGATCGCTGGAAACAAAATTGTCCAAGCCGACCACTTCATGTCCCTGTTTCAACAATGCATCCGTCAAGTGGGAACCCAGAAAACCACCCCCACCCGATATCAAATGACGTGCCATAATCAGTCCTTAATTGCCGAAATACTCCCCTTGTATCGTCAATTCCTCTACGGAACCGTAATTCTCAGTCTTCAAAACGAAAACGCACAATCTGCACCAAGGCGCTGATTCCATCCCGCCAACCAATCTTCTTGCCTTCTTCGTAGGTGCGCCCGGCATATGCCACCCCTGTCTCGTACACTCGCACCTTCTTTCCACTTCCCAAGCGCATGCGTGCCACCTTGGCCGTCAACTCCGGTTCCACCCCAAATCGCGGGCTTTTTAACTTGATCTTTTCGTATACTTCGCGAGAAAAGACTTTGTAGCACACTTCCATGTCCGTCAGGTTCAAATTCGTCAGCATATTGCTGACCAGGGTTAAAATATTATTGGCCACCTGGTGCCAGAAATACATGACCCTGTGGGGCTCGCCAATAAAACGCGATCCAAAAACGCTGTCCGCCTTCCCATCCAGAATCGGCTGCAGCAATTTCGGATAGTCGGCCGGGTCGTACTCAAAATCCGCATCCTGCACCAGCAGCAAATCGCCCGTTGCCATCGACCATGCATCGCGCAACGCCGCACCCTTCCCCTCGTTTACCGTCTTGTTCAGAATTTTGAACTCCACCGCCGGGAACAGCGCCGGCAATTGCTGCATGATCTCCCAAGTCCGATCCTTCGATGCATCATTTACCATAACAATCTGTCTGCTCAATCCACCTGGCAAAACCTGCTCCACCACCCGCTTTACGACCGCCGCCAGATAACGCTCTTCGTTATAGACCGGAATCAAAATGGAAAGGGTGTGGAAAACGGGCTTGGGAGCGTCTTGCATCAGCTCCGCAACAGTCGAGGGCTTTTCCATTTCCATAATCTCACTTCAAGTTTGTGGGCGATGTGCAAAAACGCTCGAACTGCTCTGACGTGTTCTCACTTCGTCGGCATTACATTATGGATGTAATGAGGTGCAGCGACAACTTCTTCGTCCAACACTTCTGCAAATGTTTACGATGATCCCCCTATCCTCTCACACCGCGGCCAGTATTCCTTCTCCAACCCCGATCGGTGCGGGCACGGCCTTGACGACCTTGATATGCCCATACCGGCTGTTGGACAAATCCACCATTGGCGATACCGCGCCGCCAGCTGATACGGACCGTATCAAGGGCCGGTCGATCTTCGCGGCATTTGCCCCCACCACCTGGGCCGTCATGTTATTGCTCAATAGCACGTAACTCCCGACCGGAAACAGCCCAATCGCCGACAGCAGGCTTTTCACCACGCGTGGCTCGGTAAATCCTTTGTGGGCCAAGTGAATCAACTCTTCCATTGCGTTGTACTGCAGCTTCTGGCTCTTGTAGGCCCGTGGATTCGTGCTCGCCGCGAACACGTCCGCCACTGACACGATTCGAGCGAAGTCCGAAATCTCTGCCCCGGTGGTTGCAGAGGGATATCCTTTTCCGTTCAGCCGCTCATGATGCTGATATCCCATCAACCGCGGTATGGGCGAAAGCCCTGGCAACTGCTCCATCATCGTCAAGGAATATATCGGGTGCTGCTGCACGCGCTCCCTGTCGCCCTCCGTGAGTGTTCCGCTGCTGGCTCGAATACGCTTGGGGACCACCAGCATTCCCACATCAAATATCAAGGCCCCCAATACCACTTCCTTCACCAGGTCCGTCGCCAGATTCATATGAGCCGCAATCGCCATGGATAGCACCGATACCGAAATTGCGTGGTCCGGCAGATAATCCTCACGCCGCGAAGTCATCAGCGCCAACTGCGAAAACTGCCGTGGCTCGGTCCGCATCAGATCCATCAGATCTTCGACAATGTCATTCAGGACCTGCAAATTCGGCTGTTTCCCCGTTTCCAGCATCCCATAAACCGGCTGCAGGCGTGAACTCAGTCGCCGGCGCATCAACTGAATGGCATTGAGGTTCAAGACCTCAGACGGCGGGACGTCCGGAATAGTCCCGATCATCGGATCCCGCGACTCCGGTGCCCGAATGTATTCTCCCCGCCCAATCAGATTCTCAACCCGGGATATGACGATCCGTGACAGGTCTTGCAGTGTCGCGCGAATTGTGTCCAGATCCGCGGCAGGACGCGCAATCAGGTAGTCAATCAGGCTGTCCTTCAACGCCGCAAGGTGATGATCTTCCACTTGTTCGTTTTGCTGGATAATCACCACCCCATCCGGCGTCATCAAATCTGTTTCCGCCGTCGCGCCAATCGCCAATCCGCATACCGATACCATTTGTGGGGGAGTGTTCTGCAACTCCAATACCGGACGAACGCTCTCGGCCATGTATACTTGCTTGATCGACGAACGCAGCAATGCATCGATGTGCATTTGCGTGATGTGGGTCTCGGCGCTCAGAAGCTTTCGTCCGGAAAGGTGAAACAGCGGCTCCGGAAATGTCCGGCCGGGTTTCAGGTTCGCTACATCCAGAATCTGCATTCGCCGCTCATCCTTGGCTTCTGAAGTGTCATCTCAGCACGGACTTTCGGTAGGAGGTGACCTTCCTGTCGGCGCCACCCACTTTCATTCTATCGTCATAATTACCGACCTACTTGCTCGTTCGGGGCAATCCCCGCCAGCTTTCGGTCGGGCCCAATGCGGCTTCTTATCGGCCCAACCGGCATCGATGCTAACCGTCGCCTCAATAGGACATTTTTATATGGGCGCAAATGGCGTGATGAATTCCTCAGCTCGGACCACTGGGTGAGTTGCAAACGTCGCAGGGAAAATCAATCGTCACTCGATCAATCAAGTGGTTTTCCATTCCAGGGTTTGGCCGTCCTTCAGTAACTGCTCTCGAAGGTCTTCATAGGGAACCTCCTGTACCGCGCACTTACCGTCCAATGCCAACACACCGGCGGTTGCGACAGTCTGCCCCAGAAGCATGAACACCGGCTCCATTCGGATAGACCCATAGGCAATATGAGAGGCGCTCAAACACGCGGGCACCAACAGATTGGTTACTTCGGTGCGCTTCGGCACGAGAGACCTATAGCTGATTCCGTAAGGGGGGAACCCGCCCGTTTCGACATTACCTTCGTTGATGACGCGTCCATCCAAGACGATTCGCCGACAGTTATGCGAGTCCATGGTGTATGCGGCCAGACCGATGGGATCCACCACTTTTCGCAGGCCGCGGCATTCATGCTCGGTCATCACATATTCGCCGACCAGTCGCCGTGCCTCACGCACGTATAAAGCGTGAGGCCAGTGGCTGGTCCCGATAAATTCATCTATCGGCAAGCCCCATTTGGCAGCATCCTCGCGTACGTTCGCCGGGACGCCCGGATCATTGACGAGAAACCAATACATGCCCACGTTATAGTTCACGTGGTCTTGGAATATTCTTTCGCGTGTTTCATAGCTGCCATCCGGCCAATCGTAGTTCGCCCCGATGTTGTCGGAGCTGAATCCTCCCCAATTATTGGTATCGGTCTTGCTGTTGGGCATGGGATCACACTTGCGCAACGCATCCCAATGACCTGTGCGAATATACCGCAGCAGCAGTTCATACCGATTGGCGTTGTACTTCCGTGGTTTGGGAAAAGGCGCTTGATTGGATTTGTCAGCGCTCAAACACACGCGGAAATTATACGCCTGAATGTACTTGTCGCCTTGTCCCTGATAGCCGGGTTCAAGATTTTGGATTCCTGGAAGCAGACCGCTGCCTGCGTCACCCTCAACGACGTAGGGATCAACCCATGCTCTGAAATTATGATTTGGATGGCCGAAATGCACGCCACTCAAGGTCTCACGATACACCCGGTTTGCTTCGCGTCCGGCGAAGTAACTCGCGCCTGCCATGGCAAAAAGATCACCTTCATACGTGGCGTCGATGAACACCTTTCCGCGGTAAATCGAACCGTTCTTCATTTGTATTTCGGTAATGCGTGCCCCGTCCTTTTTCACATTTGCGAGGTGCTGTCGAAAAAGGTATTCGATGCCCCACGTGGAGCATTGATCCAAAAACCAGCGTTCGGCCACATGGGGTTCGAATGTCCAGTTTTCCGCGTTGCCATACACCTTCCCCATATCTTTGTAAAACTGGTGCGAAATACCGCCGATGGCCGCCTTGTTTCCGATATCAGTCTGGCCGAGCCCGCCGGATGATAGCCCGCCGAGATGTTCCGAAAATTCGGCAATGACCACGGACTTGCCCATTTTTCGGGCTTGTATTGCGGCCGTCACGCCAGCGGATGTTCCACCATAAACAATGAAGTCTGCCTCAATGACGCGGGGGGTGCTTTCATCAGGGTAAAAATAGTGCAGACCGGCAATTTCAGGAGTATTCATGTAAGCAAAACCTTTCTCAAGCGGGAATACGGGCGGTGGTCAGCCAAAACGCCACGGATGCTAATGTAGCGATAACAAAGCATCCGGCAAGACAGGAGAGTTATTTGCCGGCTGCTCCCCGTGTCAGCCGTTACGGATTGTAACCCGATCCGGGCGCATCTCCTTTTGCGACGTGCGTGTTCCGAGTATCTTCAAGAGCTCGCATTTTGGAGAAATGAAACATGGCCAAATCCGTCACCGGCATCGCAGTCCTGGGCTGCGGCATCATTGGTTCAGCCGTCAGCCAGGCATTGCTGAATGAAGCTCCCCTGTTGAAGGCGCGCGCTGGCGTTAGTCTGCAACTCCGTCACGTTGTCGAACGCGATATCGATCGCGCTAAGAAAAGTGGCGTTCCAACAAAGCTCATCACCGATCAGCTTGAGACGGCGTTGCGCGACAACGAAACACACATTGTTGTCGAACTCATTGGCGGGCTTGAGCCGGCACGAACCTTTGTGCTCAAATCGCTCAAAGCCGGCAAGCATGTGGTTACCGCCAATAAATACCTGCTGGCGGTTCATGGGAAAGAAATATTCGCCGCCGCGCGAAAAGCCAAGCGAGTTGTGCAGTTTGAAGCCAGTTGCGGGGGGGCCATTCCGATCATTGCGGCGCTTACTGAAAGCCTTTTGGCCAATGACATCACGAAAGTCGTCGGCATCGTCAATGGAACCTGCAACTACATTCTCACTCAGATGACCCAGAATGGGCAGAGCTACGCGGATGCCCTAAAAGGCGCGCAAGCGGCCGGGTTTGCCGAACGCGACCCCACATTTGATGTCAATGGAACGGACAGTGCTCACAAAATTGCGATTCTTAGCGGCTTGGCGTTTGGCGCTGAGATTCCATTGGATAAGCTCGAAATTGCC
>JBBRWV010000069.1:0-20039 GCA_038248985.1 Phycisphaerae bacterium
CACCCAGACGCGTCGCTTCCGAGATACGGGCGGCCTCCCTGCCGAGCCTTAACATCGTAGCCTCCTTGCCACGTTGGACTTATGACAACACCATCATGGCAGGAGGCTGCGTTTTTTCCAAAACTCGTTGAACGGTATTGCCGCTAGCAGCCCGGAAGTACCTGAGTCATAATGATGCGATCATAAGTTCAAACCCACGGAGATCCCATGAAGCTTTTCCTCACCTTCGCAATCGTCCTGATGCTGGTCACCCTCTGCTTCGCCGAAGGCGGAATCTTCGGCGAAAAAGCCGATGTCCCGCTCCCCTGCGGCGGCAAAACACCTTTCCAATGGTGGCTCGATCGCCATGCCGCCTTCATCACCGAAGCCAAAAAAGGCGAAGCGCAAATCTGCTTCTTCGGCGATTCCCTGACCGATTTTTGGGCCAAGGAAGGAAATGCCGTCTGGGAAAAAGAATATGTCCCCCAGAAAGCCGCCAACTTCGGCATCGGCGGCGACCAAACCCAGTACGTGCTCTATCGCATGACCAATGGCGAACTCGAGGGTATGAAAGCCAAGGTGATTGTTATTCAGATTGGCACCAACAACATCGTCAAAAGCTACACGCCCGAGGAAACCGCCGTCGGCATCAAAGCCATCGTCGACCTGGTCCGCGCCAAACTGCCGGAATCCAAAGTGCTGGTGATGGCACTGCTTCCCCAGGGTGCCACGTCCAAAGACCCCTCGCGCGTCAAGTTGGATCAGGTCAGCGAGCTGATTTCCAAACTCGATGACGGGAAGATGGTGAAGTATCTGAATATCAATTCCAAGTTTGTGGACGCCGAGGGGAATCTGCTCAAGGAAATGAAAACCGAAGACCGCGCGCATCTGAGCGAAAAAGGCTATCAAGCCTGGGCCGACGGTATGCGTGAAACCCTCGCCGAACTTATGAAGTAATTGCGACAATTCGGGTGAAAAGACTGCGCGAGGTCGCGTCACAGGAGGTCTTTGCCGACCGTGGATAGCTCACGCCAGGCCTCCAGATGCACGCAACTCTGCTCAACAGCCGATAATGTATGTGTTTTCGGTAATTTCGGCCCCCTCAACCGTCGAATACCTGTTTACCTATCGCACAATACGCAATTCTACCTATAGCCGGGCTTCCCACGTCAGACTAACGTATCAGTCGGCATATCTCGGTATTCCGGTCAAATAAACGACCCCAAGGCGTCTGACCAAACCGGAGCCCACTTTAGGGTGAAATCAGACCACGCGAGAACGACTACGTTCTTTTGTAAACACCGCGATAGCGCGTCAAGAACCGCGGATGGGACGATTGTGAGAGATCGTCCCATCATCCCGCCTGCGAGGGGCCGTTTCTTCCTTGACGAGGACTCACCATGCGTGAATACAAAAAACTCTTTCGCGTCGCCACCGTCATGACCACCGGCCGCAACGATGATTCGTCGCTCTACATCCTGGTGCCGCAAGATGGCGCCTGCTGGCAAATCGTCGGCGGCGGTCCCGGCCATGTGCCGTTGCATCCGAAACAGGATCTCGAAGTACCGCTCCAATTGATCACCTACCCCGACGGTGATAAAGAACTCGTGCCCTGCTGGGAAAAAGTAGGCGGCAGGGAGCCCGTTCGGTTCGACCTCCCGCAACCCTACGAAACTGTGGCCGAGGTCTGGGGGCCGCAGATCGCCGAGCGATTTTTCTCGCCCACCCAACCCACTTCCGAACGCTGAGCCACACGCCCGGGGCAACATCTGCAATACCAACCCAGTCACTTCGCCTCGTTGAGGCCGATCAGAAACAACACAAAATCGCCTGCACCCGCTCGCCCCTCCTCGATCCGCGATCAGTTCACCGCATTTTCATCACGCTTCCCCGCCCGCCCCTCCAAAACACCTTCGATCCGGTGCAGCGACCGGCGAATTCCCATCATCGTCAGGAACAGCCCCAGCAGCAGTCCAAATCCTAGCGCCACGCTCACCGCAACCAATACGGCACCCCACCGCATCCCCGGCTGATCCAGCGCCAGCCCATCGAGCGTCTTCGTCAATCCGCCAATCGCGCTGGCGCTCCTCTCAATTGCCTCTGTGCTCTGCCGCACAGCATGATCATTCTCCGCAATGGCCGCCGTACTTTTGGCCACCACCCCGGCATTCCGCTCGATGCTGTCCGTGCTCGCCCCGATGGCGTTGACGTTCTTCCCAACTTCCTCCGTGCTCGCCGTGATAGCCTTGAGATTCTGCGCGATCGTTTCCGAACTGGCGCTGGCCAGCCGCGTGTTCTCCACGATCGCCTCCGAGCTCTTTCCCACCGTGTCTACGTTCTTCCGGATCGCCGCAGCGCTCTCCTCCACGGCTTTGGCGTTGTCGGCCACTGCCTGCGTGCTCTCCCTCACCCTCGCTGAATTACTATCAATTGCCGCACTGGCAGACTTCAGCCCCTCCACATTTTCCGTGATGGCACTGGTCGTCTTCACCACCGCTTGCTCATTGTCGCCGATCGCCTTCGTGGCCGACTCCACCGCCCCCTGGTTAGCGCGAATCGCCTCAGTGCTGCCCGCCACCGCCTGCTGGTTCTCCACGATCAGCTTATTCATTGCCGACAGATCGACGCACCCCACCAGCAGCGCCGGCAAGATCGCCCCGGCCATCAGCCGCATCGCCAGACATCCGCAAGTCAGGACGTGTGCCACAAATACCTCATCGATCCCCGGGACAGCAAAACCGAATGACCCGCCCCAGCGTCTCACGCCAATCATACTGCGGCAGCGGCCCACCCCAAAGCGTCTCCGCCTGCGCGGTCGCATAAGTCTTCGGAAAAAGCAGGTCCGGCAAAAATCGATTCACCGATCGCAACGCCTGCGCCGGTGCCGGGTGCCCCGACGCAACAACCGCCGCAATAAAGCGATCAAACTCCTGCTGCTCCACCATCCGTGGACGCACAATCCCCTTGCGCCGCCATGCCGGCCGATCCGCAAAATGCTGGTAAACAAAATCGATCAATTCCGCCATCCGCGGCGCCTGCTCCCCCGCCGCAATGTGCCAGATCGGTGCCCCACCACCCGCACCCATTTTCCAATCCCCATTCACCGCCCGCGCCAAACATTGCGCCGCCACTTCCGTCGCGATTACATCGCCCGTCGCCTCCGGCAACCCCGGCACCATCGGCACCAGCCCCCGCGCAAACCACTTGATCAAACCATGCACCGCCCCCAACCGATGCACGCCCCCCGTCGCATGCGAACCCAACACCATGCTGATTCGCGCCACCCCCACCGGCATCCCACTGGCAATCGCCACCTGCTCCGCGTCCCACTTCGTGCGCTGGTAATGCGTGACAAAATCCGGTGCCTCCGCCGTCGCTGTCTCCTCGATACGCCCCGTACGCGAACCCGATACAAACACGCTGCTCACCAACAAAAACCGCCGCAGATGCCGGCGCCTCCCCGACCACTCCAACACCCGCCGCGTCCCCTCCACGTTCACCGCGTGCAACCGTTCGGGCGGTGCCGAAAAACTGGTATCCGCCGCCGCATGAATCACCACATCGGTCTCCCGCTGCAGCGCCTCGGCGGAACTTTCCAGCCCCAAATTGTCCAGACAAATATCACCACCCACCGGGTAAAGCCGCTTCAGATTCCCCTGCTCCTCCACCGCCAACAGCGACTTCACCGCCTCGCGCCAACGCCCAAACCGCTCCTCCAACTCCCCGGCCGGACTACGCATCAATACCGCAATCTGTTCCGCGGCCGAAGTCCGCACCAACTCCGCCGCCAGCGCCGGGCCCAGCGCTCCCGTCGCGCCCGTCAGCAAAATCTGCCTGTGCATGTTCAATTTCCTTCCGGATGAATCATCCCATGTTGGCCCGCGCTGTCAATTCTTCAATGAACGTCCGCGCCAACTCCGCCCCGCGCACCGCATCCACCAGCGACGCCCGACGCGTCAGCACAAAACTCAAACGCCGCCCCATCGTCGTCGCTGCAATCACCACCGGCACCATCGGCCCCGTCGGCGCCACCCGCAGGTAATCCAACAACGGCGATGGATGATATTTCGCCGGCCATGACCGATTCATGTTCACGTTCGACACTCCGCCCGACAGAGGCATATAGCTCCGATAGAATGCCGCCAACCGCTCCGGCGACAACAGCCTCCCTTGCGCATAGCCCGCCGCCATCCGCAACATGCTGACCGCCGCAGCCCGCCGCGCCTTCTGTTCCGCATTCTGCGCCGCCACGCTCGCCAGCAGACCCTCCGGATCCTTCAGCAACTCCCCCCCAATCACCACCGCCGTGAATCCTAGAAACAAACTGAACGTGTTCTCCAGGTTCTCCGAAGACAGCGCCCGCAAATCGACAATCGATCCCAGCGCCAGATCGCTCTTGCACTGCCGCGGCGCCGCCCCATGCGCATCACACGCCCGCGCCAAAGCTGCCAAAAACAAATCGTGCAGCGTCACCTGCCGTCGCCGCGCCACCTCCAGCAACGCCTCCACCATACCGTCCGGCAACCGATGCAACGAACACTCCACCCGCTGCTCGTTGTTCACGTCCTCTATCCGCCGCACGCGCGAAAATTGGCGTGTCGAACGCACAACCGACAACGCGCCCTTCGCCCAACTCCACCCGCTGCGCCCCGGTCCAAAATACCGCCACAGCCCGCCCGTCGGCACATGCAACGGCTCACCCCTCACCGCCCCCGGGTCGCACAACCGGCAAAACCACTCCCGCAAAAGCCTCCGCAACGAAATGCTGTCCGCCACCCAATGCCGATACATCAACCCCATGTGATACGCACCCGCCCCCGGCAGCACGAACGGCCGAAACGGTATCACCGCCCCCTTGTCGCCAAACGGTCGGTTCATCTCCTGCGTGATAAATCCCTCCAGCCCCAACTGCGCGTCCACCACCGCAACTTCCTGTCGCGGCGCCGTTTCGTAACAAAACTTTCTCCCCACCACGCGCGCACTCCCCAGCCCCGATGCCAAAAGCACTTCGTTCCATGCCGCGGCGATCTTCCCAACATCTGCCTCACCCGCCACCTGCAGTACCTGCGCAGCGTTATAAGGATGCGCCTCCTCCCACACCCGGATGCACCGCTGGAAAATATTCAGCGGCTTCATCACCATCGCCCAATCCTCGGCACAAACCGCCCCACCTTCCGTATGTAATCTGCATACGCCGCCCCATGCAGCAACACCAGATACCGCTCCTCCCGCCGCACCTCCCACTGCATCAGCAACAAATGCAACCCCGCCACCACCACCATCACCGGACTCGGCAACGTACCGAGCGAGGCCAACATCAACACCTGCGACAACCCATAAATCGGATGCCGCACGTACGCGTAAGGCCCATTGAAAACCAGCGTCGTCCGTTCATTCGGATCAATCCCCATCCTCCACGATGTCCCCATCTTGACCCAGCAAACCCACGTCAACGCAAACGCCACCACCGCCACCCCCACCGCCACCCACCCGACAACCTCACTCCCCGCAAACGTCATCGGCAACAGCACCTGCGGCAGTCCACCCACCAACGGCGTCACCAATGGCAGAAAGATCCACAACAACACCACCGGTATCCACACAAACCGCAACAACCGCCCCAACCTCTCCGGTGGCACAAAATTCGCCGCCCGCCCCACCGCGCGCTTCGTCCGCGCTACCATCTGTAGCACGCGCAGCCAGTAAATGCCCACGATCAACCCCAGGATCACCGCTGGCCATGAAGTAGGCGTTGTCAAAATCTCCATGTCAATTCACCTCGCCGCAGCCGGCACCGTCGCGGGTGCCGTCCCCGGCACTGGCACCGGCACCTGCGCTGGAGTCTGTGCCTGCCACTTCGATCGCTCCGGACACGCTGCCAGCACCTGCTCAATGATCCGTTTCTGCAACTTCGGTGCCTTGTCCATCACCGCGTGCGTCGTCAAAAAATCTTTCAGCTCCGGTGCGTCCTTGCTTAGATGAATGTTATGAAGCTTCCCCGTCGATCCCGCTTCCTGCACCAGCGGTATCCCCCGCAAAAGATTCGTCCCCGGAAAAAAACCCGGCATCCAATAGTTGTAGCAAACATCCACGTTCTTCGGCACCGTCGTCTCATCCACGCTGTCCAGCGCCACGATCAAATCCACCTTCACCCCCACCTTCTGCAACTCCCGGGCAATGATCAGTGACGCGTCCACACCGCGCGAATGCCCGACAAAACATATCGGCTCCGGATTCTCCACACCCTTGTACCGCTCCACCATTGTCTTGCCGAGCTCCGGATGTTGCTCCGGCTGATAAACGTAAGCCGTGACCCCCTGCTCATTGAGCTGCCGCGCCATCTCATCAATCCCCGACGAAAAAATCCCCATCCACCCCCGAATCAAATACACCGTCCCCACCCGGGCCCGCCCCTCCGTCCGCAGCTGCACCCATTCCATCCGCCCCGGCGTGTTCACCCCACAGCCCCCCAGCCCGCAACATCCCACCAACAGCAATACAAAAATAACCCCCCGCCATTTCGCTTCGCGCAACCACAACATGTCTGTCCTCCCAACAGCGTCCGTAACCCGTCTGCCACTTCGATAGCCCACGGCCACGACTGGGTGTGAGAATACCATAACTCACCCCTGACTCCAGCCTGTGTCAACGGCAAATAGTTCTGATCGAAGCCCTGTACCGCGGCACCGATCATGAGCAATCCGGTATCGACTATTACTGGATCAATCCCACCGGCACAAAAGTCTTCACGCACACCTTCAAAACCATGCCCGGCACCGTCGTGACGACCGTCGAGATCAGCCGTTTCCAGTGGCGAAACCAAAAAAAGGCCGCCGTCGAACCCGCACGCCCCGACCACCCACATCGATTTGCCCACGACATGGCCCGCGTTCTGAAGGAGTATTTTCAGCGTTCATAAGAACAGTGACAATGCCGCCCCCTTTTTCCGCAAAAAAACGAGGAAACCCCTGAACGCCCTGAATTTTCAGGGGTTTTAACGGAGGCGGTAGGATTCGAACCCACGGTGGACTTTCGCCCACGCCGGTTTTCAAAACCGGTGCATTCAACCGCTCTGCCACGCCTCCTAGCGGAAGGGCGCATTATAAATCACCGCGGTTCCCGCGTAAACCCGCGAAAAACACGGGGTTTTGCCAGTGTTGGTGCTTGGTCCCCAAAACACAACTTTGTCCGCCCGAAGCCGCCCGATTCCGTGTTTGGCCGCCGCTACCGGCCAAGGGCGCGGCCAAGACAAATGGCCGCGCCCAAAGTCAAATTACACGTTGTCCGATGAGATTGCCTTCGCCGTTCGCCCTTCCGAAGCCTCGCACGCCGCAGCGGGCACGGGCAACCGCGGCAATCCATGGAGACGGTGGTAAAGGACGGCGAGTAGTACCCGCCACCATTCGTCCCTGCATTCATGGACACGATGACACGATTGCTTCGGTCATAATACGCCGCGGAGTCATACACCCGGGCTTTGGCCGTGCCGCTGGTGCTGGAGGGATCCCCCAATTCTCCCGTGTGTGTTGCATCATGGAATAGCTGCCGCGTGGCGGTGAGGATCACGTTGCTGTTTTCGTCATACAAATATTCAGACTGTTTGAGCACGATGTCGCCGGTGACGGTGAGGGCGTCGGCCCAGTTGCCGCTTGAGCCGGGGGCCGTGTCGCCGCCGCCATCGGAGGTGATGGACTTGGTGGTGCGGCCGAGGCCGTCGTACTGAACTTTGCTGACGAGGCCGCCAGGCTGGCTGGATTTGACGGTCATGCCGCAGTGGTTGATCCTTTCTTTTAGTTTTTGGAGTGAATTGGCAAAGAAATGGGCGGGGTGAGAGGGGTGTAGGCGCAGGGCAGGTAGGGCACAATGGCGCGAGTACGTGGGGGGTGCAGAATTTATTTGGAGTGAATGCCGGCGTTTTTTTGGGGAAGTGCCTGTCGGGTGATTGATGGCGGGATCGGTGGGATCGTTGGCGAAGGCTATCGGCGCTCTCCAGGAGAGGCGGTGCCCGCAACGACCTTCGCTTGGCGGCTGGCGTGCTGCCTGGCAACTGAATGTGGGACCGGCAAAGTGTCGATCCCTTCACCTGTTAACTGACGGGTTTGATGTTGAAATGGTTGTGGAAATGCCCACGCATATTATCCGCAGTTCAACCGTCGCCTTTACTGTGCCCAGAGCAGATGTATACTGCACCCGGAATGCTCGGAGGCGGTCACAGGGCCTCTGACAGACCGGGTAACGTGCTGAATGTCTTCCCTCGACGGCACCCAAGGGCCTCTTGGAACGCCAGGATGAGAACCGAAAACTCCCCCGCTCCTCAAACCCCTCACCTCCGACCCACTGCATCACGCCCACCCGGAATCAAAATTCCTAGCAGTAACATTTCTACCAGTCCTTCGGAGGCTCGTCATATGAAACCTATTCGTGCTGCTCTATTGTCCCTCGCCGCGCTGCTCGTCGCCACGCCCGCCTTCGCCACCGAAACCGAAAACCTCGGGCTCCAGATCCTCCCCGCCTCCGCCAAACCCAACATCGACGGCAAACTCAACGACTGGGACCTCACCGGCGGCGTCTATGCCTGCGGCGACGTCGAACACCAGCGCACTGTCTCCGCCGTCTGGCTCCATGCCATGTACGACGCCGACAACCTCTACCTCGCCGCCCATTGGGTCGATGCCACCCCCATGAATAACCCTGGCAGCGTCAAAGGCTCCTACGGCTTCAACGGCGACTGCCTCCAGGTCCGCGTCCTCACCGCCTTCGAGACCCCCAACGAACGCGTCTCGCACTGGAACCTCTGGCGCGATCACGATGGCCTCGATGCCATGACCGCCGAGTACGGCCGCAAGTTCAAAGACGGTGCCGTCAACGGCAAGACCAACGGCGCTTCCCAGGCCTTCCTCGCCGACTCCGACGGCAAAGGCTACGTCCAGGAAATCGCCATTCCCTGGAAAATCCTCGCCAAGGAAGGCCTCACCCTCAAGGCTGGCGACCAGATCCAGATCACTTTCGAACCCAATTTCTCCATCCCCGGCGTGGGGCGCCTGACCATCAAAGACGTCTTCAAACCCAACGTCGCCATTGACCGCGTCTTCACCTTCCAAGGCCCCACTTGCTGGGGCTACGGCACCCTCGAAACCAAGTCCGCTGGCAAAATCCGCCCCGTTCGCCTCTCCGACGGCCGCGAATTCCCCGTCACCTTCAATGCCGCCGCTGCTGGCGGACTGCCCACTATCGACTGGACCGGCCTGATCAAAAATATGGAGCCCGACGGCTTCAAACTCATCAAGTTCAATGTCCCCGAAGACGGCTTCGTCTCTCTCAACATCTTCGCCCCCGACGGCACCGTCGCCCGCCAACTCCTTAACACCGCTTTCCTCACCAAGGGCGAGCATACCGCCAAATGGGACGGCCTCGGAACGCCTTCCTTCCGCAAGCCCGGCCAACCCGTCGCGCCCGGCCAATACACCTGGTCCGCACTCCACCACACTGGCATCGGTCTCCGCCTCGTCGGATGGGCCGACAACGCCGGCAACATGCCTTGGGACGGCCCCAACGGCACCGGCGCCTGGGGCGGCGACCACGGCAACCCCGTCGCCAGTGCCTCCGACGCCAACCACATCTATCTCGGTTGGTCCGCGGGCGAGGGCTCCAAGCCCCTCGTCTGTACCGACCTCAATGGAAATGTCCTCTGGAAGAATATCCGCGGCGGCATCGCCGGTGCCTCACTCCTTGCCAGCGACGGCCAGACCCTCTTCGTCTTTAACCCCATGGGCCAGTACGCCGCCGTCGCCATCTACCGCCTCGACGCCAAGACCGGACGGTACACCGAATGGAGCGACCTCAAGGCCACTGACCTCACCGCCAAGCACATCTTTGGCGAACAGTCCGCCGACGCCAGGACCCCCAATGGCCTCGCCGCCAAAGATGGCAAAGTCTTCGTATCCTTCGGTGCCGTTAACACCCTCGTCGTCCTCGACGCCGCCTCCGGCAAGGTCCTCAAGAAGATCGACGTCCCCAAGCCTTCCGCCATCTACGCCCGCGACGGCGGCCACGTTGACGTTCTCTCCAGTTCCAAGTCTGTCGTCTCCGTCGACGTCGAAACCGGAGAACTCAAAACCCTATGCACCGTCGACCTCAAGGATAAGGAATGGGTCCCCTCCCTCGCCGAAGACAAAGACGGCAACCTGTTCACCGGAATCCGTGACGGACGCAACCAGGTCCTCGTCTACGCACGCGATGGTAAGTTCCTCCGCGCCATCGGCCGCGAAGGTGGTCGCGCTACCTCCGGCCCCTGGACCCCCGACGGCATGCTCACACCCCAAAGCTTGACCATCGATCCCCAGGGCAAACTCTGGGTCACCGAAGATGATGGCCAACCCCGCCGCATCAGCGTTTGGGACGCCGCCAGCGGTAAATTTTTCAAGGAATTCTTCGGTGCCACTTCCTATGGCGCCGGTGGGGGGGCGATCAGCCCGCTCGATCCTTATATGATGGTTGGCCAGGGCGCCGAGTGGCAACTCGATCCCAAGACCGGCCTGGCTACCTGCGTAGGCACCATCACTCGCACTGGCATGGCTGTTTCACGCTTCGGCATCAGTCCCACCAAGCGTCTTTACCTCGCCACCGCCTCCGACGCCATCCACGGAACCAACATCGTCCGCATCTTCGAACGCCTCTCCGCCGCCAACTACAAGCTTCGCACCGTCATTACTCCCGATGTCAAAGCGAAGACCATCACCGTCTGGGCCGACCAAAACGACGACGCCACGGAACAGCCCGAAGAAATCAAAACCTACCCCATGATTCCCAACGGCTGGATCACCGGCTGGTATATGCCCATGACCCCCGACCTCACCTTCTACGGCTCGCCCCTCAAAGTCGCCGTCACCGGCTGGACCGCCTGCGGCGCACCCGAGTACGACTTCTCCAAGGCAGTCGCCATCGCCGCTCCCGTCGATCTCAGGGGTCGCGGCGGCATGGGCGCCCAGAAGGGTCATGGCTCCGTCGACGGCAAGTACATGCTCTACAACGGCGGCTACGGAGCCACCCACTCCACCTTCGACTGCTTCGACATCGCCACAGGAAAAGCCCTCTGGACCTATCCCAATAACTTCACCGGCGTTCACGGTTCCCACCTCGCCGGCGGCCCCGAACCCGGTCTCATCCGCGGCGCTTTCGACATCGTCGGCGCCATCAAACTCCCCGACCCCGTCGGCAACGCCTGGCTCATCCCCACCAACAAGGGCGAGTGGCATGTCCTCACCGAAAAGGGCTTCTACCTCACCCACCTCTTCGAATCCGACCCCATGAAGTGGGCCTATCCCGACAAGGCCGTCCCCGGTGCCGTCCTCGACTCGGCTCCCCCGGGCGCTGGCGAAGAAGCCTTCGGCGGCGAAGTCACCCAAACCCCCGATGGCCGCGTCTTCCTTCAGGTCGGACACACCGCCTTCTGGAACGTCCAAGTCGTCGGCCTCGAGTCCATCAAGGCCCTCGCCTCCGGCACCGTCTCCCTCGCCGCATCCGACCGCCCCCAAAGCGAAGTCTTCTACAACAAGTACCTCCAGGAAAGCGTCGGCCTCAAGGCCTACACCATCCGCAAACTCACCCCCACCTTCACCGGCGATGTCGCCCAAGACTTCGGCGGCACCGGCAACCTCATCGCCTACGCCAAGAGCGACGCCAGCGTCCGCTCCGCCATCAGCTATGACGACAAAAATCTCTATGCCGCCTGGGTAGTCAAAGATCCCACCCCCTGGATCAACGACGCCGAAGCCTCCGACGAAATGTTCCTCGGCGGCGACACTGTCGACCTCCAACTCGCCGCCAATCCCAAGGCCGACAAAAACCGCCGCGAAGCCGTCCTCGGCGACGTCCGCATCTCCATCGGCAACTTCCATGGCAAAACCACCGCCGTCGCCTATCGCAAAGTCGCCACCGACAAACACCCCAAGTCCTACAACTCCGGCACGGTCGCCCAATACCCCATGGACTCCGTCATTGAACTCTCCGACGCCACCTTCGAAGTCAAAGTCGACAAGAACAAGGGCTACATCGTCGAAGCCACCATCCCCCTCGCCACCCTCGGCATCACCCCCGCCGAAGGCCTCAAAATCCGCGGCGATATGGGCATCACCCTCGGTGCCAAGGGCCTCAAACGCACCGCCCTCCGCACCTACTGGTCCAACCAGGTCACCGGCATCGTCTCTGACGCCGTCGCCGAACTCCGCATGGAACCTCTCAACTGGGGCGACTTCACCTTCGGCAACTAACCCTCCTCACCTCCAACCCCAACTCAAGGGCGGCACGGCTTCATACGCCCTGCCGCTCTTTTTTTTCGCCCCCACCCTCTCCCCCTCTAACTGTCATGCGCAGATAGTAATGTCCTGTTCCCGGCAGATAGTCGATCTCGAAGTGATCCAACTCGGTCTCCAGTTGTTGAAAATCCGAAGGATAAGCCCTTCATAATTGCTTCCCCGCCCCATGCACAACCCGCATCACATACTCGCCACCCTCACCCGCCCAGCATCTCCACCGGCTTCCGACCCGTAAAACCACTCTCCAACTCATGCCAGTGGGTGATCGTCTCCTCCCCCAGCCTCCAGCATAAACAAATCTCCCGCCCCTCAAACATCCCCGGAAAATCCAGCAGCCCCCGCCCCGGATCCTTCAACTCCACCCCCACCTTCGTCAACTCCTCCACCAACCGGTCCAACCGATCCGTCTGCGCCTCAAATTCCTTCTGCAATTTCTCCGGAATCCCCGGCGTCACCGACGCCATCGCCGCCGACATCTCCCCATGCAACCGCAACCGTTCCGCCTGCGCCTGCTGAATGTCCGCCGCGATGCGCCTCACCAAAGGCAACGCACGCCGCGCCTCCTCCAGTGAAAAATACCGCCGCCCGGTGGAACCACCCGCTCCGGACTTCACAACCGATGAACTCTCTGCCATACCACGCCTCACCACAAAAAACATCTATCGTCTTTATAGCCTCGTAACCCCCACAGTCAAAATCAATCACCCGCATTCTCAACTTCCCGCCCACGATCCGACAACCTCGCTCCACCAAAAAAAAACCGAAGCAACTCCATGGAGCCGCTTCGCCAATTCGGCTTATCCCTCCAATCCGTCTCCTCAATTCATCACTGGCGCCGGCGCAAAACCATCGCACCCGCTGATCGGCGCGACCTTCAAATGCAATTGCTCGTGCTTGGGATGTCCGCAATCGTCCAGCAAATCGCCCGGCGCCTCTTTCTTCTTGCATATCTGCACCAACTGCGGCACCCTCGCATGATGCTCCCCAAAATCAATCCTCCTCCTGCCCCTTCCATTCAACTTACCGATACGCCTCCGCCCCCGGCTCCTTCACCGTCGCCAGCAGCTTCTCAATAATCCCATCCGCCTCCACCCCCTCCGCATCCGCGTTGAAATTCGTGATGATCCGATGACGCAACACCGGCTTGGCCATCTGCTTGATGTCCTCTACGCTCACATTCAGCCGCCCCCGTGTGATCGCCCGCGCCTTCTCCCCCAACACCAGGTACTGCGCCGCCCGTGGCCCAGCACCCCACGTCAGCCAATTGTTGATGAACTCCGGCGTGTCCTTCTCCCCCGGTCGCGTCGCCCGCGCCAACGCCACCGCATAGTCCACCACGTGATCGCTCACCGGCACCTTCCGCACCATCCGCTGAATCGCCAAAATATCATTCGCCGTCAACACCGCCGCCGGCTCCCCGCCTCCCTCCACCGTCGTCGATTTCACAATCGCCCGCTCCTCCTCCCGGCTCGGATATCCCACCTTCACCATGAACATGAACCGGTCCAACTGCGCCTCCGGCAACGGATACGTCCCCTCCTGCTCCACCGGGTTCTGCGTCGCCAAAACAAAAAACGGCGGCTCCAACGTGTACGTCTTCCCGCTCGCCGTCACCTGATATTCCTGCATCGCCTGCAGCAACGCCGCCTGCGTCTTCGGCGGCGTCCGATTGATCTCGTCCGCCAACAATAAATTCGCAAACACCGGGCCCTTCACAAACACAAACCCCCGCCGATGCGTCTCCGCATCCTCCTGAATAATGTCCGTCCCCGTAATATCACTTGGCATCAAATCCGGCGTGAACTGAATCCGGTTAAACCGCAAATTCAACACCCGCGCCAACGTCGAAATCATCAACGTCTTCGCCAGCCCCGGCACCCCCACCAGCAAACAATGCCCCCGCGAAAACATCGCTACCAGCAGCAGATCCAGCACCTCCGTCTGCCCGATGATCACCTTCCGCATTTCCACCATCAACGCTTCCCGCACCGCCTTTAACTTCTCCACCGCCGCGATCTCCGCCGGCACCGTCGGCCCATTCCCCCCACCACCCCCACCATGCGCCGTAGACCCAGCAGGATTCGCACTCATAACAACTCCTTGCAGCAACCGCTCCGCAATCCTAACCGCACTCCTCCCGTTTCCCAATGTTCCACCCGCGATCCCGCGCCCCCTTAACTGTCCATCCCCTCAACTTTCTACTTGGCTATTGCCGCACCAAGCGTTATTTTGCGCGTATCTCTGGGAAACATGCGATTAACTGACACCCACCGCCCCCCGCAAATCCCCCCGCATCCCCTTCAACGCATACCGCTCCGCCTCAATCTCCTGCTGCGTCCGAATCCCCATCCGCCTCAACAACGGCAGCGGCGGACACCACCCCTCCACCGCGTGCTGTAACAAAAAAACCGTCACCACCAGCGGTATCAACAAAAACTTCCGATGGACCAGCAGCCCCAACGCCGTCCCCCCAAACGCAATCGCCGCCGCATTTGTCTCCAGCACCCTCTCCACATCCCATTCCCCATCCAACTCCCGCAAACGCTCCTCAATTCTGTCGCGATGCTGCGCATAGTACGACAAACGTATCTCCATCTCCCGACGAATTGTCCCATTCGCCGCCGCCGATGAATTCTCCGTCACCCGATTCGCCGGTACTTCCAACATCATCCACCTCGTTTTCCATGATACGCGGCAAATCCGAATTCGCCGCTGTCTCCTCTTTCCTCACCGCAAAAACCATGCCCCATCCACGCACTTCATTTTCGCCTTTGCAGAACTCAGGAACTCAGGAACTCAGGAACGCAGGCCTCGCCCCCTCCCTCCCAACCTCCACCCTCCCATTTAGCGCTGCCGCCCCCCGACATACAAACTACGCCACCCCCGTCGCCCGCCCCTCACCCAAAAACTCCCGCAAAACTTCAGCCCGAAAGGCTGCCAAATGATAGCCGGGGGCAAAGCTCAGCCCGGCACATGCCACGCCAGCGCCGCCCCCGGTCACCAACACCCCCCCTTCCGCGCAGCCCGAAAGGCTGCCACCTTCGCTCCCCTGACACCCTCCTCCCACCCCCCTTGTGTAGCGCCGCCGCAACGCGACGCCTCTCCCCACTCCCCTCCCTCCCCAAACATTTGCCCATCCTTCCTCTGCGGATTATTCTCCCCCCATGGCCCAGAAAAAACGCGCAGACCTAAACACCCCGATCAACCAACCCTCGCCCCCATCACCACCGCCGGCAAGGCCCGGCAAACCCTCCGCCCTGCTCGACACCCGCGTCGTCTACTGCGGCGACAGCCTCGAACAACTCGCCAAGCTCCCTGATGCTTGCGTGGATTTGATCTACATCGATCCGCCGTTCAATTCGAATCGCAATTATGAAGTCTTCTGGGGCGAGACGAAAGAGAAGCGATCCTTCGAGGACCGCCACGCCAGCACGCAGGCCTACATCGAATACATGCGCCCCCGCTGCGTGCAACTCGCCCGCGTCCCTAAGAAAACCGATAGGTTCTATTACCACTGCGAATACGTTAATTTTCTCTAACAAAACACCCCTCAATGAGGAGATCAACAAAATGACCGGCGATCCGATTACCGACAGTATTGTCAATATCGCCAAGGCACTTGCAGAGCCAGCACGCTTGGCGATCGAGAAGCTTTCGGGCGGGTTATCTCATATCTACGAGCCCATGCACGTTCGTCGAATGGCAAAGGCAAAAGCTGACGCCGCCTTTATTAAGGCCGTCGGCAATGAGGATGTTGCGGTGTTGCTGGAAGCCGCAGCGGACCGGGAGAACTATCGGAAGATCCGTCAGGAACTGAACATCAAGCTCATTGCAGACCGGGCATCACACCACTTTGAGGAGGCGACGATTCCGCCGGAAGCATCGCCACCGGCGGATGAGTGGGTCGACGAGTTTACAGACCAGAGCAAGGACGCCTCGACCGACGAACTTCGTGAGCTATGGGCGAGACTGTACGTCGCTGAGACGAAACAATCCGGCACCGTACCACGGCGCATACTTCGCAAAGTCAGGGATCTCGACGCCTCACTTGCCAAAAGCTTCACTTCCCTACTTGGCTTTTCTGTTACGGCAGACGACGGGAGGATTCTTGTCTTCACCTTTGATGGATGGATTAAAGGTGTAGATTTCACGAACCGTGAATCGCGTGAGCTTCAGGATGTCGGGCTGATAGAGTTAGGGCAGTTCAATTCGTCGGTCCGTAGCGGCGTCTACCGCCTCAATCAAGGCCGGTTTCTTCGCCTGACCTTCAAAGAGGAGAAGACGCTAAATGTTGGAATGATACAACTGACTTCCGCGGGGATTGCAGTTGCGGCGGTGGCCGAACGATCGATCAACGAGCAGTACATTACTAATCTTCGCGCTGCGGCAGAGAAAGGTGGAGCGACAACAGAATACCCGTTTTTTGTGACTGCGGTGCCACCGCGCTAATTGCGGCGCATAATCTTTGCCGTCAGTGGATCGGCATCGACATTTCGCCCGCCGCCCGCCGGGTGATGGCCAAGCGGCTGCGGGATGTTTGCCGGATGAAGGAGAACGAACCGCGCTGGCTCGCGCGTCAGACGGATGCGTTTGTCGTGCGTGATCTGCCGTGGAGCATTGAAAAGCTGCGGGCGCTCCCGCCGTTCGAGTTCGAGAACTGGGCGGTCATCGCGCTGGGCGGGATTCCGAACAAGGTGCAGGTCGGCGACATGGGCGTGGATGGCAGAATCTTCCCCGTCGGTACGAAGCCAGCCGAAGGTGGGTTGTTTGGCGACGACTGGTTCCCGATTCAGGTCAAGCAGATGGACAAAGTCGGCAGGCCGGATATCGACGCCTTCGAGGCCGTCATGGAACGCGAAGGCGAAGGCGGCAGACAACGCGGATTCTTCGTATCCTTCGGCTACACCAGAGACGCCCACGACGAATGCGCGGCGTTTCATAGAAGAACGGGCAGACTCATCAAACTCCTGACGGTTCAGGAGATTTTGGATGAGGAGCATGTGCAGAAGATGTGACAGATCATGCAATACCGGATAAAATACGCGGTGGCCGTTGTGAAAGAGTTGGAGAAAATGTCTCCCGATATCGCCCGCCGAATCCGATCCAAAGTCGAACGGATGTCAGATGGACTTTCGGGCGACGTGAAACGGCTGACCAACTATTCTCCCGAATATCGCCTTCGTGTGGGAGATTGGCGAATCTTGTTCAACGTCGTTCAAGACACTGTGATGATTGAGCATGTAAGCCACCGTTCTGATGCCTATTAGCGAGGAATAGCCCATGCCGAAAATCAAGCCGGAATATCTGACCAAGCACGGCAAGCGGCAATTCGTGATTTTGACCGTTGAAGACTTCGATCGCATGACCGCCGCCATCGAAGACGCAACAGATTTGCGTCTCCTCCGCACTGCCACCCGACGCAATGCCAAGTCACCTTACTTCACTTCCACGGAAGTGGATCGTCGGCTGGGTGGAACTCCGGGCAGCAGAAAAAAGGCAAGTTGAACGCTGACACCGCAAGGGAAGCAACGCGGCTTCTTCGTATCCTTCGGCTACAGCAGAGACGCCCACGACGAATGCGCGGCGTTTCACAGAAGAACGGGCAGACTCATCAAACTCCTGACGGTTCAGGAGATTTTGGATGAGGAGCATGTGCAGAAGATGTAAAGGTGAAAGTTCACCGTGATTGGGAGACATCGAGATGTTTGATTATTGTGTGTTAAGCCAAGTTCAGACCGTATCAACGGACGCTGGAATAGTTACTTTGCTCAATGCGTTCCTCGCAGTGGCAATCTCAGCGATTGTCAGTTGGTTAGTTACTAGGTACCAGTTGCGATCAGGTAAGGAGCAGGCATTGGAGCGACAAGTTGATGAACTCCTACAGATTATTTTACATTACCCCCATTTGGACAGCGATACGTTCGTCGAAAAATGGACCAAAGGCGAGGGAAGCTTTGATGAACGGGAGCGATACGCTGCTTTTTGTTGCTTCGCCTTCAATCTCCTCTATCGCGTCTGGAAGTTCCATCACGGTGACGCGGCGAAGATCGATGAAATGATCCTGGCACGCGAGATAGTGCATCGTCACAAGGGATGGTGGCTCGCCGATTCATTTAACGAGCATGCCTACAGCAAAAAATTCTGCGTTTACGTAAACTCGTTTGAATAAATCCGCCATAGCGTCATGATGCGTCCAACACAGTCCTCTACAAGGAAACTATAATGCCAAGTCGTGTAGCTTTGCTAATTTCTAACGCCGGAGAACCTGGCGATGAACACTATTGTAAAGGTGTGGCGATTGATGTCGCAAATTACAGGCGATTTTTGAGTTCAGCGCATGGGGGGGCATGGAAAGACAGCGAGGTAATTGGAATGGATAAACCAACCAAGGTGGCTCTCCGAGAGGCTATTACGGCCGTCTCTACGTATGACTACTCTTTCGTTGCATTTGCCGGTCATGGCTACTACTCAAAGATCGACAAGGCCACGGTTCTCAAGTTGCAAAAAGGTGTCGAAGTCAGTTCGCTTGAACTATATAAAGGCGCAACCAAACGAACGCTGGTTCTCGATTGCTGTCGAGAAATCAAGAACAAGTCGCCGCTGTTACTAGAGAAATCTGCAAATCTGTCGGCAGCAAGGGCAGAGGCGTTGTATCGTCGCGTCCCCAACCCCGCTCGATGTCGCGCCCACTTTGACGCAAACGTATCATCCGCATCGAACGGCATTGTGGTCCTCCACAGCTGCACGCCGGGCGAGACCGCGGGTGATGACGAGCGAACCGGTGGTTATTACACATTTCAACTCATTGGTGCTGCGGACACATGGGCCAAGACCATCTCCGAGAATGGAGCATTGCTGATTCCGGCTGCAATGTCCGTCGTAAGGGCGCATGACAGTGCCGCCTCGGCGACGACGGAAGGCGCTAATCAACGGATTCCGAGCCACACACAGAATCCGACAATCGAGAAGCCAAGGACCGCAAATAACTATTTCCCGTTTGCGGTGTTTGTGTGAAAGAAAGCAAAGGACGATTCGGAAGGATTAGGTGCCATCATTCAAATCCCAGTTCGATTGATGTCACTCTATTCCGCCCCATTAGGCGCCCTGAACTGATTCATCCAGATAATCCATGCTCGCTCTCTCCATCCGCCAGCCCTACGCCGAGGAAATCCTTCGCGGGATTAAGACTGTGGAGTATCGCGGTCGCAAGACCGGCATTGTTGGGGAGCGGTTTTACATTTACGCGGCGAGCAAACTTCCCGAGCAGGCGGATACCGCTAAGCGGTTCAAGAAACTCGGGCATGAAGTCGCGGGATTTCCCCACCCACTCGCCCCCTTCATCCTTCTCCCTGCCCCCTGAACTTTGCCCCCTGAACCTTAAAACTTGAAACTTAAAACCCCTCCTCTCTTCCTTTCAAAAAAGTGCGAGTCCCGCAGGCCGCACCACTCCTCTTCCAATGTCCCATGCCCACCGAAAGCCTCTCTCTTTCCACCCGCCCCCTCGTCTCAGTCCTCAGTCCTCAGCACTCACACCTCACCCCACACCACCCATCCTCTAAAAAAAGTGCGAGTCCCGCAGGCCGCACCACTCCTCTTCCCAAGTCTCCCTCGAAGTCAACGCCGCTTTCCCCACCCACTCGCCACCTTCATCCTTCTCCCGGGGCGCTGAGCGTGGGCCCCTGAAGGTGGGGAGTTGAAGGTTTGTGTCGTGGAGGTGGTGGGGGTCGCCAGGCGCACCAGCCTCGA
>JBBRWV010000070.1:0-19431 GCA_038248985.1 Phycisphaerae bacterium
ACCCCCCCTCTCCACCCGCAACGGACCCATCTCCGCCGCCCCTTTTGGCAGCGCTTCCATCCTCCCGATCCCCTACGTCTACATCGCCCTCATGGGTGGCCCAGGCCTCACCCAGGCCACCAAAATCGCCATCCTCAACGCCAATTACATGGCCAAACGCCTCGAAAACCACTACCCCGTCCTCTTCCGCGGCCACGCCGGCCGCTGCGCCCACGAATTCATCCTCGACTGCCGCCACTTCGAAGAATCCGCCAACGTCAAAGTCGAAGACATCGCTAAACGCTTGATGGACTATGGTTTCCATGCACCCACCATGTCCTGGCCCGTCCCTGGAACCCTCATGTTTGAGCCCACCGAATCGGAAGTCAAAGAAGAACTCGACCGCCTTTGCGACGCCATGATTTCGATTCGCGAAGAAATCCGCGCCATCGAAGAAGGCCGCGCAGATAAGACCGATAATCCCCTGAAGCACGCCCCCCACACCGCCGCCGCCGTCACTGCGGACGCCTGGCCCCACAAATACACCCGTCAGCAAGCCGCCTATCCCGCCCCGTGGACGAAACATCACAAATTCTGGCCCTACGTCGGCCGTGTCGACAATCCGTACGGCGATCGCAACCTCATCTGCACCTGCCCCCCGATGGAAAACGAGCAGGGCACGTAACTTATGGAAGAATGGGTGTTGCTCACCGCGTCTGCAGATTACGCGTTCCCACGTTCGCCTGCGGAAGCCCTTCCGGCCACATCGAGAAAATGACCGAAGTGTCGTTCGCATTCGTGTCATAAGTCAGCGTCAGCGCCGTATTGAACCGCGGCAATTTTCGCATCAGCGTAAGCGACGATAAAATGTTCTGATTCGCCGAAAAATCATAGCTCTGCGCCGCCATGACCGTGTATTTGCGCGTCAATTTATACACCGTCGCGATCGTCCACTCATCAGATTTCAGATCCGCCACATAACGATTACCGATAAACCACGAAAGCGAATCCGTCTGATCGACGGCAAGACCGGTGGCTAAATGCTCAACCTCACCATCGTTAAGGCCATAATTCATTTCTGCCAAAATTCGCGCTCGCTCACCCACGCGCCAGGTGGCGTCAACCGTGATCGAATCCTGCACCAACGACAGTTCAGGCCGGCTGGGCATGTACATCCCGCGCACCGGCAACCCGGTAAAAAACATGCCCGTTTTATCTTTGTTGTAGAAATTATTCAGCGACACATCGACAACCAGCCAATCGACATTGCGCCACGCGCCGGGCCCACCCCGTTTGGTCACCCATTTTTGATGCAACGTCAGTTGCGTGCCAGACGCACTTGAGATTTGTTCCACATCCCGATCATAAGGCTGCAAATCTTTCCGATCCTCACTGGTGCCGGCCACAAACATATTGAACTGCGGTTCAACCACATGGCGCATGCGGTGAAGATCCCAGAACGTGGAGTGCACATCCTCATAGACTTTCCAAAACTGCATCGATGACCGCACACCGGCGGAACCCCACGCACGCACCGTGCTGCCGGATTCCGTTTCGGGAAATGACTGATCCCATGCGGTGACGCGTCCGCTGACATACGGCGCGATCTTGGCATCCCCAATCTGGAGAGGCATCGTGAGCTCATGCCGGGAATCGGCACGGACTACAAAATCATCGCGCCATCCGATTGATTTGTAATAATCTTTGAATTTGGTGCTGGCAGGTGAGAGAGATGCCGGCAACGACAGGATTGCTCCGTTAAGACCGAGTTCATCCGGCGTGAATTTCGAAAAATTCATATTCATGTTCGCGAGGCCTGATTCGCTGTAATACGTGAACATATCCAGGACGGAATCACCGATCCGCCAATATTTTACCTCCGGAATTTTGTTGGTGGTGAACTGGTCGTCGATCTGATCGGCGGTGGCGGTGAAGTCGAAAAGCGTGTATTTGGCCAAGAAAGTCAACGCTTGCGTTTCGCGCTGCCACTTGAGATAAGCCGAGGTCTCGGGCTCGGAATCAGTATCAAATTCATTGCGGAAGAACTGCTCGACGAAGTTGGGATCGGTCAAGTAAGACGCCTGGAGACTCAACGTCAGTTCATCTGAGGCCTTCCATTGCTCGCGCGCGGTGACACGTCCGCGCAGCGTGTCTTCGGGTTCAAGATCGGTGCGATCACGGCCCAACCGATCCTGGCCCTGGTCGAGGATGGCATAGGAACGCAATAACCCGTGATGGTCATCATCTTTCCAGCTGGCATTGACGCCGCCGCCGGGACCCCGTTTTCCAAAGTAGTCGAGGCTCAACCCGGCGTTCACACCCGACGGTTCCTTTTTACCCATCAGGCCAAATATATCCCAGTCAGTCATGATGCTCATGCCGTAGCTTTTGGATACGCCAAAACTAATTTTGCGCAAGGGGATATCGTTCTTGCTGGTGTCTCCGGCAAGCATTGGCCAATAGAAGATCGGCACCCCCCGTACATTGAGGGTGGTGTCTTTGGCCTTGTATTCATAAACCGTGGGACCATTCGGTTTGCCGTCGTCGCCCACGCTGGTGACATCCTGTAGATACACGCTGCTGGCACCGATGTGATAGTGGGGAAGGTGAAATTCGCTGGTGGAAAACCTGGTGCTCTTGGCGGCATACTCGCCACGGGCAAGCTGCCGAATTTCTTTGGCCCGCATGTACAGCGGGATGTTGCGCGTTTCTTCGACCGCGCTGAGGACGGCATCCAACATGATCGCGCGATCCGACGTGAAATCGTAATACAGTTTCTCGGCTTTGACGGATTGATTGCCCACATCCAGCTGCACATCTCCTTCCAGAAACACGCCCGTTACGGAGCGTGAGATTCCGGCAGCCGGCCCGTCCGCGGCGGGTGGTCGCTTGTCCTGGGTTTTCGCCGCATCCGCTGGTGGGCTGAACAGCACCATCTGCTGGGCGCGAAGCTCGACTGGCGGTTTCCCGTCCATGGTGTCGCGGAACAGATATGCGCCGTGAATGATTGTGACCTGCTCATCGCCGACTTTGCGATACTCCACCCGATCACCGGTGGCAAACACCTGGGGGCGTGGCTTGGCGGGCGCGGGCACTCCGCCGCCAACGATTTGTTCGGTTCCGCGATCGGCGCGGCCTTTTACCAGTTCGCCCGGGCCGATGATGATTCGATTGTTGGGCCCCCGCGCGATCCACCCATTTTGCAATGCGGATTCCGCATCGGTGATCACGATGGTCGGGATATGCACCGGGGGCGCCGGTTTCGTCAGAAGCTCCAGGCGCAACTCATCGCCACGTTTTACGATGGTTTCATTCTCAAACGCCTTGCTGGTGGGCGCCCCCACCAGTTTCACCGCCTCGCTAATTCGGGTCGTCACCAACAATTCCTTGGCGAACTGCTTGGTTGTGCCCTTGCGCGAGGTCTCTTCTATGACCACGTTCTCGCGCAAATATATCGCGACATCGAAGGCACCTTCGCCGCCATCCTTGATGGGTGTCAGGGTAATGATGGCCCGGTCGGCTTTCATGGAGCGGTATCCGAGTTCCACCACCGCGTGTTTTTGCAGGAGGATTCGTTGGTCGGTGTCCTTGCGCCACACAAAAATGTCATCGCCCTGCACGATCATGGGGGTTGTGATGGCGCTCGAAGGAGTCAGCGTGGGATGAACTGTGGGGATAATCGGGGGCTCGAGGGTACGGGCGGCATCGGTCCGTGTGGAGGGAAAAATCCCACCGGCGATAACCGCCGATGCGCACGCGGCAGTCATCGCCCCGTGCCTGGCCCAACGCCTCCGTGCTTTATTCATGCCAACCCCTGCGCGAGTGTTGTTGCGGTTCACATCCATGGAGGGGCATGATAAACGCGCTGGCACGTGGTGGGAAGTAGCGATACCGACTTGGTGCAGAATAAAAAAAGGCTGCGATCGTGAATGATCGCAGCCCGAGATGGATGCTGGTTTTAACTATGCGCGAGACATCAGGTTTGGAAGCTGACCGAGCTGAAGCTGGCGGCGAAGGTCGCATAGCTTACGGTGACGATGGCATCGCTCGTATTCCCATCATTGACGGTGCCGCCGTCGCGGCCCCAGGGGTTCCGCAGTTTGATCATCAGTTGACCGTTCACATCCCGGAATGTGCCGAGGATGGTGTATACGTGCGAAGCGGCAATTGCGCCTGTCGAGGTCGATTTGCTGAGCGCGACAATCGGCTTGCCGTTATTGAAGGCATTCTTGATCGTGGTTTCCAGAGTCGTCGCGGTGCTTGCTGCCGAAATGGACGAAGCAGACAACCCGAGATCGCGGAATACGGTTGTGGGGGAACCCCAGCCCAACGATGCATAGGTGTTGGCGGCGGAGCGATAGAAGGCGTACGCTTTTTCAAAGAGTGGCACCCATTGGTTTCCATTGGCACCGGGAGCGGTCCATTTGGTTCCAAACGCTTGACCGCCGGCGGTAAGGTCGCCGTCGACCCGCACATAGCTCGTCACGCCACCGCGAGCAAAGCGGAAGGCATAGGTTCCGTCGCCGAGATCGACCGCCATATTCTGAAGCTGACCCGGCGAGCTATAGGCAAGGGCCGAAAGATCCGCGAGGAAATAGCAGTCGGCAAGGCCCTTCTGATTGACGTCGTCTTTCGTAGGCCCGGTTCCGAACAGGCTGTTCTTCGTGAGTCGAACCGTTACGCCCGAGTCGGTGGGATCTTTCAGATTCTGGCCGTCGAGGTTGCGGCTGATGTAGTCGGCGTTGGTGGTGAGGGTAGTCCAGGGTTGATAGAACGCGCCGACGCGATTGACGGCTTTTAGGGCAATTTCCGCACTACTCGCATTGACGGTGTCGGCGGCATTGGCCCAATAGGAGGTATTGATGCCGTTTCCGGTAATCGTGTTGGTGCCATCGCCGAGGGCGATGATGTTCATTTTTGCGGTACCCAGCGCCTTGAGCGTATTGTTTCCATCGCCGCCGTAAATCAGCGCGGCAATTTTGACGGAAGAGTCGACGGTGATGACATCATTGCCATCTGCACCGTAGATTTTGAGATCACCAAAAGTCGCATCATAGGTGGAGGCCACACCGTTGCTGACAATGTTGATTTTTCCGTTGGCTTGCGTCACATAGATGGAATCATTGCCCGAGGTGCCGGTGATAACCAATTCGTTGAAACTGGTCATGTTGGCGATGGAGTAGGAAACGCCCGAGGTCGTGGGAGGTGCGGGAGGCGGTACCACCACCGGCGCGCGCGTCGTGGAATTCAACGCGGCCGAGGAAGCTTCCCCGCCGGTCGTCCATGCACTGACCTTGTAGTAATACTTGGTTGAAGCCGCCAGGTCGGTATCGGTGTAGGCCGTGGAATTTGCCCCGATACTGGCGATCACGGAAAACGTTGTTCCATTGGTGGAACGGTAAATCTTGTAGCCACTTTCGATTGTGGAAGCATCGGTCCAACTGAGGCCGATGGAACTCGTCGACAGCACGTTGAGGGTGGTGTTGCTGGGCGCTGCGGGTATTGCGACCGCTGTGGTCGCGGAGATTGCCGCGGCCTTGACCTCTCCACCGGTGTTGTAGGCGGAGACGGTGTACCAGTATTTCGTTGAGCCAGAGAGTCCGGCATCGGTGTATGTCGTGGTTCCTGCGGCCAGTGTGCTGACCAAGGTGTAGTTAGTACCGTCCGTGGAGCGATACACGCGGAACCCCGTTTCATTGGTCGAAGCGTCGGTCCACTTGATGCCCAGGCTGCTGCTGGAGGTCGAGGTGAGCGTAACGCCCGTGGGCGCCGCGGGAGCGGCAACGGCGGTCGTGGCCGAGATGGCAGCAGCCTTCACTTCGCCGCCATTGTTGTATGCGGAAACGGTGTACCAATATTTCGTTCCACCGGATAGGCCGGAATTGGTATATGCGGTAGTTCCCGCGGCCAGGGTGGTGACCAGAGTGTAGTTCGTTCCGTCGGTAGATCGATAGACGCGGAAGCCAGATTCATTCGTCGAGGTGTCGGTCCACTTAAGACCCAGGCTGCTGCTGGTGGTGGAAACCACGGCAACGCCCGTGGGTGCCGCAGGTGGGGCGACCGTCGTCGTGCCGGAAACGGCTGCGGTGAGGGCCTCGCCGCCAGAGTTCCATGCGCCTACTTTGAAAAATACCGTGGTGCCTTGGACTAATCCGCTTTGGGTGTAGCTTGTTGAACCGGCACTGAGTGATGCGACCAAGGTGAAATTTGTGCCGTCGGTGGAGGAGTACACTTTGAATCCGGATTCATTGTTCGTAAGGTCGTTCCACTTAAGGGTAATAGAAGAGGTTGCTGTGGCGGAGATCGCCAGCCCTGTGGCGGCCGACGGTTTGGTAACCATTGTCGTTGCGAAGACTGCGGCGCTTGGTTGTTCGCCGGCGTCATTCCACACGCCAATCTTGTAGTAATACCTGGTTCCTTCCGCCAATCCGCGGTCAGTATATGCGACGATGTTGGCGCCGACCGACGCCGCAAGAGTGTAATTGGTTCCGTCGGTCGAACGATACACCCTGAAGCCTGTTTCGTTGCTGGACACATCGGACCATTTCAAGGAGATAGCATTTGTGGTCGTGCTGGAAACGGCCAAACCCGCGGCGGAAGTGGGCACGGAAAGCGCAGTGGATGCCGATACGATATCGCTGAAAGTTTCGCCACCCTGATTCGATACGCTGATCTTGTAATACAGCTGTGTATTTTCACTAAGACCCGTGTCGGTATAGCTGTCGGCATTCACGCCGAGGTTTGCAGCCAGGGTGAAATTCACGCCATCGGTGGATCGGTAGATTTTATAGCCAGTTTCATTGCTGGCCGTGTCGTTCCAGTTCAAGGTGATGGAGCTGGTGGTCGTGAATGCGACATTCAGGGCTGATGGGGCTGCCGGGGCATTGATGCCCGTCGTTGCGGACACGGTGTCGCTGAGCGTGGCGCCGCCGCTGTTCCACGCACTGACCTTGTATGTGTACTGTGTGCCTTCGTTTAGCCCGCCATCCGTGTACGTGGTCGCGCCGCTATCGAGCGTGGCTGCGAGGGTGAAGTTGGTGCCATCCACCGAGCGATAGACATTGAAACCATTTTCATTGATTGATCCATCGGCCCAATTCAAGGTGAGGGAATCCGCGCTGGTCCCTTCAACTGCCAGGCCAACGGGACTGGCCGGCGCGGACACTTTGGTGGTGACGGAAATCGAACTGCTCAGAGTTTCCCCGCCCTCATTCCAGGCCCCAACTTTATACCAATAGGTGCTGCCTTCGCTAAGCCCGCGGTCATTGAACACGGTGGCGTTGGAAGAAAGATCCGCAGCGTGCGTGAAGTTCGTTCCGTCCTCCGAACGGTAGAGTCGGTAGCCGTCTTCATTCGTGGCGGCGTCGATCCATTTGAGGCTGAGGGAGGTCGTTGCCGCGTTCTCCACGGTAAGGCCCGACGCTTTCGATGGTGCTGGCGGCAAGGGCGGTGCCTGAGTTGTCGCGCTGAGCAACTCGGTACTGTTTTCTCCTGCGGAGTTGAAGGCGGCAACTTTATAAAAATAGGTATTGCTGGAATCAAGGCCTGTGTCACTGAATGTGGTGGCATTGGCAGACAGCGTGGCGGCCAGACTGAAATTGGTTCCGTCGTCCGAACGATATACCTTGAAACCTGTTTCATTGTTCGACTGGTCGGACCATTCGAGGGTGACCGACTTTTCGGTCGAACTGACAAAGGTCGATCCGGGCGCACTCGGCACGGTGACCACCGGCACACTGGCGAGGGTCGCAGGCGTTGTCACTTTGGCGGACGCGTTTGAACCCATCACATTGGTGCTGTTGAACGCCTGTACGCGGTAATAGTATTTCGTTGTTCCGGAGACCGTGGTGTCGAGGAATTGCGTATCATTGGCGCCGACTTCGCCAACTACTTCATACGAGAAGCCGTTGTAGGAGCGCAAAACTCGAAAGCCATCTTCATTGGATGTGCGGTCGCTCCAGGTGATTTTTACGCCATTGGATACATTTCGGGCTTTGACGCCTGTGGGCATGTTTAGGAAACCCGAATTGCTTGTTTCGGCACTCTGGGCCGTGGGCGACACATTGGCCGCGCCGCCGGAGTAACTGCTCAGGGCGATAATCCGCGAGTTGGAGTTCAATGTCTGCTGATCGCGAATCATTTGTACGACAGTGGGTATTTCCGGCGTCAACAAGGTGGTGATTGAGGATAAATTGAGCCGTGATTCAAGATTTTCAACACTTAGATTGGTGAGGCGGCTGGCCATATATCTTACCCTTTTTAACATCATGTGAATCTGGGTAACTCTTCTATATAAACTCTTTCGTGTCAAAAACTTTGCGACAATGAGTCCTAAATAGGTTTATCGACGAAGGTTCAAGGGAAGTGAATTTTGGTCACGAATTCGAACCATGATTCGCAATCGTTGAGAAGTCGAGAATTGCCGCACTGTCCGAGAAAAACGGTGCAGTGATGGTGGCACCGATAACAAATGGCGACGCATGTTCGAATTGGATTGGAGGTATCCGAGCGCCAGCGCAATGGAGGCTGAGCCCAGACCAAGGATTTATGCCTATACGCCGCTCGAACGAGGATTCGCTTCGCCGCCGCCCCACTTGGCAAGCATTAGTTATTGAAATGGAAATGCACGATGTCCCCCTCGCGCATGATGTAACCCTTTCCCTCGCTGCGCATCCTGCCGGCCGCCTTGATCGCCACTTCGCTCTTCAATTCCACGAGGTCCTCATAACCGTAGACTTCGGCGCGGATGAAGCCTTTTTCAAAATCGGTGTGGATCACGCCTGCGGCCTGCGGCGCAGTCGCTCCGACCGGGATCGTCCAGGCGCGAATCTCCATCGGGCCGGCGGTGAAATAGCTCTGCAGTCCGAGCAGCCGATAGGCCTCATGCGCCAAGGTGTTCAAGGCTGGTTCTTTCATGCCATAGTCCGCAAGCATCCCCAGGCGATCGTCTGCGGGCAGTTCCGCCAATTCGCTTTCCAGTTTTCCGCAGACCGGAACCACCACGCCGCCTTCGGTCTTGGCGCGTTCGCGCACGCGTTCGACCAGCGGCCCTTTTCCGAGTGGGTCGCTTTCATCCACGTTCGCCACGTACAAGACTTTTTTCGACGTCATCATTCCCAGGGTTTTCACCAATCGCAGGTCTTCGGGCTTCACGGCCCCGGAGGCGATTAACGCGCGAATAGGAATGCCCTTTTGCAAGGCGACAATAAAGCTTTCGACAATCCCGACCATCAAGATCGCGTCTTTGTCACCGGCCCGGGCCAGTTTACGTTGCTTCTCCACATTTTTTTCCACGGTCTCGAGATCTGCGAACATCAGTTCCGTCTCAATCGTCTCGATGTCGCGAATCGGATCGACGCTGCCTTCCACGTGGGTAATGTCCCCGCCCTCAAAGCACCGCACTACGTGCAGCACCGCATCCACTTCCCGAATGTGCGACAGGAATTTGTTCCCCAAACCTTCGCCTTTGCTGGCCCCGCGCACGATGCCTGCGATATCCACAATTCTGAGCAAGGCGGGAACGAGCTTCTTGCTCTCAATGAAGCCACGGATGATCTCCAAGCGCCCGTCGGGTACGGCAACAACTCCTACGTTCGGCTCGATCGTGGCAAACGGATAGTTCGCCGCCAATGCCCCCGCATTCGTCAGGGCGTTAAAAATTGTGCTTTTCCCCACGTTTGGCAATCCAACAATCCCAACTTCCATCGTTATTCCTCGCTCAGATATTCGGCAAAATGCAAAGAACAGCAACTATACCACGCCGCCGCGTTCGCATCACGCCCGTCGACGGCAATCCACCAATCTGCAAAAAGTGTGACGGGATTTGCAGGCTCTTGACCTTCCGGAAAGTGGATCGTATAGTGTTTGATTCACAAGTGAATACGGCTCTTATCCAGAGTGTCTGAGGGACGGGCCCTATGACGACACAGCAACCCGATCTGTACGCGAGCGCGGCAGATGCAGGTGCTAATTCCCACCCGATCTCCACCCAACCAAAGTTTCTGAATGTTCAGGACTGAGGACTGCATGGGCGGAAGACCAGGGGATAGATAAGTGGATCCTTTGCTTACCGCACCATGCGGTGGAAATTGGCGGCCTCTTATCGGGAAGAATCGATGGAAGATTCCTGGTTGGAGGCCGTAAGTGTTTTTGCGATGCGCAGCCATCGCCGAGGAGCCAGAAGATGTCCTTTGTACTTGGATTGCAGTGTCGTGAGTGTGGCAAGCAATACCCACAAAAGGGTGTGCATGTGTGCGAGGTATGCTTTGGGCCGCTCGAAGTGCAATACGATTATGCAGCGATGAAGGGGAAGGTGACGCGGGACAGCATTGAAAAGCGCGAGCGCAATTTGTGGCGATACCGGGATCTTCTTCCAGTCGAGACGGAGCCGCGGGCGGGGCTGAACAGTGGTTACACACCCTTAAAGCGTGCGAAGAACCTAGAGAAGTTTCTGGGTGTGAGGGAGTTGTGGATCAAGGATGATTCAGCGAATTATCCCACATGGAGCTACAAGGAGCGCGTGGTATCCGTGGCGATCACCAAAGCGATTGAACTGGGGTATGACACGGTGGGCTGCGCGAGCACGGGAAATCTGGCCAACAGCGTGGCGGCCCATGCGGCGCAAGCGGGACTCAAGGCCTTTGTGATGATTCCGCACGATCTGGAATTGGGGAAGGTTCTGGGATCGCTCATCTTTGCACCAACGATGGTGCGAATTCAAGGCAACTATGATGATGTTAACCGGTTGTGCTCCGAAATTGCGGATAAATACAACTGGGCGATTGTGAACGTTAACCTGCGCCCGTTTTACACCGAAGGGGCAAAGACATTCGGTTTTGAAATTGCGGAGCAGTACGGTTGGAAACTGCCGCAACATACCATTTTGCCGACGGCCGGCGGGACGATTCTGCCCAAGGTGTACAAGGCGTATCAGGAATTTATCAAGTTGGGATTGGTAGAAGACAATTCGCCCAAGATCTACTCCGCACAGCCGACCGGGTGCAATCCGGTGGTGGAGGCGATTCGGGCCGGGCGTGAACTGATCAAGCCGCAGAAACCCAAAACGATTGCCAAGAGCTTGGCGATTGGGAATCCTGCCGATGGCTTTTACGTGGTGCAGACCATTAAGCAGTGCGGCGGCTGGGGCGAAGACGCCACCGACGAGGAGATTATCGAAGCCATCAAACTGTTAGCAAGAACCGAGGGAATTTGGACAGAACCAGCGGGCGGTACGACATTGGCCTGCGCGATCAAGTTGATCAAGAGCGGACGGATTCCGAAGAATGAAAGCATTTGTGTCGGGATAACCGGCAATGGTTTGAAGACGGTGGAGGTGGTGCAAGATCATTTGGAGCAGCCACCGAGTATTCCGCCCAAGTTGGATGCGTTTGATGCTTTTATTCGGGAAATTGACAGTCGTAAATCGACGAGCATTTTTGCGGCTGTGGAAGGTATCCGGGAGCCGGTAATCGTCTGACTTCCATGAACGGGCCATATTCTAAAATCTATACGAGGCAATGAAAGGATAATTTAGCATGTCAGTAAAAGTTCGAATTCCCACACCCCTGAGGACGCTGACGAACGGGTTGGATATTGTGGAGCTCCATGGTGCCACCGTAGGCGACATTCTGAACGATCTGAATGGCAAGTTTGCGGGGATGGACAAACGGCTGTTCAAGCAACCGGGAGAGCTAAATCGCTTTGTAAATGTGTATGTGAACGATGAAGATATTCGGTTTCTGGATAACCTGACGACGCCGATCAAGGATGGCGATGACGTCAGCATTGTTCCGGCAATTGCCGGTGGTTGAACAAGATATCGAACGGTGATGCTTGGGCAATTGTCCCACATGGGCTTGCGCGAGCGATTAGGAGAATGAAGATGGCCGTAGTGAAAAAACGGGTTTGGCTGACATTTGGCAACAAGACAATGGTGGAAACGCCGGCGCTGTGGCGGACGACCAGTAAGTTTCCGGATGTAAGTTTTGACATTCGTCAGGCCAGCGTCACGAACGAGATTGGGATAATGGCGGTTCTTTTTCAAGGAGAAGCGGAACGCCTGGAAGCGGCATTGAAGATGCTGCAAGAGCAGGGCGTCACCGTGGAGCCGATTGAAAAGAATGTTATCGAGGGTTAGGTCAGCGGACCGTTTTGTTAAGTCATCACTTTTTAGATTCGTGAGTTTTTATGGCGTTGGCAGATGTTGCAGAAGAGTTGGATAAGGCAGACCCGACACTGGCCCGTTACAACCGACAGATGTTGTGGGGGCCCATCGGAATTGAGGGGCAGAAAAAGCTTCGAGACAGCAAAGTCCTGATGGTCGGATGCGGCGCGCTGGGGACCGTTTTAGCGAACTTGCTGGCCCGGGCCGGGGTGGGGCAGATGACGATTGTGGATCGCGATTTCATTGAGATCACGAATTTGCAGCGGCAGGTGTTGTTTGATCACGACGACATTGATCAGAATTTGCCAAAGTCCGTGGCGGCGGCCAAAAAGATCGCACGGATCAATCCCGAGGTGCAGGTTGAGGCGGTGGTGGCAGATGTGAATCACCTGAACATCGAGCAGCTTTCAGCAGGCAAGGATTTGCTGCTGGACGGGACGGATAATTTTGAGACGCGTTTCTTGATCAATGACGTTTCCATCAAACATAACATTCCATGGATTTATGGTGCGTGCATCAGTGCGATGGGACTGGCAATGAACATATTGCCGAACGAGACGCCTTGCTTGCGTTGCATTTTTGAGACAATGCCGCCGCCGGGGATGAATCCGACCTGCGATACGGCGGGCGTGCTGGGGCCTACGGTGAGCGTGGTGTCGAGTTGGCAGGCGTTGGAAGCGATGAAGCTGCTGACGGGCAATCGGAAAGACTTGTCGCCTTACCTGTTCAGTTTTGATTTGTGGGACAACCGCTTCCAACAACTGAATGTGCGCAAAGCGAAGGAACTGGCGGACTGCCCATGCTGCAAGCATAAAAAGTTTGAGTACCTGAGCGGGGCGTTTACCAGCGCAACGACATCATTGTGCGGACGGAACGCTGTCCAGATCAGTTCTACCGCAAACCACAAAGTCGACTTCAAGCAGATCGCAGCGAACTTGCGGAATGTGGGAAAAGCGACGTTCAACAAGTTCATGCTGAAATGTCCGATCGTCGAAGGGACGGGCGAGCGGCGGAAAGAGTATGAGTTGACGCTGTTTGCGGATGGTCGAGCGATCTTGAAGGGCACTAATGACGCATCGACGGCAAAGGTTCTGTATTCGAAATATGTTGGGGCTTGAGGAAATCGTAATCTAGAAATCTGGTTAGGAGTCTAAATATGGCGATGTTGGAATCTTACCTGTCCGTTATCACCCATACGCGGAATCAAACATTGAAACTGGTGGCGGATTTGACGGACGACCAAATGGTTGCGCAACCGGCGCCGAAGATGAATCATGCCGCGTGGGTCCTGGGGCATCTGCTGCAGGTGGATCACGCGTTCCTGACATTGATCACGGGCGAGGCCGGCCCATCGTGGATTGATGACGGCTGGCGGGTAGTTTACGGCGGCAAGAGCGAACCCGTGGCAGACAAATCGAAGTACAAGAGCAAGCATTTTTACGTTGAAAAACTCGCAAACGTGCGAGAGCAGATCATCGCACGGTTGAAGAAGATGGTGCCGACGGACTTTTTGATTGAGCATCCTGATCCGGCCCGGCGGAAGCGGTTTCCCACGGTGGGCCACGCCGTGATGTTTTACGGCACGTGGCATGAGGCATATCACTCAGGCCAATTGTCGGCGTGGCGGCGGGTGCAGGGGTGGCCCGCAGTTTGAGTCAATCGTTCCGATGGTTCAGGAGCAGACAAACATGGAAGCGAGGCAGCAGAGCATTCGAATACCACCGGTACAGTTAAACTCCGTAGAAGTGCCTCCGCAGATGCTAAAACAAGGGGAACTTTTTGTTATTGCCGAAGGTGGTCAGGCCAGCAGTCGCTGCCTTAAATGTAATTCAACAGAGTCACTTGTTGCACTGAATGTTTATCTGAATTGGCGACCGGATCCCGGTTTTGTTGGACGATTGCCCATTGTCCGTACAGTGCACCGCGTTACTCAGACGCAATCCAGCCGACTTACGGTTTTTCTATGTCCGATACACCACAAGGCAATGACGATACGGTCACACATCTTTGCCGTGCTAGCATTTCTTAGCTTTCTTTCTGTCTTGTCAATGTTGGTATTCGACCGTGATAAATCAGAGATGCTTAAATTCATCGGCGGTCTGCTCATCTTTGCTACTCTCGGTTTCTTCACTTTGTATCGGGTGTTTGCTCGTGCTTCACTTAACATCAAACATAAAGAAGTGGGTTATTTGTGGATAGAGGGTGCTGGTGCTCCATTCCTAAATAGCCTTCCCGAGGTAACCTCGTAGAATTTTGCGGCCTTGACCGTAAGGAATATCTGTTATGTCAGACGTTGTTTATTTTGATAATGCCGCGACCAGTTGGCCAAAGCCCCCGGTGGTGGCTGAGCGAATGAATCGTTTCCTGAATGAAGAGGCGGCAAATCCTGGACGTGCGGGACATCGAATGGCCGTGGGGGCGGAAAAGATGGTGGATGGGGTGCGGAAGTTATTGACGGAGTTCGTGGGCGGGAAGGACCTGCATCGCATGATTTTCACCATGAACGGGACGGACGCCCTGAATATTGCGATCAAAGGTTTGTTGCGGCAGGGGGATCATGTGATTACGTCGGCGCTGGAGCATAATTCCGTATCGCGGCCATTGCAGGCGATGAGCGATGCGGGATTCATCACTCTCACCCGGCTGGATTTTTCCCCGACGACTGGGGTGATTGATCCGGAGGATGTGCGGAAAGCCATCACACAGAAGACAACGCTGATCGCCGTCACGCACGGAAGTAACGTATTGGGGACTGTTCAACCGATTGCAGAGATTGGTCGAATCGCCCGCGAGCACCAGATACGTTTTCTGGTGGATGCAGCACAGACGTTGGGAACAGTGCCCGTGAATGTTGAGGAACAGCACATTGATGTGCTGGCGTATCCGGGGCACAAGAGTTTACTGGGGCCGACCGGTGTGGGCGGCTTATATGTGAATTCGACGTTAAAGATAGAAGACTTCAAGCCCTTTCGCGAGGGCGGGACGGGTGGCGATTCGAGCAGTCCGACAATGCCGCAGATGTTTCCGTATTTTCTGGAGGGAGGGACACCGAACACCGTGGGGATCGCGGGCCTTGGCGCTGCGGTGGAGTTTGTAATCGCGCATGATCCGGCGGCAACGCTGGCGAGGGAACAGGGGATGGTTCAGAAGATCATTGATGTGGTGATGAGCAATCCGAAGTTTGCCTTGTACGGGCCGAAGTCGGCGGTCGGGCGGGTGGGCACGGTGAGTTTCAATGTCAAAGGTTATACCCCGCAGGAAGCGGGCAGCATTCTGGATGAGAGTTTTCAGATCGCGGTACGACCGGGGCTGCATTGCTCTCCCTATGCGCATCGAGGAATCGGGACATTTCCGGATGGCGCGATACGGATTTCGCCAGGGCACTTCAACACGGATGGGCAATTGGAAACGTTGCTGGATGCGTTGAAACAGTTGACGGAATAGGAGCCTTCCGCTTCAACGCTTGTCCGGTGTCGTTGCGGGCTGTGTGGAGGGCTTGGTTTCCGGGGCTGGCGCGGGAATGCCCGTCAAAATGGCATCGGCATTCTTGAGTATCGGATGTTCCGCCAGTTTTTCGGCGGTAATCCGCGGTTTGTTTTTAAATGGATTGTAGAGGGGATCGCCGACATAACCATTGCACCAGGATACGACGGGGCTGGTGAGAAGGTAGATTTCGGCCTGAGTGTATTTTCCAGAGAGGAGGAGAGGGAACATGAGGGAGGGAAGCGGGAAAGACTGCAGGTAGGGCTCATAGACGGGGCCGACGGTGCCGCAGAAACCACGCTGCAAGAGGTTGGCAACCCAGCCGAATTCCTTCGGATCATGCAGCGAAATCATTTCATAGCTTGCCAGGTGATAGCCCACCGCGCCGGGCACCCACTGGCAGGAGTCTTGATAATTCTTGAGTGAGTACCAGCCGGCGTAGAGTGCCGCATCGGGACAATCCTTGGCTTTGAAGAGATCATTTTTATCATCGAGGACGGCCTTGAAGGTCGTATTCTTGTTGATGTAGTCCGCAGTTTCGCGGAGATTGAAATCGAAACTGGAGTACGGATTGCCTTGGTCATGAATTCCACGAGCGTCGAGATAGAGGATTCCGTCAAGCCCCTCTTTTTCGACTTTGATGGAGGTGTCTATCATCTTGATGACGATTTCAAGACTCGAGGCGTCGAGCCGCGAAACCATGAGGATGCGCGAATCCTGTGAGAGACCGACATTGGGCCGATTGCGGCGGACGGGACGCGGGTTGGTGTTGTTGTAGGCGCGGATGTATTTGGGATTGCCGAGCATGTGATATAGCGGGTAATTGTCGACCCACAAAAGCATGAGTTCATTGTCGAGGGCGGAATAGGTTTCGCGATGATCGAGAGTCGGGATTTCAGTGTCCATTGTGCGGCAGAGGCCGACGAGGCCGTCTTTTGTACTGCTGAGTTGGAGTCGTTCTTTCCGATTCTTGAATGCTTCGGCAGGACCGTTGCGCAGGATTTCGTTGAGGCGGGTATTCAATTCCTGCAGCGTGGCGGCCATTTTTCCGGTGCGCGCTTGGGCTTGCTCAGGAGTTTCTCCAGGCGCGGGCTTGGGTGAGAGATTATTGAATCCGGCGAGGCCGAAAATTCGTTGATGGAGTTCCGCGTATGCCGCTGCGGGTTTAGCATAGTCTGCGGGGTCGAGAAGGTTGACGCGGAGAACGGCCGCTTTGGATGCGGCGGTGAGCAGTTCAACCACTTTGTTGAAGTCGGGAATTTTGGCCGGTGCAGTGGTCGCGGCGGGTTCTGTTTTGACATCTGATTTCGGAGTGGTGGAAGGTGCGGACGCAGGGGGATTGGGAGCAATTTGGTTGTAGAGTTCGATGGATTTGAATAGTTCGATCCGGGCGGCCTCAACATCGGCGCGATTGGATTTGATGACGGCCAACTGCTCGGGCAAAGGCGCCTCATTGGCAATGCGAAGTGGGACATCGTAGGTGGTCACGAGGCAGGTGATTTTCTGATCGAGTTTGGCATCGGTAAGCGCTTTGCGAAGCGGGGCGACGATTTGTTCGCGATACTTGACTTCGTCGATCGTTTCTTCAATTTTGACGGCTATTGAGATCAGGTTCTGGGCAGGAATGTTGCGCGCTTTCAGGTAGTGGTCGGCGATAGCCTTGGAGGTGGCGCTGTTGGAATTGACGACTACACCGACCTCGTCAGGGGTGAGGGCATGAGCGGTGAGCGGCGCAACGACGGCGGCAAGAGCCAAGAGACGGGCGGATCTGGGAAGCAAATTGAGAGACATGAGCACTCCGAACGTGAGAGATTTGTGACGATGGAAATGAGCGATTTTTCGCAAGGTATTAACTTAACGGCGATGAAGGGAATATATGACGGAAAAGGGAAGGATTTTGGGTGAAAGCTGGGGCAGGTGACACGATCCCTTTCGTCTACTGCCCGGGATGGGAATCGAACCCACACGGGGATTACTCCCCACAGGATTTTAAGTCCTGAGCGTCTGCCAGTTCCGCCACCCGGGCTTGCGGGTTCACATCCTACACTCTGACAAGTGTTTTATGAATCTTCTGGCAGGGGGTTTTTTGATTTGCTTTTGGTTGTCATCTGCGGGGCTAGGCACTTCACGCGATTTTTGAGGAGTTTTGGATGAGACAACGAAACGGAAAAATCAGAGCAGAGGCTGGCGAAGGGGCCTCTTCATGACGGGTGGAGACACGGCCCGATATCAGGGGTTGAAAAAGTTGCGGCTCGTGAGGGAGGCTACGCGGGGGAGACTATGTTGAGGGGGTGCGTGAGCGGCGAAAAAAGAAGACATTGGAGGGCGTCCAACACTCGGAATGGAAGGTGCGAGGGGTGTCGAATTCAATTTTAGATGAGGCGACATTCGCAATCATTTGTCAGGTCGACATTCGTTTGTTATAGTGCTGAACTCATTCGCCGGGCCGCCCCCATCGTCTAGAGGCCTAGGACACGGGCTTTTCACGCCTGTAACTGGGGTTCGAATCCCCATGGGGGCAATCTGTGTCAGCGGCAAGAAAGCCTGAATCGAGAAGCACCGCAACCCTGTCAATGCTTCTCCTTCGCGGCTTTCTTGGTTTTCATCCACTCCGGTTTCTTCCGAGGACTTAATGGGTATCAAAGCAATCGATCTTCGTCGCGGAGTTGCCGTCGAGTGGAATAACAAGCTCTACACGGTGCATGATTTTGCCAAGGTGTCCAAGGGAAACTGGCGTTCGTTCATGCAGGTGAAGCTGCGCGACACCGGAACAGGTTCGATCATCGAACAGCGTTTTCGCGTGGACGACGAATTGGAACAGGCCTTTCTGGATCAGAAGCCGATGGAATACCTGTACTCCGAAGGCGAACGGCATCATTTCATGGACCTGGCCGACTTTGACCAGATCGAGCTTTCGGGCGAGGTCGTGGGCGAAGCGGTGAAGTATTTGAAGCCCAATACCCAAGTACAAATCACGATGTACCAAGGCAAGCCCTTCTCCGTTGAACTGCCCAACACAGTGGAACTGACGATTACTGATTGCCCGCCCAGCATTAAGGGTGCCACGGTCAGCAACGTAGGCAAAGATGCGACACTGGAAACCGGCCTCATCATCAATATTCCGGACTTCATCACTCAGGGAACCGTGGTGAAAGTAGATACACGCACAGGCGAATATCTCGGTCGCGTCAACGACTAAGATCGGACACCGCCAGCAAATCGCAGTGACATGCGATAGGCCCGAGTCAATGGCATAGAATTCCACGTCCGGCGTTTCGCCGGACGTTTTTTTTGGGATGACGAATCTCATGAACCCGGAACCAGACAACTCTCCTCCGCAGGATCCGGAAGGCGGAAATACGTCGAGTGTGCCGTCGAATCGTCGACCGCTACCTGCGGGCGTTCCGCTGCGAGTACGACCGCCACGGGCGTGGAAGCGCTTAATTGGGATGTGTATTCGCCCCGAGACGTGGGCGGAGTCGGCGCGATACTCACTGGCGTCCACCCTGCTGGTGGCGCTGCTGGCTATCGTTATGGTATCCGCGACGGCAGCTACATCGCTGGCTCTTGGCGTCCACACGGGATTCATGGAGTTCGCAAGCGCTTACGACAAAAGCTATCCGCCTATCGTAGTCTCTGGTGCGGGCACAATCGGTTGGAAGACAGAATTCAAGGAGCCCCTACGCTATCCGTTGGGCTCTCGCGCTGACGGATGGTTGGTGTTGATTGACCCCAGCAACACCGTGAAGTTGGGGGAAGAAAAAAGCCCTCTCTTGATCTTGGTGACGGCCGAACAATTCACAATG
>JBBRWV010000071.1:0-19364 GCA_038248985.1 Phycisphaerae bacterium
GATCGCACAGTTGCTGGAGCTGGCGAAGTGGGTTCGCGAGGCGAAGAAGCACGGGCAGGACCTGGGACTCGATCAGGAAGAAGTCGCGTTCTACGACGCGTTGGCCGAGAACGGATCGGCCAAAGACGTGATGAAATCCGATCAGCTCCGCCTGATGGCTCGCGAACTGGCCGAGATGGTCAAGAGAATGCCCAAGCTCGATTGGACGCAGCGGGAATCGGTCCGTGCAGACCTGCGCCGCAAGGTGCGGAGGCTTTTGGCAATGTACGGATATCCTCCGGACTTATCGGAAGATGCGACAATGCTTGTCCTGAAACAGGCGGAGCTATCAACCGAAGCAGGTATTTGATTATGCGAAGGTCTATCGAGATAAAATAGTAGACCCAACTGCCGGGAAAAGCCTGTCCCTTACAATGAGAAAATTAATTAAGGCCATGAAGAAACCGAAACAGAAAAGCCAAAGAAAACCAAGGCCTCACGTCTCTCGAGGCAAAGCCTCACCGCTCGTCAGCGTGCTTCCCAATCTCGCCCAATGGTGCGAAGGCCGACCCGCGATCATTCGCATCTTCGCCAAAGCAATTGCCGTTTCGCCCGAGGAAGTCACTGCCGGGATGAATGAAATCCATCGCAGGGAATTTCCGGATCCCTGTCCCGTCCCAGACCTCGAACGGTGGCATCAATGCTATTCTCATCAAGACATTATGATCGATTACATCCTTCGCATGATGTTCAATGGTGACAGGCAGATAGTCGCCAGGGTAAAAGGGATATATGAAGCCTTTCGCGTACTCGGTGCGATGCCCCCTGACGTCATTGGAGCAATACTTTTCCAGATGACCGATGCGCAGGCCCACTTTGCGTGGTATCCCGCCGCATACTTCTGGCAAGACCTTGAGAATCGCGTGGACAGAATGATTGTCGAGGCGGAGAAGCCCAAGGGGACGCCGAACAAGGAAACACGCAAGCTTATAAGTGAACCGGAAATCCGTTTTTTTGCGCGTGTATGGGCCCCCTGCTGGTTCATTCACCGCATGAAGCCGTCTGAACTTTTAGAGATTGCTAAGAACAGCGACATGGCGGTGGCAAAACCGGCCTTGCTGAAACTCTTTCGGATTGACCGCTCTTTACCGCTGGTTTCACCTTTCAAAGAACTTATGCATCGACTCGAATCTAACAAGGCAAAGCAACACGACTACATACAGCTTACCAATGCTCTGACCGCTGCTCCTATCGCGCCGGCACATCTCCCGCAGATGAAGGCCTTTGCGGCCGCTCCACTTCTTTTGCTGGCGAAAGCGTGCAAATGCAAACTGACAAAAAACGACATTCGCAAACTTTACGACGCCATAGCCAGGGACCGCCACGGTCGAAACGATTTGGACGATTCCGATTACGACACATACCGTAAACGAATGACCCGAGAAACTGCGTTGCTCAAACGGTACGTCGACAAAGTCACTGGGACAAATCCATCTTCGCAAAAGTCCCAGTAGCCATTCTCCGCCTTTCGTAATTTGCCGTCATCATGACACGACGGCTAAAACATTCTCGCACAACGCCACCCGCCACACCGGTCCCCGGCGGCACGCTTCCCCCCATGCTTCTCGGCCAGGAAGCATGGACGGTGCGACACGTTCCTGCATCCCGTCAATCCGCCATGGTGGACGCCGACAAGGTCCGGCGACTTCTCGCGTCCCGCCTCGCCCGCCGAATCCAAGAAAGCAAATCACATGAAAGCTCATAAAGTGCTTTGGCACGGAGTCGATACCGCCAAAGTCGGTTACATAGTGACATGGCCCAGCGGGTTTGAGAAGGAACTGGCAAGGTTCAGGGTGCTGCGCGAACAGGCCCAGCACCTTGGCGGGGGAAACTTCGAGGAATGGGTGCCGTTGGTGACACTGGGGAATTGTCCCATCTCGTTTACCGCCAGGCCGATGGGAGCCCGGATGCTGCCGTTTGCGTTTGAGAGTGCCGGGGTGATCGTATTCATCGGAGACACGATGGGGGCTTGGCAGAGTGGCAAGAAGCGGCAGGGAGTAACGCCGAATGTGCGGGTGGAGTTTCAGCCGTGGTCGGTGGCGCGGGAGGGACTGGCAAAGGTACATGAGTTTGCCCTGAGGCTATTGCGGGGCATGGGTGGGAACGTGGAGGGGAATCTATTGTCCGAGGTACACATGACAGCGGACATCGAGACCGACAGGCCGCACAAGGCATCGGACTACCACACCGGCATCGACGGCCTGTGGAGGAAGGTGCGGACCAAACTGCGGACCAATGGGCAGGCGCATGAAGTGGATACGGATGTAGACACCATCGATATACGGGCGGATACGGCGGGGCCCAGGCTCAAGCAGGTGAACATCGGCAAGGACAAGAAAATGCTGCGGGTTTACGACAAACTCTTGGAACTCAAGACCCATCCGGACAAGGCGTTCGAGGGGACTTTGTGGAATTCACCGGAGTTGCGGAATTATGTATGCCGGGAATTTGGCACGGCGGAGCCGTCCACATCGGTGATGCGGGTCGAATACCAATTGCGGCGGGAACGGCTCTTGGAGCGGGAACTCTCAGCCGTGGAGGACTTTTTGGAGTGGCAGGGGCCGCTATGGAAGCATCTGACTGAGGAATTTGTGTGCATGATCGAAGATGACGACAGCAACCGCACGCGCTGCAGCGTGCAGCCGTGGTGGAAGGTGGTGCAGGGGGCGTGGGAGCAGGTGGGAAACGAGCAGTTGCCGAAGCGTTTGAAAACCAAGCCGGATTTCAAGAAATACGTGGACCAGTCGATGGGCTTGATAACGACGATGGGGGCGAGGCTCGGGTGTGAGCATGAAGGCCAGCAGATCGACTTGCAGGACATCATCGACATAGCGCGAACCGTGTGGGAGGCCACCCATGATGTGCCGTGGGCAGAGGTGATGCGGAAGAAGCGGGAGAGGTTCGATGTGTTGTGGGGGGACTTGCCGGAGGCGTCGCCGGAGGAGCAGTCCAAAGAGGAAACCCAAGGTGATTCCCATCCAGATTCACAAATGAACAATCCCGACAGTGTCACATGACAGGTGCCAAATGCGCTCTAAAAATCCCCTTCCTGTAAATATCATGGTGCGTGATACTCTTGCGCACCCCTCCCCTCATCCCCATTTCCGCAACCTCGCAGGGGGACAGGTACGCGGTCGGACCCGCTCGAGCCGCGGGGCCCCCGCCCGCATACCTGCCCCCTCTCGCGTTCATTGGCAGAATCTTGGTGCGAAAAAGGAAGAGGCGGATGGAGCGATGAGGAGCATCCGCCCCTACTCATTTACAACGGCACCGACGCCCACGGACTCCCCTAGTCAGCACATTCAGCATAACCCCTCGCTCTGCGGTGCGGCCGTCAAGGATACTACGTTCCTCAGTCAGAAAAACCGGACAATCACGACCGCCAAGTGATTTATAAGGAATCCGAGATTCTCCATTTTTTCCTCCTTCCGGTACGTTCCTCCTGGACTGCCGCAACGCTCGGGGTGGGGGGGCAGTTGTGCTGACGGGGAGACGAATGTGCGGGTGCATCAGGAGGATCCGAATGCAACGCGCGAACGTCGCTTGTCAGCGGTTAGAATCTCTCGAAAGGAGAAACACATGCTCACCACCTCTCCCACCATCAACGCCATCGGCTACGTCCGGCGCTCCACCAATCGCCAGGAGGAAAGTCTTGACCAGCAACGCGCCAAACTGCAAAGCTTCGCGCTGGCCCGAGGATGGAAGATTGTGCAGGTCTACGTTGACGACGCCATCAGCGGCAGCGACATGAACCGCCCCGGCCTCGAAGCCTTAGTGAATCACGCGGAACACTCCCCCGATGTTGGCATTGTCCTCGCTTGGGAGCGCAACCGCTTGGCACGCCCCAAAGACCCCGTCGATGGACTCATGCTCGAGCGCTCCCTCATCAAAGCAGGCAAGCGCGTGTTCTATGTCGCCACCGGGCAGGAGGCAGACCGCTCTTTTGCATCCGGCCTCATCAGCTACGTCGAGCACTACCAGAACGGCGACTACCTGCGCAAGCTCTCCCGCGACACCATGCGCGGCCACGTCGCACGCGCCGAGCGCGGATTGTGGTGCGGCGGTCCCATCCCATTTGGCTTTGATCGAGTCTATACCAGCTTGGATGGCACACCCCGGCGCATCGTCCGCGACATGCCCGACCGTACCCAACACGTTCTCCACCACGAAACCCAAGCCTACATTGAAACCCTCCCCCCAGGTGAGCGCTACATCAAGCCCGAGAACGAAGCATGCACGCTCACCCTTTCCGACCCCATCCGCGTCCGCGCCGTGCAGCGCATGTTCACCGACTACGCCGCCGGCATTCCCATCCGCGTACTCCGCGACAACATCAACGCGGCAGGATTGCGAACCGCGCGCGGCCGTATCTTCACCATTCCCACCATCCACAGCATGCTCGACAATCCCGCCTACACTGGCACCAGCGTCTACAACCAGCGCACCGAGAGCAAATGGCACCGCCATACGTCCGGCTCAAGCATTGAACGCTACGACGAAGGCCTGGAAGCCCGCCCCGAGAAAGATTGGATTGTGAAGCCCAACGCCTGGCCCGTCATCATCGACCAGGAGACCTTTGACCGCGTGCAGGTCCGGCGCAAGGAATCCAAGGCTACCGATTGGCGTATCACCGGCGCGGTTATCCGCTCAGAGTACATGCTCGGCGGCCACCTCGTTTGCGGAGTGTGCGGCGGCAAGCTCAGCGGCCAGACCACCACCAGCGGCAAAGGCTACCGCACGCGCTACTACGTCTGCGCCGTCCACCACAGCGGCGACCACGAGCGCTGCCCCAATCGCTACAAGGTTCCCGCCGAGGCGGTAGAGAAGCACATCACCGGCCTCATCCGTGACGACCTCGCCAATCTCATCAACGATGAAACCTTCCACGAGTACCTTGCCGAAGAACTCGCCAAACTCGACAGCGGCCACGTTGACACCCGCGCCCAACTGCAGCGCCGCCTGGCGGAGATCGACCAGCAGATGGCACGTCTGCGCGACCACATCAAAGCCCTCGACCCGCAGACCGCCCAAGCACTCGGACTCTACGAAGAAGCGAAAAACGCATCGATGGAAAAGCAGACCACCGAGCAAGCCCTCGCCCAGCTTCCGGCCGCGCCGTCTCAGCTTCCCGAAGCCGACGACCTCCGGGCGCGCGCAGCGCTGGAATTCGCACGCCTCGATCAGGTCCTCGCCGAAGGCACTATCGAGCAGAAACGGGATTTAATGGGAGCGTACCTACAAACGGTAAAGGCTTATCCCCACGATACTTCTGTGGAAATAAGCCTTTACCCGGCTCTCTTTAGCCGAAACGTAGCGGGGGGAGGATTCGAACCTCCGACCTCCGGGTTATGAGCCCGACGAGCTACCAGGCTGCTCTACCCCGCGATATAGGTCCAGCACTCTAGACCATTGACCCTTCCCCGTCAACCCGGCCTCGCAAAAATCGCCGCCCCTTCTTGCAATCACCCACGCCCAGCCCTTACACTACTTGGCTCTTTACGATGGCCAACAAACCGTCGAAAAAAAGGACTCGATCGTGAAGTCGCTTATCGATATTCACTAAGCCCATGCCGAGGGTTTCGCCCTACGCATGGGCAAACCATCGGCACGATGCGGCTGAGTGTCACAGCCAAACCCGTGCCCGCGAGAATCGCCCCCCTGATGCTCCAGGTCGGCTTGAGCGAATCGCTCCAACCCTCCGGTACTCAGGCCGCTTCTGGCGGGCTTCGCGTTGATGGAGAACACAACAGAATCCAAACTGTATCGTCACCCAAAATCGTCCCGATAGTTCCACAAATTAACCCCACATTTTTTCAGAGGAAACCATGGCACGCGACCTTACCAAATTCCGTAACATCGGCATCGCCGCTCACATCGACGCCGGCAAAACCACCGTCTCCGAACGCATCCTCTTCTACACCGGCAAAACCCACAAAATCGGCGAAGTCCACGAAGGCACCGCCGTCATGGATCACCTCCAGGAAGAACAGGAACGCGGCATCACCATCACCTCCGCCGCCACTACCTGCCCCTGGTTCCTCCACGGTGCCGGAAACATCCGACTCACCGATGACAACTACACCATTAACCTCATCGATACCCCCGGCCACGTCGATTTCACCGTCGAAGTCGAACGCTCACTCCGCGTTCTCGATGGCGCAGTCGCCGTCTTCGACGGCCGCGAAGGTGTCGAAGCCCAATCCGAAACCGTCTGGCGTCAGGCCACCAAGTACCACGTCCCGCGTCTCTGCTTCATCAACAAGATGGACAAGGTCGGCGCTGATTTCGAATTCTGCGTCGGCACCATCCGCGACCGTCTCGGCGCCAACCCCGTCCCCATCCAGATCCCCATCGGCGCGGCCGACACCTTCGCCGGTGTGATCGATCTGGTGGAAATGAAAGCCTACGCCTGGGATGACGAATCCAAGGGCATGGAATGGAAAGAGATTCCGCTCCCGCCCGAGTACCTGGTCAAGGCCGAACAGGCCCGCGCCTACATGGTGGAAAAAGCCGCCGAGTGCGATGACACCCTTACCGAAAAATACCTCACCGGCGAAGAATTGACCATTGAAGAAATCCGCCGGGGCCTGCGCAAGGGCACCATCGCGATCAGCATCAACCCGGTCCTATGCGGTTCGGCGCTGAAGTACAAGGGCGTGCAATTGCTGCTCAACAATGTCGTCCACTATCTGCCCAGCCCGCTGGACAAGCCCCCCCTCAAAGGCTTTGATCCCCGCAAAAAAGACATCGAACTCGTCCGCAAGGCTGACATCAACGAACATTTCTGCGGCATCGTGTTCAAGATCGTTTCCGAACAGCACGGCGATCTGTCTTACCTGCGCGTCTATTCCGGCAAGTTGGACTCCGGCGCCCGCATCATCAACTCCACCCGCGACAAACGCGAAAACGCATCGCGCATCCTCGAAATGCACGCCAATGACCGCAAAACGCGCGACTACGCCGAAGCTGGCGACATCGTCGGTATCAACGGCTTCAAACACAGCCTCACGGGTGATACCGTCTGCGATCCCGACCATCCCATCCTGCTCGAAAAAATGGAATTCCCCGAGCCCGTTATCTCGATGTCGATCGAGCCCAAGAGCTCCAACGACAAGAACAAACTCGGCGAAGCCCTCACCACCCTCCGTCGTGAGGACCCCACCTTCCGCTCCAATTTCGATGCCGAAACCGGCCAGACCATCATTCACGGCATGGGTGAGTTGCACTTGGAAATCATCGCCAACAAACTCAAACGCGATATGAAGGTCGATGTGATCGTCGGCAAACCGAAGGTCGCCTACAAAGAAACCATCACCCACAAATCCGAAGCCCAGGGCAAACACGTCAAGCAGTCCGGTGGGCGCGGCCAGTTCGGCGATTGCTGGATTCGCATCGAACCCTACACCCCCGTCGAAGGCGACGATTCCGAAGACACCATTCTCTTCGAGAACGAGGTCGTTGGCGGCACCATCCCCAAGGAATACATCCCCTCCGTCGAATACGGCTGCCGTCAAGCCGCCAAAACCGGCATCCTCGGCGGCTTCCCGCTCATCAACGTCAAGATCGAACTCTTCGACGGCAGCTACCACGATGTTGACTCGTCGCAGATCGCCTTCGAACAGGCCGGCATTCTCGCCATGCGTGAAGCCGTGCGTAAGGCCAAGCCCTGCTTGCTCGAACCCATCATGAAGTTGCAGGTGGTCACGCCGATCGAATTCGCCGGCCCCGTGCAGGGCGACATTTCATCCCGCCGTGCGATGATCGAAAACGCCGAGCAGCGTGGCAACACGCAGGTAATCGACGCAACCGTGCCGCTGGCCAGCATGTTTGGCTACTCGACGATTCTGCGCTCGCTGACCCAGGGCCGCGCGACCTACACCATGGAACCTCACACCTACGCCCAGGTGCCCGCCAACGTGCAGCAGGAAATTCTAGCGGCCCAGAAATAAACCGCGCTCTGCCGCAGTTCAATACCCCCCAAAAAAGCTCCGCGTGTTTCACGCGGAGCTTTTTTCACGCGCCGCTTTTCAGCTCGGCCATCGTACACCATGGGCGTGGCGATTCCGAAAAAACAGCACGCTCAATCCCCCGCAAAAAAGAAAGCAGGCCCGAAAGCGGATGCCTTCGGGCCTGCTGTTTTACTTACATTCAGAAATCCTTGCGGAATCCCTAGTGTGAAGCAGTAGGGGGGGGCTCAGTGACGCTGAGCTTGGAAGCATTCGCGGCAGTAGACCGGACGGTTGCCTGACGGCTTGAACGGAACTTCCGTTTGCTTGCCGCAGGATGCGCAGGTCGCCGGGAACATCTGACGGGGGCCACCGCCGCCGCCGCCGCCGAAGCCGCCACGACCGCCGCCGCCGCCACCACCGTAGCCGCCACGGCTTCCGCCGCCGCCACCGTAGCCGCCGCCGCCGCCGCCGCCGCCACCACCGGTGGCTGCCTTCTTGGCATCGCGACACGTCTTGCAACGCTTCGGCTCGTTAGTGAAACCACGTTCCGCGAACCGCTGTTGCTCTTGGGCCGTGAAAGTAAACTCAGCGCCGCAATCGACGCATACGATGGTCTTGTCTTCAAAGGACATAACCATTCTCCTGGGAAAAATTGTCGGGTGGGATGCGTCGGGCGGGTGGTTTGGCTTAGGCCTAAACTGAACACTCGGGACGGGCATAAGCCCACTGACTGTTACATAGTATGCAGGATGACCACCTAAAAGGATAGTCTATTTCATAATTTTTTTTATTCGGCATCTGTAAGCCACGCGCAAATATCGCCCGCATAGTACGTCACCACCAGCGACGCCCCCGCCCGCCGAAACGCCGTCATCGTCTCCAATACCACCCCCCGCTCGTCGATCCAGCCTCTTTCCGCCGCCGCCTTCACCATCGCGTACTCCCCACTCACCTGATAAACCGCCGTCGGTACATCTACTGCATCCGTCACACCCCGCAAAATATCCACATACGGCCCCCCCGGCTTCACCATCACCATGTCCGCCCCCTGCTCCACATCCGCCAACGCCTCCGCAATCGCTTCCCGCTCACCACGCCGAAAATCCATCTGATACGACTTGCGATCCCCAAACTGCGGCGGGCTCTCCGCGGCATCCCGGAACGGCCCGTAGAAACTCGACGCATACTTCACCGCATACGCCAGAATCGCCACCTGCTCCTTGCCCTCCGCATCCAGCGCCGCCCGGATGGATTCCACCCCGCCATCCATCATCCCGCTCGGGGCCACCACCTCCGCCCCCGCCCGCGCATGCACAATCGCCTGCGTGCCCAGTCGTTGAATCGTCAAATCATTGTCCACCGTCGACACCCCCGGCCCCGCCGTCAGCGGTCCGCAATGGCCATGATTGGTGTATTCGCAGTAACACAAATCCGTCATCGCCAACATCTTCACCCCCGCCTCCTTGGCCCGCATCAGCGTCTCGCACACGGCATTCTTCGGATCATGCGCGTGCGAACCCAACGCATCTTTCTTCACCCCCTCCGTCACCCCAAACAACATGAATCCACCCACACCCAATTTCTCCAGCCGCCGCAACTCCACCAACGCTGTATCCGGTGAAAACTGATAAACCCCCGGCATTGATGCAATCGGATTGCGCAAATTCTCCCCCAATCGCACAAACAGCGGCGCAATAAATTGCGCCGGATGCAGCCGAACCTCCGCCAGGGCTTCACGCATTTTCGGTAACAGTCGCAGGCGGCGGGGGCGTTGAGACATGGGCATGCAATCAACCTTTCACAGGTGCTATCCCTGCAGAATAACGAAAACCCGCGCAAGAAGGAACGCCCCAACGCGGCCCCACACCCTATCGCTCCCGAGCAGTGGGGGGTGGCAAGCGGTAGGGGGGTGACTTCATTCCGCAATCCCCCATACCCACGCCGTCCTCCTCGCGTTATTATTCGCACTCCCATTTTTCAGGAGTGCTTTCTCATGCCCAACACCACCATCACCGCCCCGCAAGGCTTTCGTGCCGCCGCCCTCCATTGCGGAATCAAACTCTCCGGCAAGCCTGACCTCGCCCTCCTCGTCAGCGATGTCCCCGCCACCGCCGCCGCCGTCTTCACCACCAACAAAGTCGTCGGCGCTCCCGTCATCGTCGGACGCAAACACATCCAAAGCGGCACCCTCCGCGCCTGCATCGTCAACAGCGGCTGCGCCAACGTCTGCACCGGCGACCGTGGCCTAAAAGACGCCCTCGAAATGTGCGCCCTCACCGCCAAAAACCTCCCCGCCACCGCCCTCACTGAAGTCCTCCCCTTCTCCACCGGCGTCATCGGCCACTTCCTCCCCATGGATAAAGTGCGTGCCGGCATCCCCCAAGTCATCGCCCAACTCAGCAATTCCCCCGCCGCCGGCACCGCGTTCTCCAACGGCATCCTCACCACCGATCTCGTTCCCAAAACCGCCTTCGCCACCCTCAAACTCGACGGCCAACTCGTAACCATCGCCGGCGCTTGCAAAGGCTCTGGCATGATCGCTCCCAACATGGCCCCGCCCTCTCCCCCTCACGCCACAATGCTCGCCTACGTCGCCACCGATGCCGCCGTCTCCCCCCCCGCGCTGCGCAAACTTATGGCCGACATCACCAACCGCACCTTCAACTGCGTCACCGTCGACCAGCACACCAGCACCTCTGACTCGTTCGTCATCCTCGCCAACGGTCTCGCCGGCAATAAAAAAATCACCGGCGGATTCGCCCTGCAAAAATTCTCCGCCGCCCTCTATCAAGTTGCCGACTCACTCTCCCAGCAGATCGCCCGCGATGGCGAAGGCGCCACCAAACTGGTCACCGTCACCGTCTCCGGCGCTGCCTCTCCCGCCGATGCCAAACGCGCTGCCGAAGCCATCGCCAACTCTCCGCTCTGCAAAACCGCCATCCACGGTGGCGATCCCAACTGGGGCCGCTTCGTCTCCGCCGCCGGCTACTCTGGCGCCGCGATGAACCCTGACCAATCCCTCTGCAAAGTCGGCCCGATCGTCGTCTTCAAGAACGGCCGCCCCACAGAAATCCGCCTGGCCGACGTCCAAAAAATCATGCAGCAAAAAGATCTCGCCATTCATGTGGATCTCGGTATCAAGAAAGGGAAATCCGCCGGCTCCCATCGCGTCTACACCTGCGACCTCTCCCGCGAATACATCGCCATCAACGCCGATTATCACACCTGATCTCCGCCTGTGCCTCGACCCGCCTCGCCCGACCGGCCTCACCCGTCCCGCCTCATGGGTACGCCCCATAACCTCCTCCCTCCCACTACTGCCTTCAGCCCCACGCAAAAATACCCGATGAATTCTCCGTCCCCTTCAACGGCTTCGGAGAATCCCCCACATGGCGTACATCGAATCGCCCATGGTCACCGAAGTTCGGCTTTCCGAAGTCGTCTCCGCCCTCTCCTACGCCCTCGATCTCGTCGAAGGACAAGCCGAAGGCCACGCCGTCCGCACCTGCTTCATCGGCATGCGCATCGCCCACGACCTGCGCCTCCGCCCCCGCCTCCGCTCCGCACTTTTTTACGCTCTGCTGCTCAAAGACCTCGGCGGCTCCAGCAACGCCTCCAAAATCTGCTACCTCTTCGGCACCGATGACCGCAGCGTCAAAAAAGATCTCAAAACCACCCACTGGACAAAACTCTCCGAAAAAATTCGCTACGTCCTCCGCAATGTCGCCCCGGGTGCCAGCTATTTCACCAGGCTCCTCCGCGCCCTCCGCGTCTTCAATGATGGCGATCGCCTCGCCCGCAAGCTCGTCGAAATGCGCTGCGACCGCGGTGCCATGATCTCCCGCAAACTCCTCATGCCCGATGAAACCTCCATCGCCCTCCGCTGCCTCGACGAACACTGGAACGGTCAAGGCCATCCCGAAGGACTCCGCGGCCATGACATCCCCCTCCTCTCCCGCATCCTCGGCCTCGCCCAAACCGTCGAAGTATTCCTCACCCGTGACGGCGTCGATGCCGCCCTCGATGTCGCCCTCCATCGCGCCGGCTCCTGGTTCGATCCCGAACTCGTCAAAATCCTCGCCAAAACCCGCCATGATTCCGCCTTCTGGGAAACCGTCCGCGCTCCCGACCTCTTCAAACGCGTTATCACGCTGGAACCGCAGGACCACGTCGCCCTCGTCACCGATGAGCACCTCGATCGCATCGCCGTAGGCTTCGGCCAGGTCATTGACGCCAAATCGCCCTGGACCTTCCGCCACTCCGAAGCCGTCGCCGAAATCTCCGTCGGCATCGCCCGCACCCTCGGCCTCCTCGAATCCGATGTCCGCCACCTCCGCCGCGCGGCCCTGCTCCACGATGTCGGCAAACTCGGCATCTCCAATCTCATTCTCGACAAACCCGGCAAACTCAATCCCCACGAAATGGCCCAGGTCCGCCAGCACCCCGCCTTCACCTACCAAATCCTCAACCGCGTCCGCGGATTCGGCAACATCGCCCACCTCGCCGCCGCACACCATGAGCGTCTCGATGGCCACGGCTATCACGAAGGCCTCTCCGCCTCCGCCATTTCCCTCCCCGTCCGCATCCTCACCGTCGCCGACATGTACGAAGCTCTCGCCGCCCAACGCCCCTATCGCCAGGACCTCAGCGAAGGCCAGGTCACTGAAATTCTCACCCGCCAACTCGGCACCGGCATCGATCCCGAGGTCTTCGCCGCCCTGCAATGCTTCCTCAACACCAGCAACTACGAACCGATCCGCCTCGCCGCCTGATGATCCACCAACAAAAATTAAATTCTTCCGCAAAAAAAGTTTCCCTCCCTCCAACCCCTGCACTAATATAAGTCCAGCTATTCAAGGCGACGTATTCCCCTCAGTTCGCTATGTTTCGTTATGTTTCGCTATGTATGGAAAGGCCTATGCGTAGGCTCTTCGAAAATCCCGTGACCCGTCAGGTGGCCCACTCTGCCATTCCGTCACCCATGCCTGTGTGTCTCCGTCTATCCATTTAACTGTTCGACTACCGTCCGATCACTCGCGACCGCCGGTGCCTTCCGTTCGCGCCTATTCCTGTTAGCCCTGATTCTCGAGTATTTCCATGCACTCCAACTTCCTCCAAGACCTCGCCATCATCCTCGCCGTCGCCGGCATCGTCACCCTCCTCTTCCACAAAATCAAACAACCCGTCGTCCTCGGCTACATCATCGCCGGCGTCATCGTCGGCCCCAAAATGTGGTCTTTCGCCCCCGTCCATGATCAGCACACCATCGAAAACCTCGCTGAACTCGGCGTGATCCTCCTCATGTTCGGCCTCGGCCTCCACTTCAGCCTCAAAAAAATCCTCCAGGTCGGCCTCACCGCCCTCGTCGCCGCCGTGCTCGAAATCGCCGTCATGTTCCTCGCCGGCTACGCCCTCGGCCGCGCCTTCGGCTGGGGCACAATGGACAGTATCTTCCTCGGCGCCATCCTCTCCATCAGTTCCACCACCATCATCATCAAGGCCCTCCAGGACCTCGGTCTCGTCAAAGCTGAATTCGCCAACATCGTCTTCGGCATCCTCATCATCGAAGACATCCTCGCCATCGCCATGCTTGCCCTCCTTTCCAGCGTCGCCTCTACCGGCACCATCAACCTCCAGGACGTCGCCGTCACCCTCGGCAAACTCTCCGTCTTCCTCACCGTCGTCCTCGTCGTCGGCCTCCTCTTCGTCCCGGTCCTCATCCGCTACGTCAACAAATTCAAATCCGACGAAATGCTCCTCATCGTCGTCCTCGCCCTCTGCTTCGGCGTCTCCCTCATCGCCCTGCGCCTCGATTACTCCGTCGCCCTCGGGGCCTTCCTCATCGGTGCCATCGTTGCCGAAACCCGCGAGCACGGCAAAATCGAAGTCCTCGTCGCCCCCGTCCGCGACATGTTCGCCGCCGTCTTCTTCGTCGCCATCGGCATGCTCATCGACCCCCAGATACTCTGGCAGTACCGCATCCCCATCCTCGTCATCACCATCGTCGTCGTCCTCGGAAAAATCTTCGCCTGCGGACTCGGCTCCCTCATCACCGGCCACGATCGACGTACCGCCCTCCGCGTCGGCATGTGCGTCTCCCAGATCGGCGAATTCTCCTTCATCATCGCCACCCTCGGCTTCCAACGCCACGTCACCAGCGACTTCCTCTACCCCATCACCATCGCTGTCTCCGCCCTCACCACCCTCCTCACCCCCTACCTCATCAAATCCTCCGATCCCCTCACCCTCAGCGTCGATCGCTACGGCCCACGCTGGCTCATCGCCTATATCGATCTCTACACCACCTGGGTCTCCCGCCTCAACCGCTCCACCACCTCCACACCCCACGTCCGCAAACTCTTCATTCGCTGGGCCTTCCAACTCTCCCTCAACTTCGCCCTCCTCACCGGCATCCTCATCGCCTCTGCCTACCTCGGAAAAATCTTCGCCGATCGCCCCTCCACCCTCCCCACCTGGACGGGCGGGCCCGCCGCCGGCATCTGGCTCATCGGCACCCTCCTCGCCCTCCCGCTCCTCATCGCCATCCTCCGCAAACTCCGCGCCGTCGCCATGACCCTCGCCGAACTCAGCGTCACCCGCGCCGCCGCCGGTGAACGCGCCCCCGCCCTCCGCGCCGTCGTCGCCAACACCCTTCTCACCCTCGGCATCCTCGGCACCATCCTCTGGATGGTCGCCCTCACCTACGCCATCCTTCCTCCCTGGCCCGTGCTCGTCGTCCTCCTGGTCCTCATCGTCGCCATCGCCATCGCCATGTGGGGCTCCTTCATCCGCGTCTACGCCAAGGCCCAGATCAATCTCGCCGAAACCTTCCGCGACAATTCCTCCAGCCCCATCGCCCTGCCCTCCCCCGCTCTGCCCATCCTCGAAGGTGCCGAACTTCTCTCTCTCACCCTCACTCCCCAATCCCCCGGCGCCGGCAAACTCATCCGCGAACTTCAGGTACGCACCACCACCGGCGCCAGCGTCGTCGGCATCGACCGCGCCGGTACGCCCATCATCAACCCCGGCCCCGATGAAGAACTCCGCCCCGGCGACCGCGTCCTCCTCCTCGGCACCGATGAACAACTCCAACGCGCCGCCCTCTCCATCGGTGGCCCCGCCGCCGGCGACAAATCCGCCTCCCAATCCCTCGGCCGCTGATGCCTTCCCGCCCCCCAGCGGCTATGATTCAACGCATCACTTCTCCCCAACCGGCGTTTTGCCCACATGGAGGTCCGCATGTCCATCTTTCTCCGCGCCCGTTTTCTCTTCGTCTTGCTCTTCCTCTCGTTCCTCGCCACGCCCCTCCTCGCCCAGCAATCCCACAACAATGTCCTCAACGCCGTCCCCGTCCCCAAAAACGTCAAACCCGCCATCGACGGCGATCTCTCCGAATGGGACACCTCCGGACGCATCATCATCTGCCGCGATGTCGGCCGACAACTCAACAAATACAGCGCTGCACTCTCCATGATGTACGATGCCGACGCCCTCTACGTCGGCGTCGATTGGTCCGATCCCACACCCATGGTCAACAATTACGACCCCCGCTTCGATGTCGATCTCCGCTACTGCTTCCACTCCGATTCCCTTCAACTCCACTTCAAAACCGATCAGGAACGCAAAGTCATCAACTGGTTCTACACCAAGGGCAATACCCCCGGCGTCAACGTGCTCGATGGCTGGTTCCCCTGGGGCGAAAAAAAAATCACCTACATCGACGGCATCGTCAAACTCGGCATCACCGCCGCCTTCCAACCCAAAAAAGACGGCAAAGGCTACTTCCAGGAAATGCGCATCCCCTGGGCCGCCATCGTCAAATCCGGCAAAGCCTTCGCCGCCGGCTCTGAATTCGAATGCATGCTCGACCTCGTCTGGGGCCCTGACTCCGGCAAAGGCTGGCCCATCAATCACATGATGGACCTCGTCCAACCCAACGCCGTCCACGCCGGCTGGTTCTGGGAAGTCCAACGCATGTACGGCAAAGTTAAACTCTCGCCCACCGGCAATCTCACCCTGCCCGAACCCGAGTTTCTCATCAAGGCCCGCCTCGAAAGCCCCCGCCTCCAGGCCACCGCCGGACCCATCAAACTCCCGTATGAAATGCCTTTCGACGGCTTCGCCACCCTCGTCATCGAAAACGAAAAAGGCGAACGCATCCGCAATCTCATCGGCATGGCCCCGCGCCGCAAAGGCCCCCAATCCGATCTCTGGGATTGCCTCGATGAAGCCGGAAAACTCGTCCCCCCCGGAAATTTCCGCTTCCGCGGACTCGTCCATCAAGGCATCAACCCCACCTATGAAGCCACCTACGGTACCCCCGGCAATCCCCCCTGGGATACTGCCGACGGCACCGGCGCCTGGCTCAGCGACCACTGCGCCCCGCGCGCCGTCGCCGCCTCCAAAGACATCATGATCCTCGCCGCCGAAATGGCCGAATCCGGCAACTCCATCATCGGCGTCGATCTCGACGGCCAAAAGAAATGGGGCGAAAGCACCATCGCCGGCATCCACTCCCTCGCCGCCGATGAAAAATATGTCTACCTCTACCTCCACTCTTGGCAGGTCAAACCCTCCCTCGCCCGCATGGATGTAAAAAACGGCTCCTATGCCCCCTTCTCCACCGCCGATGGCCCCAAACTCAAGCTCGATCTCTTTGTCGATATCCAAAAAACCATCGATGAATACAAAGCCCAACCCGGTGCCAAACCCGCCGACGCCCCCAACATCCCCTGGGTCAGCAACATCGCCGTTGGCCCCGACCGCATCGCCCTCTCCGTCGGTGGCGATTCCGGCATCGTCCGCTTCTTCGACAAAAACACCGGCGCCGTAACCACCGCACTCGCCGTTCCCAAACTCGGCTACATCGCCTACGATCCCTCCGGCGTCCTCTTCGTCTGGTCCGACAACAAAATCTGCAAAGTCGTCGACGACAAACTCATCCCCGTACTCACCCAAAACCTTCCCGTCTTTGCCGATGGATTCGCCATCGATGCCCAAGGCCAGTTCTTTCTCAACGTCCGGGCCCAACAGCAAGTCCGCGTCTACGACCACGCCGGAAAACTCCTCCGCTCCATCGGTCTCGCCGGCGGACGCCCCCAGCGCGGCAAGTGGGAACCCAACGGCCTCCTCAACCCCATCTCTCCCGCCATCGACACCCGCGGACGCCTCTGGATCGCCGAAGAAAACATGACCCCCAAACGCGTCTCCGTCTGGACCGCCGACGGAAAACTCGTACGCGATTTCATCGGACCCGCCACCTACGGCGGCACCGGCGCCATCGCTGACCCTGCCGATAAAACCCGCGTCTTCGGCAGCGGCTGCGAATTCAAACTCGACTACAAAAACAATACGGCCACCATCGTCTCCGCCCTCGGCACCCCCGAAGGCCAGATCATGAAAGCCCACGGCCGCGATTACTTCATGTCCAAACAGGGCTCCCTCTCCATCCGCACCGGTGACACCCTCCGACCCGTCGCCGCCATGGCCGCCTTCCGCGCCGGTGAAGCCGACCAATACCAAAACTACAACTTGCCCAAGGCCCCCGAAGGCACCCACGGCTACGCCACCCAGTCTTTCCTCTGGATGGATGCCAACGACAACGGAAAACCCGACGCCGGCGAAACCGTCAGCGGCTCCACCTGGGATGGCTGGAAAAATTTCCCCTACCCCTTGGGCACCGCCGGCTATTTCGGCAGTTACTGGCTCGATGAAAACTTCAATCTCTATGGCTTTGCACGCGAAAGTTACGGCGGACAGGGCGGACGTGGCCCCTTCGTCACCAAAATGCTTCTCACCGGCTGGACCGCCGGCGGCGCTCCCATCTGGGATTTCAAAAAACAGCAGCTCATCATTCAGCCCAAACTCACTGGCCCCAACACCCTCTATCTTCCCACCGATGGCTGCGTCATCGTCGGCGCTCCCATCACCGCCATCCGCGACGATGGCCACGTCCTCTGGACCTACAAAGACCAGTGGACCGGCGTCCATGACTCCCACCACTCACCCCTCCCCGAACGCGATGACACCCTCATCGGCGTCCTCGGCTGCATCGGCAGCGCCAAATCTCCCCTCGGCACCGTCTTCGCCATGCACTCCAACCTCGGCCGACTCTACCTCATGACTGTTGACGGCCTCCTCGTCGCCAGCGTCTTCGAAGATTGCCGCCTCGGTGGCGCCTCCTGGCCCAAAACCGCCATTCAGGGCGCTTCCCTCTCCGAAATCACCATGGGCAGCGAATGGTTCGGCGGACACTTCTTCAAAGCCGAAAAATCCAATGAGTATTACCTCATCGCCGGCTTCACCGCCTTCAACCTCATCAAACTCCACGGCTTTGATTCCCTCCGCGCCGTCGCCCTCCAATCCATCACCGTCAACGCCGCGCAACTCGCAGAAGCCCAAATTCTCGCCCAAACGCGCGCTGCCGCCGCCGCCGCCAAACTCAACAAAACCTTCACAGTCTCCCGCGTCGACGCGCCCCCCAAACTCCTCGAACTCCCCAAGGAAAAATTCACCGAATGGTCCTCCGGACCCTATAAAAGCAAGGCCGCACTCGCCCTCGACAAAAAAAATCTCTACCTCGCCTTCGATGTCTCCGGCGATGACAACCCCATGGTCAATGCCGGCAAGGACGCCAACCAACTCTTCGTTACCGGTGACTCCATCGATCTCCAACTCGCCACCGACCTCGCCGCCGACCCCAAACGCACCGATGCCGCCCCCGGCGATATCCGCCTCCTCATCTCCGTCTTTGAAGGCAAACCCATCGCCGTCCTCTATCGCTTCAAAACCAAGGGCGAAAAATCCCCTGTCACCTTCGTCTGCCCCTGGCGCTCCTACGTCGTCGATCGCGTCGACATCCTCAAAAATGCCGAAATCAAAATCACCCGCCGACAGGGCGGCTACACCGTCGAAGCCTCCCTCCCCCTCGCCGACCTTAACTTCGCCCCCGAGCCCGGCAAATCCTACCCCGCCGACCTCGGCGTAATCTACTCTGACTCCAAAGGCGACAACCGCGCCATGCGCCTCTACTGGTCCAACCAAACCACCGGCCTCATCTCCGACATCCCCGGCGAAATCATGCCCAACCCCAGCCTCTGGTCCAAAATCCAAATCGCCCCGGAGTAGCCCGCACCCTCAGCAACCCTTGTCACCCCACGTCCACGCAAAAACAAAAAACGCCGGCGCATCGCGCCGGCGTTTTCTGTTCTCAGTTTAAATCGTGCTTGGTATTAACCCAACTTCCGCAGTTTGCGAGCAAAAAGGCCTTTGGCGATGGCGCCAAGGCCCTTTTTTCCTAAAAGTCTTCACTACAAATCCACCACCTCCAGGCTCCGCGGCAGCGTCAGCCCCAGCTTGTGTAACAGGATCGCCTGA
>JBBRWV010000072.1:0-19019 GCA_038248985.1 Phycisphaerae bacterium
CCCCGGATATGTTTCCCCCATCTCGGCCAGCATCGCCCCCCACCCCCATCAACCGCTTCTGCATCCAATCGCCGAAACGGTTTCAGTTCTCATTCGTGTACCCACAGCCGGCCCCTTGCGGAGGCGGCCGTTTGATTCGGACATAGTGGCTCGAAACTGCTTTACCTTTTCGGGAGGCGCCCCTTGAGTATCCTTACAAAACTCTTCATCGTCCTGCAATTGGTCGCATCACTCGCACTCGCCGTGCTCGTGGTCGTCGCCTTCAAATCCCAGGAACCCTACAAGGCCAAACTCCAAACGACCGAAACCAATCTCGTCGCCGCCCAATCCGCGGCGCTACGCGAGAAAAATGAGAGCGCCGCCCTGCGCACCCAGCTCACCCAGCTCTCCAACACCCTCTCCAAGGACTCCTCCGCCTGGTCCGCCCAGGTAACCGACGCACGCTCCAAGGCCGTTGAACTCACCGTCGAACTCCAATCCGAAATAGCCAAACATGCCGCCTCCCTGAACTCGGTCACGCAGTTGACCGCCACGGTCAATTCCCTCAAAGACCAAATCGCCGCCAAGGATGCTGAACTCGCCCGCATCCGTCCCGACAACGTCACCCTCACCCAGAAATTCGCGGAACTCAACCGCGCCAACAACGACCTCACCACCCAGCTCAAACTCGCCGAACAGGCCATCCGCAAACTCCAGGAAGCCATCGCCCTCCAGGGCGATAAACCCTCCAGCTCGACCGCCGGTGACGCCAAGTCAGTCCTCGCCGTCCAGACCGCCGTCCAGATCAACGGCAAAATCGGCTCCATCTCCACCCACGCCGGACGCACCTACGTCGGCCTTGGCCTCGGCACCCGCGATGGCGTCAAAGTCGGCACCCAGTTCGCCATCTCCCGCGGCAACTCCTACATCGGCGACGCCGTCGTAAACCGCGCCACCGTCGATGAATCCGTCGCCCTCATCACCCTCCTCAAAGAAGGCAAAAACGTTCAGGAAGGCGACCTCGTCACCAGCGGCATCGGCAACTAAAAGAGCCCCGTTCATGTTTGTCTTTCCATTTGACCGATAACACATTGGTCGGAGATCCTGATGAGCCGCTTAAATACCCCCGGTATCCTCACCATCAAGCCGCAGAACAACGTCTTCACCGGCCTCGCGTGCCTCTCCTTCCTGGCCACCGCCAGCGCCCTGGTCTACGTCATTCTGCAGGCCAAAAATCTCGGGCTGATCTAACTCGGCCCTCAAGGACCGCTCAAAACCCTCCGGTTTTGGACCGCGCCTTGAGCCCGTGCAGCCGACAAAATATTCGGCGGCGTCCGTGTGGCGATTAGCGATGGCTCCGGCGGGCATCCCGCCAGCCCGCTGACCCCGGAGCGCTGCCGATTTCCGTTTTGCGGACGGTCCTCCTCCCCCGGCTCGACCCCTCCCGCCTCCTGGAAAGGAGTCCTCACGAGTGTTTTTTGATTCCATCCTGGGCTGGTTCAGTCTTGACATGGGCATCGACCTGGGTACCTGCAATACTCTCGTCTGCGTCCGCGGCGAAGGCATCGTCCTGAACGAACCCTCTGTCGTCGCCGTCAAAAAAGGCACCAACAAAGTCCTCCAGAACGGCAACGCCGTCGGACTTGTCGCCAAAGAAATGCTCGGCAAAACCCCCGGCTCCATCACCGCCATCCGCCCCCTCAAAGACGGCGTCATTTCCGACTTCGAAATCACCGAAGCCATGCTCGCCTACTTCATCCGCCGCGTTCACGGCCGCCGCGGCTTCGTCAAACCCCGCGTCGTCATCGCCATCCCCTCCGGCATCACCGCTGTCGAAAAACGCGCCGTACTCGACTCCGCCGAGCGCGCCGGCGCCCGCCGCGTCTTCCTCGTCGAAGAACCCATGGCCGCCGGCATCGGCGCCGGGCTCCCCATCACCGAACCCACCGCCTCCATGATCGTCGACATCGGCGGCGGCACCACCGAAGTAGCCATCATGTCTCTCGCCGACATCGCGGTTTCCGAATCCATCCGCACCGCCGGCGATGACTTTGACGAATCCATCATGAACCACATGAAAAAAACCTACAACCTCATGATCGGCGAACAGTTCGCGGAAAAAATCAAACTCGAAATCGGCTCCGCCGGTCCCTTCGGCGAAGAAAAAACCATGGAAGTCCGCGGCCGCGACATGATCTCCGGCCTCCCGCGCAAGTGCATCGTCACCTCCGAGGAAATCCGCGAATCCCTTCAGGAACCCATCGGACAGATCATCGACGCCGTCACCCGCACACTCGAACGCGCCGAGCCCGAGCTTGCTGCCGACCTCGTTGAAACGGGCATCTGTCTGGCCGGCGGCGGCGCACTCCTCCGCTCCATCGACAAAGTCCTCCACCAAGCCACCGGCCTGCCTGTCCGCATCGCCGACGATCCACTCACCTGCGTCGCCCGCGGCACCAGCGTCTTCCTCGAAAACCTCGAACTCTGGAAAGACACCATGGAATCCGACATGTCGGATCTCTGATATTGCGGGGGACGTTATGTTTTTCAAAATGACGGCCAAACGCTGGTTCTGGATGCTCCTGCTCGCCTGCACGCTCTGGGCGTGGTTCGGCATTCGCACCTCTCCCAAGACCGCCGTCTGGACCCACCCTCCTTCATGGATCGCACCCAGCAATTTGTCTCCAAGCCGGTCGACATGCTTCTGACGCCGATTCGCTTCGTCCCCAAGTTGCTCCAGCAGGCATTCTTCAGCATGGTGACGAAGATTCTGCGACCCCCGGCTTCCGCCGCCACCACCGAGGATACGCGGAACCGCATCCGCATTCTGGAGAATGAACTGCTCTACCAGAGCGGCCGCAACGCACTCCTTGAAGAGCATATCCGCGCGCAAAAAATTCTGGTTGATCGTGGCATCGATCCCCGTTACCTGCTTCAAGCCACCATTACCGGTTTCCAAGCGGGCGCGGCCACCAACACGGTCATCCTCGACAAAGGCTCCCACGACGGGGTTAAAGGCCCCTATCCCGTACTCAGCGAACTATCACTCATCGGCCGCATTTCTTCGGTCGGCCCCAAGGTTTCCACGCTCCGCCTCATCACCGACCCGCGGGTCAAAGTACAAGCCTCCATCGTCCGTCGTACCCCCACCGGCCTCGTGGCCATCGTTTCCAATTGTCTCGTCACGGGAGTTGGTCAGGGCCGCATGGAAACAGACACACCCATTGCTTCGGCACCGGTCAAACCTTTGCCTGGTGATTTGGTTTTATTGACTGATCCGGAATGGCCGGTGGCAGTTCGCAACACTGTTCTCGGTGAAGTCACGGAAGTGGGTCGCAAGGAATCGCGATTTTTGCTGTATGACATCCACATTATTCCGCGCGTCAACATCCACTCCATCAGCAGTGTGATCGTGGTCATGGGAGAGTAATCGCAGGCATTTCAGACCGCTCCACTCCTCACCCAATGCGCGCAGCAAGGCATATTGCACTTCGTGGAGAAACACATCCCATTTCCAGCGATGCCGTATGACATAAATGGATCTCCTGGCTGAAATACAAAACCGCGGGATGGCGCCGAGTCCGTTCCGACGGCAGAATCGCTTTCTGTTGAAAAGCATCCTGTCATTCGGCAGGCTTCACCGCTGACACGTGAATGGTGGGCTTTGCGGGACCTCGGCGGCCCATCCTGGTCAACCGCCCAACCTCAATGGAGACGGCCGCCACTCGCGGAAATACTGGTGATCAACCGTTGATCACTCAGGACAAAAACAAAAGCCCCGGAGATTCTTTGACGAGCCTCCGGGGCTTGGGTTTCGCTAAAACTTGCAGTTACTCGATCGGAGGGCTCTCCTGCCGGTGAATACCGGCGTGAATCGCCATGAGGCCGACGGGCATCACGGGTGTTGAAAGTTCATTCGACTTGCCGAACATGTCTGATCTCCAAGCGTTGCTCGCATCCTGCGGACAGGTCTACGCGCTTCAATATATCGAAGCATTCCCAAAAATCCAGCAAATCGTTGTTCTGGAGCTTGTCTGCTTTCGAAGCGGCTATTTGCGAAGGCGCTTCCTCGGGGCAGAGACCGCTTTGCTGGTGGGATTGAAAAACCGCAGTAAGGCGTCTTTCCATTCGCCTGAATAGTCGACTCCGATACGCGCCGAGGAGGCGATCTTTTCTACGCGCGCGCCGTCGTCCATGAGATAGAGTAGCGGGCCCGTCAAGTTGCAACCATTCAATTTCCTGGTGATCCGCATCGCCTTGGTGAGCTTACCGGGCCCACTGAGGTCGGCCTTCCACCCATCCAACGGCTCGCATGCTCGGATGAGCACCGCTTGTGGGTCGTTCTTCGGCCCAGTCACTATGTTCAGCATGTCGTACATGCCGTAGATGAAATAAACATACGCACAGCCGCCGGTGCCAAACATGACCTCCGTGCGCTCCGTCCTTCCTTTTGCCGCATGGCACGCCAGATCATGCGCTCCCACATACGCCTCGGTCTCCACAATACGAGCCCGCAAAACTGAGCCGTCATGTCGATGTACCAAAATCTTTCCCAGCAACTCCCGCGCTACAATCTCACTTTCGCGTCTGAAAAATGAGGTGCCGATCTTCTTCACGGCTTCTCACCCGTGTTCAGGAATAATATTTCCCACTTGGAATTGCCGCCGACAAACAATCGCGCGGACCGCCCCGCGAGTTTGTCGGTCTCCCGCATGGAAGCATCCGAACCAATCACCTGTGGATACCAGCCGCCCCCATCGCCGGCTGCGAAGGGCAGAGGTTGTGGCGTCCCCCAGCTTGTGGGATTAGCCAAATCTGGCGCGACGGTATACCAGCTCCATTGTCCCTGCGTGTTGGCCCAGTCCTTATCTGTGGCCCGGTTGAGTAAAATCACGTGGCGTTGAATGTGACTGTTCCAATGAATCGACGGCCCCCACCAAAAATCCACTTGTCCCACTGCACCATGAACGTCACCTTTGTTCGCCAGAAAGGGCGTGGCCTCGCCGCTCAAACTTGGTGACTGCCACTTGCCATTGCTCCATTTATTCACCCTGCCTGCAGGTGCGTCACGGTCGGCCCAGCGCATGCGCGCCGTGCAGATCCCCTGATCCCTTTGCTCACGGCTGTATTGGCTAAAGAAGAAATACAGATACTCTTGCCGAGCATCCAGAATGCACGAGCAATCTCCATTGCCCCCGCGGAAGAATTTATTCGGCGTGGCGGGATGATCGGTGTTTTCCGGCGTTTGCAAGATGAGTCCCAGGTCACGCCACGTATCGCCGCCGTCAGCAGAGACCTGCATGCCGATACGCGGGTGATTCTTGCCGCTGCCATTACCATATTCCGCGTGGTAGCAGGCATAAAGCTTGCCAGTGGAATCGGCGATTACGCTTTCAAACCATAGTCCTGCGGCATCTGTTTTTAGAATGTTGCGACGATCGGCCTTGGTCTTTACGAAATTCTTTCCGACCAGTTCATTCAACGCACCAGCGGAGATTTGCGAAGGTCCCTCGCCATCGCTCCGAAAAACATGCAGAGTGTTGCCAATCCATACTGCTGGATTATTGCTGTCGCCGCCGAATCCGAAGGCGGGTTTCGCCCCACGAATTATGACCAAGGGCGGCGCAAGGGCGGCCGGCGCAGTGGTGGGACGGGCCTGGGATTCCTGGGCGGCGGGACTACACCCGCCGAAGATGATCGCCAGAACAGGGCACAGTGCTTGCCGCAATTTCATGGCCATCGTTTGTCTTCAGTAGAAATGAGGGTCATTCCACGTACTCCGCACCACCCTGCTCAAAAAAAGTTCGCCGCCCATTTCCGCAACGGCCCCTGCATGCGCTCGGAGGGATTCGAACCCCCAACAACCAGATTCGAAGTCTGGGACTCTATCCAATTGAGCTACGAGCGCTTAATCTCTTGGGCCCTTGAGTATATATCCAACTCGCACTCTTTTCACGCAAAGGATGTCCATATGAAACCCTCCGACTCAACTCTTTCTGCCTGGTTCACTGATGCCCGGTTTGGCATGTTCATCCACTGGGGTCTCTATGCCATCCCCGCGCGCGGCGAATGGGCACGCGGTTCCGAACAGATTCCTGATGAAGCGTATCGTACTTTTGCCGGCGAATTCGCGCCTGACCGTTTCGACCCCGTCGCTTGGGCGGCCATCGCCAAGAAAGCCGGCATGAAATATGTGGTTATGACCGCCAAGCATCACGACGGTTTTTGCCTCTTCGATTCGAAATTCACTGACTTCAAAGCGACCAACACGCCGGCCAAACGTGACTTGGTCCGCGAATACGTTGAGGCATTCCGCGCGGCCGGCATCAAGGTCGGCCTCTATTATTCCCTTCTCGATTGGAATCACCCCGATTATCCCATCGACCGCCTGCATCCACTTCGCAGCGACGAAGCCGCCAAAGCGCAGCCCCGCGAATTTTCTCGCTATCAGGATTACCTGCACAACCAGGTTCGCGAAATTCTTACGAACTACGGCACGATCGACCTTCTCTGGTTTGATTTCTCTTATGACAAGCTTTCCGACGAAGCGTGGCGTGCCACGGAACTCGTCAAGATGATTCGTTCACTTCAGCCCAACATCCTGCTCAATAATCGTCTGGTGGCGGGGCACGCCAATGTTTCGCACGCAGGCGAGCTTGGTGACATCACCACCCCCGAGCAACTTATTCCTGAAGAAGGGGTGCGCAAGCCCGATGGTAGCCTTGCCGTCTGGGAAGCGTGCATGACGCTCAACAACTCATGGGGATACAATCGCCACGACCATAGCTACAAATCGGCCACGCAGGTCATTCGCATGCTGGCGGAATGCGTTTCCAAGGGCGGCAATCTACTTCTCAATGTAGGTCCCACGGCGCGCGGCGAGATCCCCGATGATTCCATCCGCATCCTCGATGAAGTCGGCCGCTGGCTGCAGCGCAATGGCGACAGCATTTACGGTTGCACGATCGCGCCATTTCCCAAACCCGAATGGGGCCGCTATACATTCAATGTTGCCGCCAAAAAGGTATTCGCTCACATGCTTGAGCGGCAGATGGCGCCGTTTAACCTTCCCAACATGAAAGGGAAAGTCACCCGGCCGCGCTGGCTCGAAGACGGTTCTGAAATCAAAATCAACCAGCCCTGGAACATCGCTGAATCGGCCCCGCACCTCTGCCTCGACGTTTCGGGCTGGCAACTGCCCAACCCGCACGACACGGTCATCTCGCTCAACTTGGTGTGAGCAGCCATACCGCACGTTGAAAAAAAAAGAGGCCTCGCATTGCGAGGCCTCTTGCTTTAATTCGTATCGCACGTCGTGCTGGGGTTTCTCAACCGTCCATCACCGATCAAACTGCGCATCAAACACAATGTTGCTGGGCGAGAAGTCTGCCTTCTTCACAAACGCCGCCGCCTCTGTCGCACCATGCTCGCGATCCATGTTTTGGTCTTCCCACTCCACGGACAGCGGCCCTTGATAACCGACAAAATTCAGGTTGCGAATGATCTCCTCGAAATTCACCGAGCCATGCCCCAGTGAACGGAATTCCCAGAAACGCTCCGGATCGCCAAACGGCAGATGCCCGCCAAATACCCCGCTGCGCCGCGGCGTCGGCGAAGTCCACGCATCCTTCATGTGTACGTGGTAAATATGTGATCCCAACTCGCGAATGAATTGCACATAGTCCACGCCCTGGTAGACAAAGTGGGACGGATCGTAGTTGAACCCAAACGCCTTGCGGTTCCCGACGGCCTCCAGCGCCCGTTTCGCGGAGACCACATCAAACGCAATTTCCGTTGGATGCACTTCCAACGCAAATACTGCATTTACTTCATCGAACACATCCAGAATGGGATTGAACCGCTTCGCAAAATCGGCGAAACCATTTTCCAACTGGTTGGGCAATACCGGCGGGAACGAGTAAACCAGATGCCAGATGCTGGACCCGGTAAACCCATTCACCACCACGCGCTTCAGTTCCTTCTTCATTGCCGACGGGGCCGCATCAAAAAACTTGCGTGCGGCCCGTGCCGTGTCCGCCATTTCCTTCGCGGCCCGTTGACGCACGCCTTCGGGCTTGCCATCGCCATACACATGCGCCGGCAGAATGGCTTTGTGCCGCTCATCAATCAAATCGCAAATGCCCTGCCCTACGAGATGTGCTGACACTGCGAAACATTTCATCCCATATTTCTGCAGCGTGGCCCATTTGGCCTGCACATATTTTTCGCCGGCCTTACCATCCAGAATCTTCTGCACCTCGAAATGATCGCCCCAGCAGGCCAGTTCGACTCCGTCATAGCCAAACGACTTGGCTTTTTGGCAAATCGTCTCAAACGGAAGATCCGCCCATTGCCCCGTAAACAAAGTAACCGGACGTGCCATAGTTTATCTCCTCGTAAAATCAGACCTGCACCGCAAAGAACCTGCAAATATAGGCGCAACCCTCCAGAGACCGCAAATCCCCCAGACCCGTCGGTCACAAAAACTCTGGCGACAATCATCTTGATTCGTTCTGCTATCCGGCAAATCGAAATACATTCACGCCAATGGCCGGCACTTTTACCCGAAATAGCCTTCCCGCCTCCGGCTGTTTTCCGCCCGCTGCAATCGCTTCTTTTTTCACGCCGGCCTGAGATGTTGTAATGAACAATTCGTCCAAGTTGGCACCACCCAGCGAACAGGCTGACGAATGTTCCGCACCGGGTGTATGAACCGTATGAACCAGTTCCCCGCTCGTTCGCAGATCGAAGCAGCAGACGCGCGATCCGCCCCACATTGCAATCCACAGGCGGCCTTTGGTATCGGTGCACATGCCGTCGGGATGTCCTATTCCTTCGGGAATCTTCACGGCGATTCGCCGATTCGCAATGGCTCCGGTCGCTACATCGAAGTCAAATGCATCCACACGTGCAGTGGGGGTATCGATATAAAACATTGTCTGGTGATCGGCTGCCCACACGATGCCGTTGGAAATGGTGACATCGGTCAGCATCGTTTGAACGCTGAGGTCGGTGTCGAGGCGAAATAGTTTTGCCGCGCCTTCCTCGCCTTTATAACCCATCGTGCCGGCCCAGAATCGTCCCGCCGGATCGGCTTTGCCATCATTAAATCGTGCGGCCCCAACGTCGGCTTTCGCCAACGTTTCCACTTTTCCCGTCTGTAAATCCAGGGCGGCAAAACTGTCGGCCAGTGCCACTGCTACCCGACCCTTCACCCGCGTCGGCACCACCGTTCCGGTATGACTTCCCGTTGCGACGCTGACATTTTCTCCCGTCACCGGGTCAAATACGTTGACTTTCTGCCCATGAATATCCACCCACAAGAGCCGTTGCATTTGCTCATCCCACAATGCCCCCTCGCCGTGCAATGAGGAGGTTTCCTTCACGACTTGCGCCGTAAATTCCATATTTGCATCCAATCAAAAACGTCGCGGGAATCAAACGAATCCTGAAACGGAGAGCTTATCGCCCACATCGCCCCGCGCCCACCTGCATGCTCGGGTTTGTTACTTCTCCACGCGCCAACCTCCGGCCCAATCGGCGGGATCGCGGATCACGCGCCGATATAGCGTATCGCGCTCCACGGGAACGAAACCGGCTTCGATGACCAGACGGCGAATGGTGTCGACGGTTTGTTCCTGGTGTTGATTGCCCTTGCCGCCCTCGCGTTTGGTGATGTCGTACCAGACCACGGTCCCATCGAGATCGTCGACGCCCCAACTCAAGCTGACTTGGGACAACTTCATGGATTGCATGATCCAGAAGGCTTTGACGTGCTCGAAGTTGGGGAGCATGAGACGCGAAATTGCGAGCATTTTCAGATCTTCCAGACCGGTGGGGCCGGGCAGATGGCCGAGTTCGGAACCGTCGGGAATGAAACTGAGGGGGATGATGGTTTGGAAGCCCGGTTGGCCGTCGGCGTGAGCTTGATCCTGCAGGTCGCGCAAGGTCAGGAGATGCGAAACGCGTTCGGCGCGGGATTCGACGTGTCCGTAAAGAATGGTGGCGTTGGTGCGGAGGCCCAGGCTGTGGGCGGTGCGATGGACTTCGAGCCAGCCGTCGGCGCGGAGTTTGCCTTTGAACACTTCATCGTGGATTCGATCATCGAATACTTCGGCGCCGCCGCCGGGCATGGAGTCGAGGCCGGCTTCTTTCAGGGCGATGAGGACTTCGCGGGTGCTGAGTTTGCTGATTTTGGTGAGGTGATTGATTTCGATGGCGGTGAAGCATTTCAGGTGCAGTTTGGGGAAATGGGATTTCAGGCTGCGGAGCATTTCGGTGTACCAGCCGAAGGGGAGCCAGGGGTGGAGACCGCCGACGATGTGGACTTCGGTGGCGCCGGCGGCGACGGCTTCGCCAGCGTGGCGGAGGATGTCGTCGTGGGAGAATTCGTAGGCGCCGGCTTCGCCGCGCTTGCGGTGGAACTCGCAGAACTTGCAACTGAGGGCGCAGATGTTGGAATAGTTGATGTGGCGGTTGATGTTGTAGTAGGCGATGTTGCCGTGCTTGGTGCGGCGGACGTGATTGGCGAGGGCACCCAAGGCGAAGATGTCGCGGGTGGCGAAGAGGGCCATGCCGTCGTCGTGGGTGAGGGGAGTGGCGGCGAGGACTTTGTCGGCGAGGGGGCGGAGTTGGGGGTCGGTGAAGTGCTGGGGTTGGAGGGTGGGGATGGTGGGGTCTTCCCGCATCCAAGAGGTGGGCGGAGAGGTGGGCGGAGGGGTGGGTGGAGGGGGGGTGAGGGGGGGGAGATGAGGGGGTGTGTGGGCGATAGTCATAAGGACTCCAGAGCAAGTTCGCTCGTGAGCTGGTTCGCTCGTACTTGGGAGGTTGGAGTATAGCGAGTTTCAATGATTATTGAAAGTTGAGAAATAGAAGGGGGCAATTGTTAGGGAGGAGGGGAGCAAGAATGCCAATTGCGCGGGCAAAAGAGAGAGAGCCGTGGCATTCTTGCTGGGGGTTTTTGTTAAGATATGGAGTATCGGCGATACAAAAGTGGCGTTTTTGAGTCAGAATTGACAGAATGCCAAAAAGAGGGGGAAAGAGAGATGAAGCTTGGCGATCTCCTCCCAATCCCGGTAGGAATTGTAGGAGAGGGGGCAGTATGAAGGGGTTTTTGGGGCGAAAGGGGCGTTTTTGAGGCGAAAATGATGGCGGAGGGGGTGAATTGGGGGAATCTTTAGTTATATAATTATAGATATGTAGATATCTCCATTAAAAATGGAGTGGATGGAGCAGGAGGTAGTGAGGAGGGGGTGGGCGCAGGGGAGGGGAGGGCGGACGAGCGCTCGCCTGTGGCGTCTCGCGGCTAAACTTGTTGGGTGGTTGGGGGAGGTTTTGGTGGGTGCATGGGATGCTGGAAGATGAGATGTGCGGCCTGGGGGACTCGCACTATTTTTAAAGGAAGGGAAGAGGGGTGGAGGGAGGTTTCTTTTTAGGATTCGAGTTTGTCGAGGGGGGTGTTGGTGTGGATGAGTTGGGAGAATTGGGAAGGGGCGCATTCGAGGTAGAAGTGGAGGCCGTCTTTGCGGATGCGGGCTTTTTCGCCGCACTTGGGGCAGGTGGTGTCGATGGGGGTGTTTTCGGTACAGTCGATGCAGCGGAAGAAGTAGCCGTAGCGTCCGTGTTGGGCGTGGAGTTGGGTGCTACCACAACTGCGGCAGAGGTATTTGGGTTGGTTTGAGGAGAGGGGTGGGTGAGGGGGCGATTTGGGAACGGGCGGTTTGGCGAGTGACGTTTTGGCGACGATCGGTGGGATGCGCGTTGCGCGGGAGGTGGGTGTAGTGGTGAGTGACCTGTGGGCGGAGACGACTTCGTCGAGGAGGGGGGAGGAGGTGGAGTGTTTGACGCCGGAGACATAAAGGCAGAGTTTGGCGCGGGTAGCGGCGACGTAGAAGCTGGCGCGGCCTTGGGGATCGGAATCGAGTTCGTCTATGCCGAGGAGGAAGACGATAGGGGCGTCATAGCCTTTGGCGCTGGCGATGGTGCTGATGGTGAGGATGCCGTCATCCATGAGGGGAAGATTTTTGGAGTGGTTATTTTCTGAATCGACGAAGCGCACTTTGTGTGAGGGGCCGATGATCGCCTGGAGTTTGGTGGTGAGTTTGTCCTTGAAGGAGTGGTGGGATTTGTAGAGGACGAGGATATCGCTGGGGAGGACGCGTTGGCGGGTGGTGAGGGATTTGATTTCTTCGCAGAGCCAGTCGATTTCGGCGTTGCGGAAGGGGTGGGATTTGACGAGGGGTTGGGGGCCGGTGCGGGGGGAAAATTTGATGTCGTAGCGATCTCCGTTTTCGGAGATGAGATTGCGTTGTTTGAGGCTGGCGACGTCGGCGAATTGTTTGGTAGCGACGCGTTGGCCTTCGGGGGCGAAGGAGCCGACGAGGACGTTGAAGGCGAAGGCGAGGGTTTCGGTGGTGTTGCGGAGGCAGGTATCGAGGTAGGTGGTGCGACCTTTAATGTTGATGCTGAGTTTTTCCCAGGTGGGCGGGGTGACGCCGTAGATGTTTTGAGCGTTGTCGTAAAAGATGATGAAGGTTTGGTTGCCGGAGTCATCGGTGCGGGCTAATCGGCGGAGGAGTTCGAATTCCGCGGGGCGAAGGTCCTGGGCTTCGTCGATGTAGACGGCATCGTAGAGGAGGGAGTCGCGGAAGAGGGGTGGGAGTTTGTCGAAGGCGGCGGCCATTTTTTGGGCGCGCGTGTCGCGGTCGTCGTAGGTGAGGCCGGTGTCGAGGGAAGGGTGTTTGGATTCGAGGTTGCGGATGAGGGATTCGGAGTGGGTGACTTTGAGCTGCTCTTCGGTGGGGATATCCCAGGCGATGCGGCCGTAGCGGTCTTCGATTTTGTTGCGGAGGTAGTGTACGAGGGTTCTGTTGTAGCAGACGACGAGGATGCGGCGGAGGGTGGGTTTGGCGGCGAAGAGTGAGGGTTGTTCCTGGGTGAAGGCGAGGAGGGATTGAGAGACGCTGAGGGCGAGCATGATGGATTTTCCGCTGCCGGCGACGCCGCGAAAGAGGCGGTGAGCGCCGCGCATGTCGGAGCGTCCGAGGTCTTTTTGTTGTTGGGTAGGTTCTTTAGAGGCGAGTTCGAATTCCTGGATGCGGAGACCCAGGAGGGAGGGGTCGGCGTCTTCGATGAATGTGCGGCGAGGGGCGTTGAAGAGGGCGGTGCCGTTGAGGATGGTCATGATTTGGTCGTGGGCGCGTTTGGAGAGGCGGTGCGATTTTTGAGCGGTGCGTTGGCCGGCGTTGGCGTAATCGAGGACTTGCTGGTGGAACGCTTTGGGGTCGGAGCAGGCATCATCGAAGAGGGTTTCGCGAGGCCATTGGTGTTTGTAGCGGAGTTCGAATTCGGAGCGGCGGATACGGGGGAGGGCGACGGTGCGGAGGAAGAGTGCGTTGTGGATATTGAAGCGTTGTTTGCAGAGGTCGCGGAGGCGGAACATGACTTTTTCGGCTTGGAGGAAGGGGTCTTCTTCTTTGAGTTGGCCGTTGAGGGTGCGGATGAGGGTTGTGCCGTCGACGTTGTGGATGTCTCCTAATTCGACGCCTTTGTTTTCGATGACGAGGACGCCGATGTCGGGGTGGAGGAGGATGAGATCGGGGCGGGGGATGTTGCCTTCGGGGGGGAGGCCTTCGATGTAGAAGGTAGTTTTGGGGTCGTCGCCGAAGGCGTGGAGGGCGGTGGTGATGAGTTTGGCGTGTTGGGTGAATTGGATTCGGTGGGCACCGATTATGTGGGCGTTTTTGTAGCGGAGGAGGGATTGGTTGAGTTCGAATTTCCAGTCAGTCATTTTTTGTTCCCACAAAATAGCATGATGTGAAGTGAGGGTATGTTAGTGGAAAGATGTGGCGTTGACACCGACGGTGAGGTCGCAAAAGGGGTTGGCGCGATGGGTTGTGCTGGACGAGGGGTGCGTAGGGGGAGCGGGGTTTGGCCAACGATTTTCGTAGGGAGAGACCACCCCGGCAGATGCCGGGGCTATAGTGGGTTAGGGTTGGATACAGTCGGTGGTGATGATGGGTTGGGGGTTGCCGTAGGTGGGCGGGACGCCGGGGGGGGGAGAAGAGGGCGAGTTTGGGGTCGATTTTGAACCAGAGTTTATTTTGTGTGGGGATGAGAAGGGTGGCGAGGTCGGGGGAGGAGGTTGGTTGACTCGTTTTTGAGGTGGGGTTTCGCTTGGTGCGCGAGGCCACAGGATTGCAATCCCTGGGCTTGGTTGGGGGGAGGGGCGAGGGTTTGGGAGGGGGATTGGGATTAGGTGCGGGCGGCGTAGTGGGGGGTGGGTTGGTGGGTGGTGGAGGCGGTGGTGGAGATGGAGCCGTCGGTTTGGAGGATGTTGACTTGGCCGTCGACGAGGGCGTGGTCGTGGGCGAGGAGGAGACGGGTGGCGATGGTGCCGGCGACTTTTCCGGTGGAGGTGATTTCGACGCGGCGGGTGCCGATGACGGTGCCCATGACGCGGCCGGCGATGACGACTTCGGAGCCTTGGAGGAGGCCGGAGAAGCGGGCGGAGGGTTCGACGAGGATTGTGCCGCAGGTGGTGACGCGGGAGAGTGCGCTGTCGCCGCGGATGACGATGTCTTCGAGGCGGAGGTGTTTGTGGCAATCGGTGCAGCGGGTGTTGATGGCGCGGGAGGGGACGCGGAGGGTTTGTCCGCAGAAGGGGCAGTCGAGTTCGTGGGTGGCGGGAGTTGGGCGGGCTTGGGGGCGAGGTGTGGCCTGGGGCCAACTCATGAGGGGGAGACGCATGTGCTGTTTTCCGAATAGGGGCATGGAGCGTACCTCGCGATATGGTGAATGCGGCCCCTTCGCGCCGGAGGTGCAGGAAAGAGGAGCTATCCAGTGCATCGGCAGCAAGGCGTTTTTTTCGTGATATTATCGCACGTGGAATTTGCGGGAGAATTGCGGGGAGAAACGACCGAGGTGGGGAGAGATGGAGGATGGAGGGAGAATTGAGCGGTATTTTGGTCGTTGATGTTTGTGGAGAGTTGCCCGATATAATTGAAGTGATGCAGAAGGTGGTGCTCATTTTCATAATGCTTCTGGGGGTTGCGCCGGGGTTGTGCGCCGACACGATTTTGATGAAGGATGGGACGATGCGTCGGGGGACGATTGAGAGCCGGTCGGAAGAGGAATTGCGTTTGCGGATTGACCAGGGGGGGATACGGGCGACGATCAATCTGGCGATGCGGGATGTGGTGGCGATTCAGACGGAAGTGCCGCGGGTGAAGGTGGAGGTGGCGGAGACGGGGCCGGCGGTGGTGGCGGAGACGCAAGCGGGGGCGCAGGGGGCAGAGGTGGCGAGGAGGCGTGCGGTATTTTTCGAGGAGATGCTGCGGACGGCGGTGGGGAATGGGCGGGATGACCCTACGCGATTGCCGGGGCCGGTGCGGGAGTTGTGGGAGAAGGTGTTGGATGCGGATGTATCGAACGATTTGCCGGGGTTGATGGGGGCGATGGGGCGGCTGGAGGAGTCGTCGCGGAAGGATGGGGAGTTGATTTATGCGTTGAATGCGATGACGCGGAGCCGGCGGGAGATGGAGTTTGGGCGGTGGATGGCGGAGACGCGGTGGGCGTTGATAGCGGGGAAGTATCGGAGCGGGCAGTTTGATTTGCGGGATGTGCGGGAGTTGGAGAAGAAGGGGTTGATTGGGATTTTGCGGGTGGAGACGGAGGGGGCGCTGGTGCCGTTGCGGGGGTATTTTCCGCCGGTGAAGGAGGGGAATGCGGTGGCGTTTCATCCGGGGCAGTTGGCGGGGATAACGGTGGGGAACGCACTGGAGGTGAAGGAGAAGGCGTTGTATGCGTCGGCGGTGTTGATTGGGCAGTTGAAGCTGGAGCCGCGGATGCCGAACGTGGATCGGGTGTTGCTGACGGGGCAGTTGATCAGTGTGCGGCGGATGTTGGCGCGGGCGTTGGAGCTGGAGCCACAGGCGCGGATGGCGTTGCAGCGGCAGGAGCAGGAGCGGCGTCGAGCGGAGGCGCGGGCGAAGCAGGAGGCGGAGCGGCAGCGGAATGCGTCGGGGCCGCGGTAGGGGAGTGGTGAGGGGGGAAGGGCGGGGGATTCAGATGAGGTTGGCTTTGCGGATTTGTTTCATGAAGGGCTGCATGTTGTCGCCGGGGCATTCGGTGGAGACGATTTCCTGGTGGGTTTTCACGCGGGCGATGGGGAGGCTGTATTGTTTGCGGAGGAGGAGGCCGAAGGATTTGACTTTGTCTTGCTGGGCGGCGGACATTTTTTGGATTTCGAAATTTCCGAGGACGACGACGCCGATGTTGTTTTTGTTGTTGTAGCGGACGTGTTGTCCTTGATAGCGGAGGGAGCGGAGTTGCCAGACACGGCCGGCGCGGTCGATGGCGAAGTGGTAGCCGATGTCGTTGAATTTTTGGTCGCGGTGATATTGGCGGACGTATTCGAGATGCTGGGCGGTTTCGCCGAAGTTGGTGGTGTTGAAAGGTTTGGGGTCGCCGGAGTGGTGGAAGGTGATGAGGCGGACGCCGTCCATGGGTTCGACTTTGGCGGTGTTGGGTCCGCCCTTGGACCACATGGAGCGGGGGAGGATGCCGTAGGTGTTTTTGGGTTCGACGGCGACGGGAGGGGCGGGGAGGGGGCCGTTGGGAGTGGGAGGGGCCATGGAGGGATCTTGGAGGAGGGAGGGGCCGGACTTGGCGGTATCGAAGGGGTCGGGGAGGTTGCGGTTGTTGGCGGAGTTGCCGGTTTGATCACAGGAGGCGAGGAGGGCGGTGAGACCGGTGGCACCGAGGAGGGAGAGGAGGGAGCGGCGGGAGAGGGAGGAGGAGGGGGTGAAAGGGGCAATGTTTGCCGCGTCGCGATTTTCGTGATTGAGTGGATGCACTTTGTATAACCTCGCGAGATTTATGGTGAATGAAAAGGTATCGGCAATATAGCGGATGGCACTGGAAAACAAAGTGTAAAAAGAGTGGGAGAAGCGGGGTTGGGCGACGATGGAGGAGTGCGGGAACAATCCCGACTGGCTTGTCTGTATTGTCAAAAGCATGTATGGTTTGGATGTTTCAGGCGCGCGCGAGCGTGCCGCAGTTTTTTTGGTTCATAGAAAAGAGTTTTCGCATGAAGAGTCCGATTCGCGTTGCGGTGACAGGTCCTGCCGGTCAAATTGGTTATGCGTTGCTGTTTCGCATCGCGTCGGGGCAGATGTTTGGCCCGGATCAGCCGGTGATTTTGCAGCTTCTGGAAGTGCCGATGGAGAAGGCGATGAAGGCGTTGGAGGGGGTGGTGATGGAGTTGGAAGATTGTGCGTTTCCGTTGTTGCAGGGGATGATATTGACGAGTGACCCGGTGGTGGGTTTCAAGGATGCGAATTGGTCGCTGCTGGTGGGCGCCAAGCCGCGTGGACCGGGGATGGAGCGGGCGGACCTGTTGAAGGACAACGGCAAGATTTTCACGGAGCAGGGGAAAGTGATCGACAAGGTGGCGGCGGATGACGCGCGGGTGGCGGTGGTGGGCAACCCGGCGAATACGAATGCGATGATCGCGGCGAGCGTGGCGCGGCGGCTTCCGCCGGAGCGTTTCACGGCGATGGTGCGATTGGATGAGAATCGCGCGAAGACGCAGTTGGCGAAGAAGGCGGGGGTGCCGCTGACGGCGATGAGCGACGTGTATATATTTGGGAATCACAGCCCCTCGATGTTCCCGGCGTTTCATTTGGCGAAGATCGCGGGTCGGCCGGTGCCGGAAGTGATCAAACATGCCGAGTGGCTGCGTGGGGAGTTTTGCGATGTCGTGGGCAAGCGTGGGGCGGCGATCATTGCGGCGCGGGGGGCGAGTTCGGCGGCGTCGGCGGCGAATGCTTTGGTGGACCATGTGCGTGATTTGACGACACCGGGCAAGGTGCATTCGGTGGCGGTCAAGAGCAACGGGGAATATGGATTTGATCCGGCGGTGTGGGCGGGGTTGCCGGTGAAGACGACGACGTCGGGCAGCTACGAAGTTATTCGTGGTCTGGCGTTGGATGAGTTTGCGGTCAAGAAGATCGCGGCGACGAACAAGGAACTGGTGGAGGAACGCGAGACGGTGAAGGGATTGCTGGGGTAAGAGCCGCAGCTTAAGTAGTGCCAAAAAAACAAGAGAGCTCTCAACGTGCGTTGAGGGCTCTCTTTTTTGGGTGGAGATTCATGGTGGGATTGGGGGCAAATTTGCGGATGGGCCTGAGCGAACGGCGAAGAGAAAAAGGGAGATTCATCTCCCTATTCAGAGAGGTGCGGGAGGGAGCGATAAAGCCCCCGCATCGTTCCGGATGCGGGGGTTGATTTGGTTCACGCAGTTGTGAGGGTGCAGCTTATTTGCGACGGCGACCGAGGAGGGCGAGGCCGCCGAGGGCGAGGAGACCGAGGGAGGCGGGTTCGGGGATGGCGTTGAGATCATTGACGGAGCCGTTGAGGGTGAGGTTGTCGAGGTAGTCGTTGCGGTCGGCGGTGGGAGGACCGCCAGTCGACAGGCCGCCCTTGATCCAGATGCGGAAGTAGACCGAGCCAGTGAGGGCTTCATCGCCAGCGAGATTGTCGGTATTCGTGTAGCGATTCCAACTGTATTTGGTAGTGGCTGGGAGAGAAACACCGAGGGTATTGCCGGCACCGTAGCCGATGGTGGGCGAGGCGACGAAGCCGGCCCCGCCACCGAGGAGAACGACGCCGGAGGAGAAGTCGCTGGCGGTGCTGTATTCGACTTTGATGGCGTTTCCGCCAGTGCGGCGGAAGCCGATGTCGAAGGAGAGGCTGTCAAAGTTGAAGGCGTAACCGGTGTTGGCGGTGACGCTGAAGGCGTAATAGTTTTGGAAGGTGTCGCCGACGCCTGAGGGGAAGTTGCGGCCGAGGACAACGCCTGCGGGGCCTGTGGTGCCGGTGACGTTATTGAGGGGGGCACCGCCAGCATAGGTGCTGCCATCGGATTCGATGCCGGTGACGGTAGAGAATTGCAGGAGAGGACTGGTGCCGGTCACGACACCGCCCAAGTTGGCGGCGGTGACATTGGCCGCGAGGGTGGTGGGGGTGAGGTCGGTGGC
>JBBRWV010000073.1:0-18668 GCA_038248985.1 Phycisphaerae bacterium
AACTCGGTCAGCTCGACCCTGCAAACCCTGCGCAGCCAGGTCGAACTCTTCAAGATCCAGCACGCCGATAATGCCCCGACCAATGCCCAGATGTGGACGGCATTGCTGAACGCCAGCAACACCACTGGCACGACCAACGCCACCGCCAACACGACCTACCCCTTTGGCCCGTATCTGCAGGCCGCCCCGGCCAACCCGCTGAACGGCCGCACCGGCATCGGCAGCGCGACCGGCGCCACCATCGGCTGGTACTACACGGTTTCGGGTGGTCAGTACACCATTCAGGCTTATGACACCGCCGGTGCCGTGGTCATGACCTACTAAGCTCTCGTAAACATTGCTCTGCCCCGGCCCGGATGCGTCTTGCATCCGGGCCGGTTCTTTTTTGCCGTGCAAAAAAAGCACCTGTTTTGGCGGGGAATTGTGCCGGATCGATCCGCAGCCATCATTCCGCGCCCATCCTTTCGGGCGATGGTCCTCATCTCCCGATACATAGGAAAAACATAGTCGAATACTAAGGAAAGAACATCGATGACTGAACTAATGTCGCTGCCTCATCTACCGATAAGAGGGTAGTAAGTAATCGTCCCATGTCTCACGTTTTCCCCGGAACCTTGGGGCGTGAAGCGTGGACAAGAAACTGAATGGTCCCATTTTTTGGAGAATCTCATGCAACGCAATGCCCGCGGTTTTACCCTCGTCGAAATCCTGATCGTCGTGATCATCCTCGGCATCCTCGCAGCGATCGTGATCCCGCAGTTCACGAACGCCAGCAATGATGCCCGTAACAACTCGGTCAGCTCGACCCTGCAAACCCTGCGCAGCCAGATTGAACTCTTCAAGATCCAGCACGCCGATAACGCGCCGACCAACGCCCAGATGTGGACGGCATTGCTGAACGCCAGCAACACCACCGGCACCACCAACGCCACCGCCAACACCACCTACCCCTTCGGCCCGTATCTCCAGGCGGCCCCGGCCAACCCGCTCAACGGGCGCACCGGCATCGGCAGCGCGACCGGTGCCACCATCGGCTGGTACTACACCGTCTCCGGCGGCCAATACACCATCCGCGCCTATGACACCACGGGCACCGTCGCCATGACCTACTGAGTGCCGATAATCTGCACCTTCTCGGGCCGGCCCGGGTGACTCGATCACTCGGGCCGACTCTTTTTTTGAACCGTCTTCGCGACATTGCCCCGAATTCCTTCCTCTTCGCGCGACGTTTTTTTCGCACGTCCCAAAATGATGTTCCGCACTTCACTTCCCTCCTGATTTGACCGATAGCCACTACGTACGGACCTATTGTTCCTATTAAGGATGTAGTCATTGCCATGCAGTTAATTGCAACCAAAGCATTTTCTACTGAATCAAGCACGCCACGCATCACCGCGCCGTCCTTACGCCTCTGGATTCTCTTCGCTGTCGCACTCCTGGCCGCGGCCTTCTATGCCAATTCCATCGTCAACGGCTTTGCCCTTGACGATGTTGGCATCATCGAAACCAATCCCACCGTGAGGGAGTTGGATTGGACCAAAGTCTGGGCGGAAAACTATTGGCCAGTGCGCGAAAGCCCGCCGGATATTCTCTACCGTCCCCTCACCATCTGGAGCTACCTCGTCAACCAGGCCCTCACGCCCAATGCCACATGGGCTTTTCATCTCACCAACATTCTCCTCCACGCGCTGGTTACCGCGCTGGTCAGCCTGCTCGCGTGGCGCATCTTCCGCTCCTCGAGCATCGCCTTCGTCGCCGGCCTGATCTTCGCCATCCACCCCATCCATGCCGAGGTCGTCGCCAACACCGTCGGCCGCGCCGAGCTGCTCGCAGCGCTCTGGTCGCTGCTCGCCCTGCTGGTCTTTCTGCCCGCATCGAATATTTCCAAACTCGATGTGCCGCCGCGCCACTGGGCCCACGGCCTGCTCGTTGCCGCCTGCTTCCTCCTGGCCATGCTCAGCAAAGAAACGCCCGTCGCCCTCATCGGCGCCATGGGCTTCATCGATCTGTGGCGCTGGGCCCAGACCCCCCGCGCGGATCGCCCCTCCTTCTTCCGCTATTTCGCCGGCCGATCCCTCCGCTATTACCTGCCGCTCCTGCTCGCCTTCGGCATCTACCTCGCGCTGCGCATGCACGGCACCGATCTCCTCCGCGATATCCGCGGCGTTCACCCCATCGTCAATCCCCTCGTCGGCGCCGGCCTCGCCGAACGCCTCCTCACGCCCTTCATGCTCCTGGCCAAATACCTCGAACTGATGGTCTGGCCCGCCACGCTCTCGGCCGATTATTCCGCCCCCAGCATCATGCCCTCGGCCAATATTTTTCACCCCATGATTCTCGCCGGCATGTTGATCACCGCCCTGGGCGCCCTGCTCACCATCGCCACTTGGAAACGCCGCCCCCAGGTCGCCTTGATCCTCGTCCTCTTTGTCTCCTCCTACGTGCTCGTCGCCAACTACCTGCGCATCGGCACCATCTTCGGCGAGCGCCTCTTCTACTGGCCCAGCGTCTTTGTCACCATCCTCGCCGCCGCCGGTATCTGCGCACTCTGGCAATACGCCGCGGAGATTCGCTTCCGCACCGCCTTGCGGGCCAGCACCGCCGCACTCCTCATCGCCGCCAGCATCGCCATGTCCGTCCGCACCTACCTTCGCAACCAGGATTGGCAGGACAACATCGCCCTGGCCATCTCCACCGCGCGCGACAACCCGCAATCCGCCAAGGCCTGCCAATGGGCCGGCATCACCCTCCTTAGTCAGGCCCAGGAACCCTGGATGAAAAACTTCGGCCTCGAACTGCTTCATCGCGCCATTGAACTCTACCCCACCTTTGGCGACAGCTACTGGGAAATTGCCAAGTACGAAGGCCGCCAGGGCAATCTCAACAAATCCGTTCAGTATCTCGCCGAGGCCGCGCGCTACCGCGGCGGCGCTGTCGATATTCGCATCGCCCTCAGCGCCGTCAAGTCAGACATCGCCGTCCACCCCGAGGCCGAATTGCTCGCCCACATGAATGCCCGCCTCGCCGAGAATCCTCAGGATCCTACCCGTCATCTCGCCAAGGGCTTGGTCCTCGCCGGCCACAGCCACTTCAAGGAAGCCGTCGCCGCCATGGATCAGGCGCTCGCCCTCGACCCGGCATTCCACGAAGCCGCCGCTGAACTGGGCATGGCCCACTTGGCCGCTGGCGACAAAATCACCGGAGTCGCCATCCTGCGCAAGTACGTCATGCAGGTCCGCAACAATGTCGAAGCACGCTGCCAACTCGCCCGCGCCCTCATGGAACTGGACCCGCAGGAATTTCCCACCGCCTTGGCCGAAGCCGCGATGAACGTGGACCGGGCCGAGCAACTGGGCAACGGCGATTCCCGCGTCCGGTCCCTCCGTGCTGAACTGCAACGCAAAAAACAAGCCCGCGAAACGCCTCCCATCCTCAAAGTCGCCGACAACCGTCTCTTGTCTCAACCAGGCAGGTAAACAATGAAGATGAACCTCCGTCAACTTCCGCCCGCTGGTCAACCACGCTCGTGGGCCTTCACCCTCGTCGAAATCCTCATCGTGGTCGTCATCCTCGGCATCCTCGCCGCCATCGCCGTCCCCAAACTTTCCAACGCCTCCCAAGCGGCGCGCGAAAGTTCGCTCAAGGACGATCTGCGCCTCTTCCGCACCCAGATCACCATCTATCGCTCCCAGCATCGCGACGTTTTCCCCGGCTTCCCCGGCGGCGACGTCACCCAGTCCCCCTCCGAGGACGCCTTCCTCGACCAACTCACCAAGTTCACCGATGAATTCGGCAGCCCCTCGGCCACTCCCACCGACACCCAGCGCTGGGGCCCGTACATCACCAAGATGCCCCCCAACCCCATCAACTACAAGTCCGATATCAAATTCCTCGGCCCCGATGACACACTCACCTCCGACGACTCCACCGGCTGGCTCTACCAACCCTCGACCGGACAAATCCTCCCCAACGTTATCGGCACCGACTCCGAAGGTAAATCATACAGCCAGTACTGACGCCCCCTCCGTGAAAAAAAAACGCCCGCACTTCTTCCCCAGATTCTCGGCTTGCACCCCTGAACTACCTGTTCATTTCATCCGATACAAACCGGAGGCCGCTTTCCACCTCTCGAAAGGATACTAAATGCTGAACCACAATCGCCCCCAACGTTCCCTGCGCATCCTGCTTGGACTCATCGTCGGCCTCTTGGCCGCTAACTTGCTCTACCAAGTGCAATCCTTCACCCCGCGCCAAGCCCAGGCCGCCGGCATCCCCGATTCCGGCGCCCAACTTCAATCCGTCATCGACGAGCTGCAGTCCATTGGCAAAAAAATGGACAAACTCCAAGGACTCATGGAATCCGGAAAAATGAAAGTCGTCGTGGAATCCACGGAACCCAAAGACCAGAAATAAACCAGCCCGCCCCGCTCCCCCGCGGCGCGCCACTGGAGGCAGATTCGCTATGTTCGGATGGAATGACTCTGATATTTGCCCGATCGGCATGGATGTCGGTACCCACAGCATCCGGCTCGTGCAGTTCCGCCAACAAAAAGCGCAACTCACGCTCCTCGCCGCACGACGCGTCGAAATCGACTCCGTCCCCCTGGCCGATTCCCCCGAAAAACATCTCACCGAACTCCTGCGCAACGCCCTTGAGACGGGAGATTTCCGCGGCCGCCATTGTGTCATCTCCCTGCCCCCTGCTGACATCCACGCCAAATCCGTCCGCCTCCCGCAGATGCCCGAAAACGATCTCGCCCACGCCATCCAGTGGGAAGCCAAGGACCGCTTCGGACTCGAACTTGCCGATGGACGCCTTGTCTACTTCCGCGCCGGCGAAGTTCGCCGCGGCACCGAAATCAAGGAAGAACTTCTCCTCTTCGCCGCCACCGGCGACACCCTCCGCAAATACATGGGTGCCCTGGCCCCCCTCCGCTTCACCATCGACGCCATCGACCTGGCCCCCTGTGCCATGATCCGCGCCGTCCACCGCGCCACCCCTTCCAAACAAAACGCCACCACCGCCATCCTCGATGTCGGCCATACCGGTGCCCAGTTCCTCCTCTGCGTCAATGACCAGATCGTCTTCTACAAACATATCGATATCGGCGGCAAAACCCTCAACGAAGCCGTCGCCGCAAAACTCGGCATCTCCCTGACCGAAGCCACCCAGATCCGCTCCCGACTGCTCCTCCCCGCCACCGCAGACGAAGACGGCTCCGCCGTCCCGCTGCAGCAGGCCGTCTACGAAGCCATGCGACCCAAGCTCGAAGAACTCACCCGCGAACTCGACATGTGTCTTCGCTACTACGTCGTCACCTTCCGCGGCGCACGGCCCGAACAAGTCAGCGTCGTCGGTCGACAAGCCGATTGCTCCCAACTGCTCGAAATCATCGCCAACGGCCTCGGCATCCGCGTCGAAGCCGCCCCCGTCCTCCGCGGCGTCAGTGAACTCGATGACAAGGCACGCCCCGACCGCTCCAGTGAATGGGCGGTCGCCGCCGGCCTCAGCCTCTACCCCGTTTCCCGCGCGAAAGCTCCGGTGGCCGCATGAAAACTGTCAACCTGCTCCCCGAGTGGTATCTCAATGAACATCGGCAGAAAAAACGCTTCGCCCTGCACCTGACGCTCATGCTCGCCCTCGCCGGCGTCATGCTGACTTGGCACATGATCGGCCGCAGCGAACTCACCCACCTGCAAAACCAGCGCCACACGCTCGCCCACAAGGCCTCTCAACTCGCCGACCCCACCGCCGAAATCGCCCAGACCGAGGCCGAAAAACGCCGCCTCGAAAATCTCCAGATCGCCTTCCGTGAACTCGGCAGCACCATCCCCATGTCCGCCGTCGTCCAGCAGGTCCTCAATGACATGACCGCCGGCATGAGCCTTTCCCGCGTCTCCATCGACGTCCGCCAGCAGTCCGTCAAAGGCTCCGGCTTTGTCGGCGATACCAAAAATCCCCCCAAGTATCACGATGTCGCCTACCTCACCGTCGTCGGCGTCGCCCCCAATGATGTCCAGATCGCCCAGCTCATCGGTAAAATTTCCTCCAACCCTCTCTTCAGCGATGTCTCCCTCAACTACACCCGCACCGAGCTCCTCCGCGACTACAGCGTCCGCCGCTTCGAAATCCAGATGAACATGGACCTCGAACGGCTCACCTCCGAAGATCCCTCCGTCGCTCAGAAACTCGATGCCCCCTCCACCCCTCAACCCGCTCCCGCTGGAGGCTCCCATGAAGGATAAATCCGCCCCCAACAAACAACGCGCCATCGTCACCGTTTCCGGATTCGCGATTCTCTTGGTCGCGTTCGCCGCCTTCAGCCTCGTGCCTTATCTCAAAACCGTCAACGATCTGAAAAGCCAGATAGCCTCCATCAATGCCGACCTCCAGAAAAATGCCCAGCAACGCGCCCAGCTCGAAGAGCTCAAACCCAAGGTCCAGCTCATCAGCATGCAGGTCTCCAACTACGACCGCCTCGTGCCCCGCAATCAGGACCTCGGCTCCTTCCTCGAACAACTCTCCCAGGAACTCGACAACGCCGGACTCAACAACACCACCAAACGCGCCCTGCCTCCCACCATCCTCGGAAAATGCCAGCAACTCCCCATCGAAATCAAAGGCACCGGCTCCTACGCCCAGTTCCATCGCTTCCTCAAACGGCTCGAATCTCTCGACCGCATGAGCTCCGTCAGTCGCCTCACCCTCGAATCCGATGTCCCCATGAACGGCAACGTCACCATCGACCTCACCCTCTCCATCTACAACACCAAGCCCGCCCTATAACATCCCGCCAATTCCCTCCTTCTCATAATCCCTCACTCCCACCAGGCAAAAACTGCCTTTTCTCAACGCCCAAGAAATCTTTCAACGCCGCGCAAAGTCGCCCCCCAAAGCGTCCGATGATTTCATCAGACTCTTTCTGGATGTACCTATGAACCATCTACTCGAAAAACTCCAAAGCGACTTCGCCCGAAATCGCGGCAAGGCCCTGGCCCTCGGCGTCCTCTCCGTTGTCATGCTCGTCTTCGTCGGCAAAGCCGTCCTCGACATGACGCCCCGCGCCGCCTCCGCCGCGCCCAGCCCCCTCGTCACCCCCGCCGACGCCGCCTCCCTCGCCAATGCCCGCTCCGCCGCCTCCAGCGAAAGCGAAGAACGCATCCGCCAATCCCAGCAGCTCTGGCACATCCTCCGTGAAAAACGTGGCGTCGATGTCGTCGCCTCTTTCAGCTTCGATCCCGCATACTTCACCCTCGATCCCACCCGCCGCCCCGTCGTCACCGTTGACCCCGACAACAATATTTCTGCAATCACCACCCAACCCTCACGCGCCCTCTCCTCCGATGAAGTCGACCGCCGCGCCCGCGCCACCGCCATTCGCGACCAGGCCAAATCCCTCGTCGTTCGCTCCACTGTCGTCGGTGGTGGCCGCCCCGTCGCCGTCGTTAACGAAAAAATTCTCTCGCTCGGCGATCGTATTGTCGGGTTCGAAGTCGTCGCCATCAAGGCACGCGAAGTGGAATTCAAAAAAGATGGCGTAGTTCTCGCCGTCAAAATGGCCGACGAAGCGCATCCACAGTGATGCCCTCGGCCCAACCCCATGTCACTAAGGAGATGGAAATATGCGGCAGCTCAACACAATCCTGGGTACGGGATGCTTTCTATTTTGCCTTGGTGGGTGGGTCTATAGCGACTCGGCAATTGGGGCAGACTCCCCCAAAGTCGTCAAGGAAGCCGCACTCGACGCCGCGGTAGCCGCCGCCGCTGCCGGCACCGTCGCCGAAACCCGGCCCGCCGCCGAAGCCCCCGCCTCCAAAGACCTCACGACCGCCGTCGTCAACGTCGGCGCCGATGGCATGGTCGAACAATTCAACGCCCAGGATCTCGACATCAACACCGCCCTCCACTTCCTCTCCCTCCAGTCCAAACGCAACATCGTCGCCTCCAAGGAAGTCAAAGGCACCATCACCGCCAACCTCTACAATGTCACCTTCAAAGAAGCCCTCGAATCCATCCTCCAACCCAACGGCTTCGACTTCGTTGAACGCGGCAACTTCATCTACGTCTACACCATCAAAGAACTCGAAGACATCCGCAAACGCGATCGCAAACCCGTTAACAAAACCTACCGCCTCAAATACCTTACCGCCCAGGATGCCTCCATCCTCATTAAACCCCTCATGTCCGCCGACAGCGCCGCGGCCCTCACGCCCCCCGCTCTCATCGGCCTGCCCGCCGGCATCAGCGACACCGGCGGCATGAACTACGGCACCGATGACACCCTCGTTATTCGCGACTATCCCGAAGTCCATGCCGAAATCGCCAAAACCATCAAAGAGCTCGATGTGCGACCTAAGCAGGTCCTCATCGAAAGCACCATCCTTCGCGCCCAACTCAAGGAAGACAACGCCCTCGGCGTCGATTTCGTCAGCCTCTCCGGCATGGATTTCGGCGGCACCGGCGGCCGCCTCGTCACCGATATCACCAAATCCTTCCAGGACGGCACCGTCCCCGCCAGCCCCGCCAAAGGCGTCATCGGCACCGATTTCGCCAACAAAGTCCCGTCCGGCGGCCTAAGCGTCGGCTTCCTCTCCAACAACGTCAGCTTCTATCTCCGCGCCCTCGAAGAAATCACCGACGCCACCGTCGTCGCCAATCCCAAAATCCTCGCCCTCAACAAACACAAGGGCGAAGTCTTCATCGGCCAGCAGTTTGGCTACAAAACCACCAGCACCACTTCCACCACCACCCAGGAAACCGTCGAATTTCTCGATACTGGCACCAAACTCACCTTCCGCCCCTTCATCGGTGACGATGGCTACGTTCGTATGGAGATTCACCCCGAGGATTCTTCCGGTGGTTTGAACTCCTCCGGCCTCCCCGAAAAAGCCTCCACCGAAATCACCACCAACCTCATGGTCAAAGATGGACGCACCATCGTCATCGGCGGCCTCTTCCGCGAACAAACCACCGCCAGTCGCGGCCAGGTCCCCATCCTCGGCAACATCCCCGTCCTCGGCACCGCTTTCCGCCGCACCAACGACAGCGCCATCAAGGTCGAAACCATGGTTCTCATCACGCCCCACATCATCAATGATGACACCTCCATCTACGTCGAATCTGAAAAACAAGCCGCCGATGTCAACCGGATGATGCTCGGCAACCGCGCCGGCTTGCAGCCCTGGGGCCGCGATCGCATCGCCCAGCTCTGGTTCTCTAAAGCCCAGGAAATGCAGGATGCAGAAAATAAGGAAAAAGCCCTCATGTACTGCGATTGGGCACTTAACAGCAACCCACGCTTCATCGAAGCCATCAAAATGAAGGAAAAACTCACCGGCAAAATCGTCAAGGAAGCCGACCAAACCACCATCCGCAACTTCGTCCAGGACACCATCAAGGGCGAACCCCTCATGCCCAACACCGGCACCAGCGGCCACTATGTCGCGCCCCGGTCCGAGGAGGGGCTTACCGATCCGGCCACTCCTCCCGCCACCGCCCCCGCAGCCCAGCCTTGATAATAATTTGTACTTAAGGACCAGGGGCGAATTGCCGAAAGGTAGTTCGACCCCTTTTCTTTTATTATCACACGTGAGGATCAAATCATGCCCCGAATCACACGTTACCGTTCGTTGATTATCGTCACCCTCGCCGTCGCGACGCTCACCCTCACCGCCTGCCAGCAACCCAACAAGAAACATGTCACTCTCAAGGAAGAGCAGTACAACCGCTGGAATATGACCCGCGTCGGCGTCCTCAACCAGCTCGCTGCCCAGCAGTATGCCGCCGGCGAGTACGACAAGGCCAAGGAAACTCTCGGCCAGGCCTACGCCCTCAAAACCGATTCCGCCCCCACCTACATCCTCGGCGGAAAAATCGAGATCGAAAAGGGCTCCCTCGAACTCGCCGCCGACTATCTCAAAGCCGCCCTTCGCATCGACCCGCAAAACCCCGAACCCTACTACCTCCTCGGCGTCGTTTACCAACGCTGGCAGAAGGCCGACGTCGCCCATGATTACTACGCCTCCGCTTTCGCCAAAAAGCCCACCGATCCCCTCTACCTCCTGGCCGTCACCGAAATGAAAATCACTCTCGGCCAAATCGACGAGGCCCAGACCCTCCTCGAAGAGAAAACCGTCTACTTCGAGCAAACCGCTGCCGTCCGCGTCGCCCTCGCCAGAATTCATATACTCAAGAACGATTACCCCACTGCCAGCCGCTATTATCGCGAAGCTACCATTCTTGTGCCCGAAGATCTCGCCATTCGCCAAAGCTACGCCGAGTCCCTCTACTTCGCCAACAAATTCACCGATGCACTCCCCCTCCTCGAAGAACTCAAAAAACAGCCCGACGTCACCAATCGCGACAACCTCCTGGTCATGCTCGGGCAAACCTACCACGCCCTCCACCGCCCCGTCGATGCCCGCAATATCCTCCAGGAAGTCTGCCGCAACAGCCCCAACAATGCCGCCGCCTTCATCAACCTCGGCAAGGTCTGCGTCCAGTCCAACGACCTCTCCCTCGCCACCTCCGCCGCCCGGCACGTCCTCAAGATCGAACCCGATAGTGTTCAGGCCGCCATGCTTCTCGCCCTCATTCAGCAAAAACAGAAAAAGTGGACCGATGCCCAGGTCACCCTGCAGAAGGCCATCAAGCTCGCACCGTCCGATCCCACCCTCCTCTGCATGATGGGCATCAATCAACAGCATTTGGGCGATCGCGTCGAGGCCATCAACACCTTCAAAAAGGCCCTCGCTGCCAATCCCCAGGATGCCTGGGCCAAAGAGCTCCTCGCCTCCGCCCAGCCCGTCGCTGCAACCTCCTCCGACCTCACTCCCCCCACTCCCTGATTCTCCCCCCATCAGGTTACGCCCACCCTCGAATTCTCCACGCCACGGCTAACCCTCGCGGCGTGCTGCATTTACAATTAACTCAAAGTTTGCAACTATTCCCATAACTGCACTTCATTGCCCCCTTACACGTGCCGATAGAAAACATATCTAACACGCAATGGAGGCGTATGCGAGCCGCTCAAACACGTATCACGATTCTACTCATGGGCGGGAGCTGTCTTGCCGTCGGCGCTGCCTATTGGCTCGCCGTCCGCGGACAACCCCTCTCCCCCTTCATTCTCGTCCGCGGCGCGCTGCTTGTTATCGGCACCGCCCTCGTCGCCATGCTCGCCATCACCGCCCTCGTCCGCGATGCCGCCCGCTACCGCCGCCTCATCCTCGATCAAATTCAGCACAGCCTCATGAACGATCTCCCCGGCATCGCCGCCCCGCCCAAGGATCCCAACGCCCGCCCCATCGTCAACACCCTCCGCGAACGCATCGACTCCCTCCAGTCCCGCGCCGACCAACTCCAAATCCAAAAGAAAAATCTCGAAATCCAACTCCGCCTCGCCGATGCCCAACGCCGCCAAAGCCTCATCATGATCAACGGTATCTCCGATGCCGTCCTCGTCACCGACAGTTTCGACGAACTCCTCGTCGCCAACCCCGCCGCCGCCGAAGTCTTCGCCTTCGATCTCGCCCACTCCACCAAAAAGCCCATCGCCCAACTCCTCGATTCTCCCGCCGCCGCCAAGCTCGCCGCGGATATCTCCGACCTCCGCGCCAACCACACCCGCACCAACCGCCGCACCGTCGATTACCAACTCGAAATCGAAGGCCTCCTCCACACCTTCTCCGTCACCCTCAGTTGCGTCATCGATAACCATGACCAGTTCTCCGGCGTCGTCACTGTCCTCCATGACCGCACCCGCGAAAACGAAATCAGCAAAATGAAAACGGACTTCGTTTCGCACGTCAGCCATGAGCTCCGCACCCCGCTCTCCAGCATCAAAGCCTACGCCGAACTCCTCGTCGATGGCGAAGCCACCGATGACAAAACCCGCTCCGAGTTCTACCACATCATCCAGGCCGAAGCCGACCGCCTCTCCCGCCTCATTGACAACATCCTCAACATCTCCCGTATCGAAAGCGGCATGATGCGCGTCAATAAAAAGAGCATCTCCCTCAATGAAATCCTCAAGCAGGCCGTCGAAGTCACCTCCCCCGGCGCCAAGGAAAAAAATATCGCCATCATCGACCAGACCTCCCCCATCTTCTTCCACGTCCAAGCCGATCGCGACATGATCTACCAGAGCGTCCTCAACATCATCAGCAACGCCATCAAATACACCCCCGCCGGCGGCACCGTCCGCCTCGCCCTCGAAGTCCGCGAAGAAGAAGTCGTCGTCCTCGTCACCGATTCCGGCGTCGGCATCCCCCCCGAAGCCATGAAACACCTCTTCGAAAAATTCTACCGCGTCGAACAACACAAAAATATGGCCAAAGGCTCCGGCCTCGGCCTCAACCTCACCCGCCAAATTATCGAAAGCATCCACAAAGGAAAAATGATCGTGATCAGTGAAGTTGGTAAAGGCTCTACCTTCGGCTTCTCACTCCCCATCGCGGCCTAAGATTGCCCCGAATTTTACAGGTGAACTATGTCCGTCAAAACCATACTCGCAGTCGATGATGAAGCCCACATCCTCCACGTCGTATCCCTCAAACTCCAGAACGCCGGCTTCAACGTCATCACCGCCCGCGACGCCGAAGAAGCCTTCGACGCCGCACTCGCCTCACCCATCGATCTGGTCATCACCGATTTCCAGATGCCCGGCATGTCCGGCCTCGACCTCTCCCGCCGTCTCCACAAAGAGCCCGGCAAACGCGACCTCCCCGTCATGCTTCTCACCGCCCACGGCCTCGCCCTCGAACAAGTCGAACTCGCCCAGGCCGGCATCGCGGTCGCCCTCAGCAAACCGTTCAGCCCCCGCGATCTCCTCGGTAAAGTCCACGAACTCCTCGACGCACGCGAAAAAGCCGCCGCCGCCACCGCTCCCGCAGACGCCGCCTAATTGAAGGATCCTGTTGCAATGGCAACCCAGATCATGACCTCGCGCTCCACTCAGCCCAACACCCTCGTGTTGGCCAAGCTCGCGGAACGCTGGCACTCCGCCGGCATCTTCTTCGCCTGCTTCGATCGCGACGGAAACCTCCTCTGGCACGATAGCCAGATGCCCCGGCTCCTCGCCCTCAGTCTCACCGCCGATACCGCCATCGCCCAACAAATCAAAGCCCTCCCCACCACCCTCAACGCCCACACGCGCCTCATCCCCCCCTTCCCCGCGCTCCAGATTCAGATCATCCCCCTCGCCCGCCGCCGCCGCCTCTCGCCCTGGGTCGCCATCCTCGCCCGTTCCGATTCCCTCCTCCCCAGCGAAGACCTCGTCCGCATCGCCGGCCGCGCCTCCCTCGACGTCCAGGCCCTCCTCACTCAATCCGCCAAAATCCCCGCCATCGCCCCCGCCCTCTTCGCCTCCCTCGGCACCCTCGCCGAACAAATGCACGAAGACCTCCAATCCTCCAACGTCCTCCACAATGAAATCTCCTCCGTCACCGAGCAACTCACCACCGTCTACGAAGAAATCAGCCTCCTCTACAAAATATCCTCCGGCATGCGCTTCAGCCAGAAACCCCAGGCCTTCCTCGAATCCGTCTGCCGCGAAGTCCAGGAAATCGGCAACTTCCGCGCCGTCGGCGTCGCCCTCGCCAACCCCGAAGATGAATCCTCAACCCCCACCCTCGCCGACCTCTCCGTCTTCGTCGGCCATTGCCCCATCGACGCCCACCAGCTCGTCGCCTCCCTCAACATCCCCCTCCTCGAATCCCTCTCCATCGGCGAAACCCAGATCCATAACGAAATCCTCCCCGATTCCCCCTGGGCCTCCCTTCGCTCCTCCCTCGGACGCTTCGTCTGCGTCCCCCTCAAACGCGACCGCCGCCCCTTCGGAATCATGCTCGCCATCGATAAAAACGATAATGCCGAGTTCAACTCCGTCGACCTCAAACTCCTCAACAACGTCGGCAGCCAGTGCTCCATCTTCCTCGAAAACGCCGCCCTCTATCAGGATATGCAGGGCCTCTTCATGGGCATCCTCCACGCCCTCACCCGCTCCATCGACGCCAAGGACGCCTACACCCGCGGCCACTCCCAACGCGTCGCTGAACTCTCCCGCGACCTCGCCCGACGCATCGGCCTCTCCGATGAACTCTGCGAACGCGTCTACCTCTCCGGCCTCCTCCACGATGTCGGAAAAATCGGCGTCCCGGAATCCGTCCTCACCAAACCCGGACGACTCACCGATGCCGAGTTCGACGCCATCAAAAAACACCCCACCATCGGTGCCCAGATCCTCGGCAACATCAAACAACTCCAGGACATCCTCCCCGGCGTCCTCTACCACCACGAACGCTGGGACGGCCGCGGCTACCCCCACCAGATCGGCGCCGAAGACATCCCCCTCATGGGCCGCATCATCTGCATCGCCGACTCCTTCGACGCCATGAGTTCCACCCGCACCTACCGCCCCGCGCTCCCCCTCGATACCGTCCTCGCGGAAATCCAACGCTGCTCCGGCACCCAGTTCGACCCCGCCCTCGCCAAGGTCTTCATCACCCTCGACTTCGCACCCTACAAAAACCTCATCGAAGAACATCTCGCCGGCCTCAAACCCCTCGCCCCCGCCGGCCCCCCGACCGCCCTCCTCGGAGCCAATATATGAACATCCGCTGCGAAGATTACGATCACGTCACTGTCATCGGCCTCACCGGCGAACTCACCGCCGACACCGTCGAGTCCCTCCGCGCCAACCTCTCCCAACGCCTCGAACAAAAAGTCCGCTTCTTCGTCCTGGATCTCGAACAAGTCACCTTCATCGACTCCAAAGGTCTCGAAACCCTCCTCTGGATCCAGGAACAATGCGACGAACGCCTCGGCCAGGTCCGCCTCTGCAAACCCGATGAAACCTGCAAAAAAATCCTCGAAGTCACCCGCCTCGACGGTCGCTTCGACGTCTTCTCCGACGTCGGCGAAGCCGTAAAAACCATGCGCTGATCCCCTCCCACCTCCCCACCCTCAGCGCTCCGAAAAATCCCTCCTCCCCCGTAATTTCCCCCTCCTTAACCCTCCCCCCAAACCAGCCGATAACTACCCTACAAGCTCCCTTCCTCTTAACGAGGTGCGCCCGCAAACCGCATGATCACCACCGCCTCCAAACGCAAATCCATCGGCCAAATCCTGCTCGGAAAGGGTCTCCTCTCCCAGCCGGCCCTCGAGGCCATCCTCGAACAACAAAAACAGGAAGGCCGACACAAACTCCTCGGCGAACTCCTCGTCGAACAAGCCCTCATCACCGAAGAACAACTCACCGAAACCCTCGCGGAACTCCACGGCGTCCCCTACGCCAAAATCTCCCCCAAAATCTGCGACCCCAAAATCATCGAAGTCCTCCCCCGTGAATTCCTCGAAAAACACTCCGTCCTCCCCATGTTCCTCGTCAACAACACCCTCACCCTCGCCCTCGCTGAACCTTCCAACCTCTTCCTCATCGAAGAAATCCAGCAGCTTACCGGCTTCATCGTTCAGGTCGTCGCCTCCACCCACCGCGACATCGCCAGCACCATGCAGGCCCACCTCCCCGCCGCCAACGTCTTCGTCATCGATGACATCATCGACGACGTCAAACCCGAAGACTTCACCCTCGTCGAAGCCCAGGTCGAAGACATCGGCAACCTTCAGGAAGCCGCCGGACATTCCCCCGTCATCAAGCTCGTCAACTACCTCCTCTACCACGCCGTCCGCGAAGGCGCCTCCGACATCCATATCGAACCCGATGAAAAAAAAACCCGCGTCCGCTACCGCGTCGATGGACGACTCTACGAAAAAATCTGCCCCCCCCACGCCATGCACCCCGCACTCGTCAGCCGCATCAAAATCATGGCCTCCCTCGATATCTCCGAACGCCGCCTCCCCCAGGACGGAGGCATCCACGTCCTCCTCGAAGGCCGCCCCATCGATCTCCGCGTCTCCACCATGCCCGAAAAATGGGGCGAAAAAACCGTCATCCGCATCATCGACAACCGCAACATCCCCGTGAATCTCGAAAAACTCGGCTTCGCCTACGAAATGCTCACCCAACTGAAAAAAACCCTCGAACAACCCAACGGCATCCTCCTCGTCACCGGCCCCACCGGCTCCGGAAAATCCACCACCCTCTACGCCTCCCTCCAGGAAATCCACAAGCCCGACATCAACATCTGCACCGTCGAAGACCCCGTCGAATTCAACCTCACCGGCGTCAACCAATTCCAGGTCAATGACAAAATCGGCTTCACCTTCGCCGGCGCCCTCCGCTCCCTCCTCCGCCAGGATCCCGACGTCATCATGGTCGGCGAAGTCCGCGACGCCGAAACCGCCCGCATCGCCATCCAGGCCGCCCTCACCGGTCACCTCGTCCTCTCCACGCTCCACACCAACGACGCCCCCTCCTCCATCGTCCGCCTCATCAACATGGGCATCGAACCCTACCTCCTCGCCGCCTCCCTCCGCGCCATCGTCGCCCAACGACTCGTCCGCAAACTCTGCGTCTCCTGTCGGGTCGCCTACGAACCTCCCCTCAACATCCGCCACGTCGTCGAAAAATCCGCCGGACCCTTCGACAACCTCTACCACGCCAAAGGCTGCAAAAAATGCCGCAACTCTGGCTACACCGGACGCATCGGCATCTACGAACTCCTCGTCCCCGACACCGAAATGCTCGACGCCGTCGTCGCCGGCGCCACCATGAACCGCCTCCGCGAAATGTGCCGTGAACGCAACATCCCCACCCTCCGCTCCGATGGACTCATCAAAGTCAAAGCCGGCATCACCACCTATGAAGAAATCCTCCGCGCCACCGCCCTCTAAACCCAATCGCGAAAAAATGTCCCAACCGTTTACCTCATTCACAAAAGGTGCTCTCTGACCACCACCGCCTCCATCTCCTCCCGCTTCGCCTACCACGCCCGTGACCAACGCGGACAGCTCGTCCAGGGCTTCGTCTCCGCCCTCAACCTCGCCGACGCCACCAAGGCCCTCCGCGCCGATGGCAAATACATCGTCGACATCAAACCCGCCCGCCACGCCGCGGAACTCGGCATGGCCTCCGCCTCCTCACCCGCCGTCTCCGCCACCGCTCCCACCAAATCCACCAAAGTAAAAAGCGAAGAACTCATCCACTTCACCATGCAGCTCTCCGTCATGGTCGACACCGGCGTACCCCTCTCCGAAGCCCTCACCGGCCTCTCCGAACAAGCCCTCTCCCCCGAATTCACCGGTGTCCTCAAAGCCATCGTCGCCGATGTCCAGTCCGGCAAAGACTTCTCCGCCGCCCTCGAAAAATACCCCCGCATCTTCGGCCGCTACTTCGTCTCCCTCGTCCGCGCCTCCGAAATCTCCGGCACCATGGGCCCCATGCTCCGACGCCTCTCCGAATACCTCATCACCCAACGCGAAACCCTCAAACGCGTCAAAGGCGCTCTCATCTACCCCGCCTTCATGTTCGTCATGTCCATCGGCGTCACCATATTCCTCCTCACCGTCATCCTCCCCAAATTCACCGCCATCTTCGCCACCCGCAAAGCCGCCCTCCCCATGCCCACCCAAGTTCTCATGACCGTCAGCCACTCCCTCATCTTCTACTGGTACTTCTGGGTCATCGGCACCGTCGTCGGCGGCGTCGCCCTCTCCTTCTTCTCCCGCACCCCCACCGGCACCCGCACCTTTGACTGGCTCAAACTCCACCTCCCCATCTTCGGCCCCATGTTCCACAAGGTCTACCTCTCCCGCTCCCTCAGCACCATGGGCACCATGATCACCGCCGGCGTACAACTCATGGACACCCTCACCATCGTCCGCGACGTCGCCGGAAATTCCTACTACACCGCCATGTGGGACGAAGTCCGCGACCGCGTCCAAAACGGCCAGCAACTCTCCGAACCGCTCCTCAAATCCACCCTCATCCCCAAGTCAGTCGCCCAGATGATCCACTCCGGCGAAAAAACTGGCGAGCTCCCCAACGTCCTCAACCGCGTCTCCGCCTACATGGAAGAAGACCTCCGCACCGCCATCAAAACCGCCACCCAGTTCATCGAACCCGTCATGATCGGCATGATGGGCGTCCTCATCGGCGGCGTCGCCATCGCCATGCTCATGCCCATCCTCACCATCTCCAAAGTCATGTCCCAATAACCCCGCCATCCCCCGTCGCGCCCGCTCTCCCGCACCAAAGACCCCCTCCTCGCGCCCCAAAAAACTTTTACCCTTTGTCCAGTCCTGACCAAAAGTTGTCACCCCCGCTCCCCAGTCCTCACCCCCCCTCCGACCCCCATCTGCCCTCGCTTTAATGCACCTTACCCCCCTCGCAGCGCTCATTTTAGGATGGTTTTACCTCGCCGAGACCCCCTCTCCCTACACTCTGGCGGGGGGTTTTCGCGCCATGTTCGGCACCATCCTCGCCACCCCCCACCTCCACCGCCGTGACTAATATCGGACCTCAATTCCCCAAAATACTCCGGTCCCGCCGCTCCGGTCGCGTCGGTTGAGTCGTCACCGGCGTCTCGGGTACCGGCGCAACCTCTTTTCTGACAAGCTCATACAGCACATAGCTACTGCCCAACGCCGGCCGCGCACCCCCCGGCGGCACCGCCGGTCCCCGGCCCCCCCCCCGCGGGGGGGGGGCCGCCCCGCCCCCGCCGGGGCCAACCCCCCCCCCGCGGGGCGCCCCCCCGGCGGCGGGGGG
>JBBRWV010000074.1:0-18365 GCA_038248985.1 Phycisphaerae bacterium
CCGCCCCCGTCAGCAAAATCATCCTCGACACCTAAACCCCTCTCCACATAGCCAAACCCCCATAAGCCTCGTCCACCCCCGCGCGCCCATACCCCATACCCCAAAAATTGAACCTTGAATCTTGAACCTTCTCGCCCCTCCCCTCACCCCGGCCCATGCGACGCTATCCCCGTCGCTAATTCCTCCGGCGACGCCAGCCACTTCCCAAACCCCTTCGGCAGCGGACGCCGCCCATACGACGCATCGATCATCCGCTGCGCCAGCCACCGCCCCACCGCCGGAGTCCACGGCGTCCGCCGCACCGTCCGCAGCGAATCATAAGATTCCAGCAGCGCCCGCGCCTGCCCCTCATCCACCCCGCCCTTCCCATTGCTGCATAATGACAAAAACGCATCCACCACATCCTCCAGTGGATTCCCCCAATGCAACAGCGCCCAATCCGTCACCGTCCGTAACTGCCGATCCGCATCATGCAGCAACGCCGCCGCCGTAATCTCCCCATGCACCCACCCCTCCATCGATGGCAGCAACAGCAATTCCCGCAGCCGCGACACATGCGCTGCCGGAAAACTCGGCAACACCGGCACCGGCGCATCTGCCAGCCGCCGCTCCAGCGCCCCCTCCAACTGCTCCACCAATCCCCCATTTTCATCCTCCTTCACCCGCAGCAATTGCTCCGCCAGTAGCCGATGCATCCACGCCAACCGCAATCCCACCTGCGACACATCATGTTCCCGCATCTGCTCCGCCGGCACCGCTGATCCATTCACCACCTCGCTCACCATCATCCGCGTCCCCTGCGGCCCCTCCGCCACAAACTCCCCCCCCTTTGCCCGCACCATCGACGCCACCGTAAACCGATTCTCCACAAAACGCCCCAACGCCGTCGCCATCGCCTCCAGCCGCCCCACCTCATGCGTCGGCGGATATAAATACACCACGTACTCGTTCTGCTGCGCTGTCATCACTTCGTATGTCGCCGCCTGCCGCCCCCGCGCCATCTCCCGAAAACGCACGATCCGCCCTAGCGCAAAACCGCGTGTCAGCAGCCCATTCAGCAAATAGGTGTTTTGATCATCCATCCCCCAATTGTACTCCCACTCCCGCCGCGCCCCCACACCTCCCCGACGGCTTTCAAGAATCGCCCTTTCATGCTCTAATGTGTCGCTCTCAACCAAACTCCCCCACCGGCGTTTTGTTCCCTTTTTTCGTCCCCTTACCACAGGTTCACAATGCTCAAACCTTCCCCCAACGTCCTCCGACTCGGAATCCCCAAAGGCTCCCTCCAGGATTCCACCGTCGATCTCTTCGCCAAAGCCGGCTACAAAATCACCGTCAATGACCGCTCCTACTTCCCCACCATCGACGACCCCGCCATCGAAGTCGTCATGTTCCGCGCCCAGGAAATGTCCCGCTACGTCGAAGACGGCGTCATCGATGTCGGTCTCACCGGCCATGACTGGGTCCAGGAAAACGGCTCCGACGTCCACGAAGTCCTCGAACTCGTCTACTCCAAGGCCACCGCCCGCCCCACCAAGTGGGTCCTCTGCGTCCCCAATGAATCCGCCATCACCCAGCCCGAACAACTCAACGGCGGCGTCATCGCCACCGAACTCGTCGGCGTCACCCGCAAATACTTCGAGTCCAAAAACATCAAGGTCAAAATCGAATTCTCCTGGGGCGCCACCGAAGTCAAAGCCCGCCTCCTCGACGCCATCGTCGACGTCACCGAAACCGGCTCCTCCATCCGCGCCAACAACCTCCGCATCATCGACACCCTCATGACCTCCACCACCCGTCTCATCGCCAATAAAAAAATCTGGGCCAATGATCCCGTCAAGAAAGAAAAAATCGAGAACATCGCCCTCCTTCTCCAAGGCGCCATCAACGCCCGCGAAAAAGTCGGCCTCAAACTCAACGCCCCCAAAAACTCCCTCGACGCCATCCTCCAACTCCTCCCCTCCGAAAAATCCCCCACCGTCTCCCCCCTCGCCGACGGCCTCTGGGTCGCCGTCGAAGTCATCGTCGAAGAAAAACAGGAACGCGAGCTCATCCCCAAACTCAAACGCGCCGGCGCCACCGGCCTCATCTCCTACCCCCTCACCAAAGTCATCCCGTAAAATGGGCACCATGGCCTTCCGTGCCGTCGTGCCTTCCTGAACAAGAACGCCTTGCAGAGAAGTATGCTCAAGCACCGCATCATCTTCGGCCTCCTCTTCTCCGCGCTCTTCGTCGCGCTCATCTTCCTCGATTCCTACCTCTCCAACGGCTGGCCCACCACCCTCCAACGCACCCCTCCCGGCCTCGTCTTTGCCCTCACCTGCTCCCTCGTCATCCCCCTGGGCATCTTCGAAATGCGTTCCCTCCTCGCCCAGCAAAACATTCGCATCTCCCTCACCATCGTCGGCCTCGCCTCCCTCCTCTGCATGCTCTGGCCCTGGCTCGAACAGGTCGCCGAACTCGCCCCCAACTCCCAGTTCCAATCCCTCACCCTCTGGTTCCGCACCGTCAAACCTCACTACCTCATCCCCACCGTCCTCACCGCCGCCCTCGTCGCCGCCTTCGGCTTCCACAGCCGCCATCAACGTGTCGAAGGCGCCATGGCCTCCGCCGGCGCCACCCTCATGGCCATCGTCTACCTCGGCGTCCTCCCCGGCTTCTTCCTCCCCATCTGCCTCACCCACTCCGCCTGGATGGTCCTCGCCATCGTCTGCATCGTCAAAGCCGCCGACGTCGGTGCCTACTTCACCGGACGCTCCATCGGCCAACACAAACTCATCCCCTGGCTCTCCCCCGGAAAAACCATCGAAGGCTTCATCGGCGGCCTCGTCCTCGCCGGCCTCATCGGTGCCCTCACCGCCAATTTCTTCACTTTCTTCACCTGGCCCCAAGGCCTGATCGCCGGCATCGTCCTCGGTGCCGTCGGACAACTCGGAGACCTCCTCGAATCACTCCTCAAACGCGACGCCGGCGTCAAAGACTCCGGCAAACTCCCCGGCTTCGGCGGCATCCTCGACCTCCTCGACTCCCCCCTCCTCGCCGCACCCGCCGCCTACTGGCTCCTCAAACTCCTTACCCGCGCCCCCGCTTAACACCTCCCGCGCGGCCGCGCCTCGTCACTCCGTCATGATATCTGTGCCTCCTCCGCCTTTCCCTCACTCTCTGGTGCAAAACTCTCATGAAAAAAACGCCCCTCTACCAAATCATCCACCTCGACTCCTCCCTCATCGCCGTCAACAAAGCCCCCGGCCTCGCCGTCATCCCCGGACGTGGACGCACCCAAAGCCTCCTTGACCTCCTCGCCGCCGACCCCCAACTCTCCGGCCAGAAACCCCTGCTCGTTCACCGCATCGACGCCGACACCTCCGGCCTCATTATCTTCGCCCGCTCCCACGAAGCCCTCCGCCATCTCGCCCTCCAGTTCCGCAACCGCGCCATCACCAAGGAATACCTCGCCCTCGTCCGCGGCACACCCCTCCAGGAATCCGGCTCCGTCGATCTCCCCATCGGCTCCGACCCCAACAACAAACTCCGCATGATCATCCGCGGCAACGAACCCAAAAAGTCCCGCACCAAATGGGTCGCCGTCCAGCGCTTCGCCGGCGTCACCCTCATGAAAGTCTTCCCCGTCACCGGTCGCCGCCATCAAATCCGCGTCCATCTCAAAGCCATGGGCTACCCCCTCGCCGTCGACCCCCTTTACGGCGGCGAAAAAATCCTCCTCTCCGAATTCAAACGCCACTTCAAGCACAGCAAAAACCAGGACGAGCGCCCTCTCATCGAGCGCCTCACCCTCCACGCCCACAAACTCACTCTCATCCATCCCGCAACCAACGAACCCACCACCTACACCGCCGAACTCCCCAAAGACTTCCGCCTCACCATCGCCGCTCTCGAAAAATGGGCCCATCACTAACCGCCTCGCCCCTCCCCGCAAGAAACCAAACCCGCCACCCCTCCCCGCTCGCCGCATCCGCCCCCCTATGCCCCCCACAAGAATCATTTTCCCTTCTCTCTCGATTCCCCCTCCATATCCTCCATATTATCATTTCTATACCTTCGAAATTGATTCGCATGTAATAATGCCCCAACTTATTCATTAAACTATAAAAAGTCCTTTCAACACGCTGCCCCATGGCACCCTTTATTCCAGTAAACCCAAGATCCCGGCTCTCTTCCAAGGAATCAAGCCATGCTCACCCCTCACTTCCCGCGCCTCCCCTTCCTTTTTCTCACCGCCCTCACCGCCACTTTGACCCTCAGCCAACCCCTCCTCGCCCAAGCCGACCCCGCCGGCACCCCCGTCCGCACAAAAGGCCGCGCTGACCCCGCTGTCTTCAACAGCCTACCCGCCGAAATGGCCCCCGACATCTTCGCCCCACACCCCAAATTCGATTTCCTCCGCATCCTCACCGTCCAGGAACGCGTCGGCGCTGCCCGCAAAAATGACCTCGTCCGCGTTCCCCTCTTCTTCCACGCTGGCGAATGCCCCGACCCCAACACACTCATCATCGTCTCCACCACGGATCCCAAAACCCCCCTCCCCTATCAGGCCGATGACATCCGTCGCGATGCCGCAGGCACCGTCTCCCGCATGCACGTCTACTTCTACGTCGATCTCCAACCCTGGGAAAAAAAACAATTCCATCTCCTCCCCGGCACCAACGCCGCCTCCACGCTCCCCCCCATGACCGCCACCGAAGCCGATGGAAAAGTCACCCTCGCCGGCGATGATCTCAAACTCACCTTCTTCACCACCGGCGACAAAGCCGGCGCTATCGCCGCCATCCAAACCTCCGCCGGCCCCGTCAGCATTGGCGATTTCCTCGCCCCCTCCATCAACCTTTCCCGCCAGACCACCGATCCGGATCCCAAAAAAGACAGCTTCCCCCTCCTCCGCGAAAACGTCGTCACCTACGCCCACCCCTCCACCCTCGATATCCGCGACCTCCGCTGGAGCACCGGTCCCCTCTTCTCCAAGCTCGTCCTCCGCATCGGCCCCAAGGGCATCCCTGACAATGCCGAATACATCTACCTCATCCCCAAACGCGGCAATGAATTCACCCAGACCCAACGCCTCTACCCTGAAGAAAAAAACTCCCCCGATCGCGTCGGCAGCCGCAATGCCCTCCCCGGTGAAAACGACAATGTCGCTCCTACCCCTCCCGGCGAACAACCCAAACGCGTCTGGGGCAATATCCTCCTCCGCGGAAAAATCACCCTCGGCGACGCCGCCAGCCCCGATGAACTCAAAAGCATCCCCGCCGGCCTGCGCAAACTCACCCGCCGCGTCTACAACTACGACAACACCGCTGTCGTCGACGCCAAGTCCAACCTCAGCCTCTTCATGATCCCCTTCTCTCAAACCGGCGCCTCCGGAGTCTCCACTGGCAAAAATGGCGATCACTACTTCTACGGCAGTCAAAACTATCAGGTCAACCCCGGCAGCAACAGCCTCAGCCTCCGCGTTTTCTGGGGTCAGGTCCGCTACGTCTTCTCCAAAGCCGTCACCGAAGACGATCTCTGGCAACTCGGCGTTGAAAAATTCCAACCACTCACCGCCGTCGTTGACGAACCCGCCGCCACCCCTCAACACTACTCCGACTTCACCACCGAAGTTTCCCAGGGTCTCTGGAACATCCAACACTGGTCCAAAGGCCCCGAAGCCACCCTCGCCATGACCTACATGAAACGTGATGATGCCGCCGCCAAAGCCCTCGCCAACAGAGTTTCCGTCGGCAACCGTAAAAACCTCGAAGCCATGATCCCCACCAAGGAAGACATCGCCGATGCCTGGAAAGGCTGGAAAGGTGCCGGCGGCACCGATCCCTGGACCATCACCTACCAACGCAGCGGCATCGCCCCCGCATCCGCTTTCCTCTATCCCAGCCCCGGCCTTGACAAACAATCCGAACTCATCGCCGACGCCGTAAGGCTCACCAATGGCCGCGTCAACAGCTACAACAGCCCCAACGTCCGCTCCTTCGCCAACGCCGTCAACATGCACCTCGGCACCTATCTCCTCGGCCTCTGGGGCGGCCGAAAGCACGACAACGCCGATCTCGTCCGCTGGACCCTCGATTGCCTTTACAATCAAGCCCTCCAAGCCCCCTACGGTCACGCGCAACGCCAGTATTCCATGAACGTCGGCAGCTCCGGCGGCAGTGACCAACTCTACCTCTCCGTCACCGATTTCTGGACCCGCGCCATCGAACTCGTCAACAATGAAGACCTCACTCTCCACCCCAGCATCTACGGCCGCTACACCGATTGCGTCGATGTTAACTCCGACATCTACCAGCGCCGCATCCTGCCCGATGGCACCAGCACCCCCACCTGGTGGCGCGCCATGATGCTGCGCGGCCAGCAACACGATCACCGCTGGGAAGCCTACGGCTGCGACCCTTTCCTCCCCATGCTCCAGGACGCCTCCAACGGCGGCATGGTCGGACTCACCGAAGCCTGCTTTTACACGCAACGCATGGTCGGCAAACAGCCCGGATACAACATCGTCATGTCCGATGCCTTCATGCCTGAAGTCATGCTTCGCCACGGTCTCAAAAACTACCGCCCGGCGCCCCGCCCTCCCCTCCCCGCCAACGTCAAGGTCGCCCACACTGACGGCCAAGCCGTCATCACCTGGAGCGCCGTCCCCGGTAAAAATATCGCCGGCTACCGCATCTACCGCGCTCAGCGTGAAGGCGGCCCCTGGACCTGGCTCAACTCCCCCTATGCCCAGTTCGCCAGCCAGCCCAAGCAACCCGAAAAGCTCGCCTTTGAACCTCCCACCAACGCCCAGCGCCCCCCTCTCCCCCGCGTGAAAAAAGGCGCAGTGCCCCCTCCCCTTCCCGCCGCGGAACCCTATGAATTCATCTATCCCAAAGTTCCCGTCACCTTGATCAAGCAAACCACCTACACCGATGCCGGCTCCACCCCCAACTCCCTCTACTTCGTCACCGCCGAAGACACCGAATTCCGCGAAAGCCGCTGGTTCCCCGCTGAACCCGCTCCCCAACCCAGCCCCGCGGAAAAGCCCACCCCCGCATCCGGTAAGTAATTCGAATCGGTTAAAAACAAGGCCCGCCATTGGCGGGCCTTGTTCGTTTTGCTCAATTCGTTTTGTGGGACTCATCGCGCGTCCCGCTTTTCTTTTACTTCCAGTCCAGCATCACCGCCATCACGTTCATCCGGTCCTTCTGCAGCAGCTCATACGCCTTCGCTGCATCGCCCGGCTTGAACCGATGCGTGATCAAATCCTTCAGCACAATCTGCTTCCGCGCCAGATACGTCAGGAACAACTCGTAAATCTGCCGGCCCGACCAACGCACCCCATCCGTCACATAGTGCGGCGGAATGTCGTCATGCGAACCCACGATCCGCAATCCCTTCGTGATGATCTCCGGTCCCAGACGCTGTTCCCCTGGCGACCCCGCATCGCCCAGCACCACGATCGTCCCGCTCTTCCGCGCCAACTGCAGCGCAATCGTAAACACCGGCGGGAATCCCGTCACGTCATACACCACGTCCGCCCCGCGCCCGCCCGTAATCTTCAAAATCTCCGCCTTGGCCTCCGCCACCCCGCTCTGAATCGTCGCCGTCGCGCCGTGCGCCTTGGCCATCGCCAAACGCTTCTCCGACATATCCACCGCGATGATCTCACCCGCACCCATCAGCTTCACATACTGCACCACCAACTGCCCCAGCAGCCCTAACCCGATGATCACCACCGTATCCCCCAGCACATGCGCGGCCGTCCGCACACCCACCTGCACGATCTTGCCCAACCCCGCCCATACCGCGTCGTCCTCGGTTACCCCCTCCGGAATCTTCAGCACATCCCGCTCCGCCTTGATCACATGACTCGCATGCGATTGCCGCGATGCCACCCGATCCCCCACCTTGATGTCCTTCACCTCCGGCCCCACTTCCGTCACAATCCCCGCCACCAGATACCCCGGATAAAACGGATACTTGATCCAGTTGTCCCAGTGCGTATCCGGTGCAAAATTCCGCATGAATATCGTCATCTCCGTCCCCGTGCTGATCAGCGACCGCGTCACCTCAATCAGCACATTGTCCTTATCCGGATGAGGAATCTGCTCCTCGCGAATTTCCATTGCCTGCTTGCCGGTGAATATGATGGCTTTCCGTGTGATCGTGGACATACGCATTCCTAGTTAAACAGAACAAACGCGACCCCTCCTCGAGCCATTCCAGTAACAGCCCCCGTGCGAGGTCGCACAATTCACGAATTTCGGAGTATAAAGTCACTTAATATCATGGTCAAATATACGATAAAATTGACGCCCCCATCTCCCGCCCCGCCCCATACACCCGTCCCATCCTCCCGCCCCATACGCCGCCCGCCCCCAACCTCCCCCGCCCCCTCACACCATCACCGGCTCCATTTCCACATCCAGACGCGCCGGCACAATGGTCACCGCATCACACGCAATCCGCTTCCGTTGCTTATCCACGTTCTCCAGGCACAACGCCAGCACGCTCCGCGCATCAAAACCAATACGCTTCGCCGACACCACGCTCGGCGTCAACCACGGAAAATTCCCATGTCCCACCACATCCATATCCCCCGGCACCGATATCCCTCCCGCCAGCAACCCCGCCGTCGCGTGCGGCACCAGATTGTCATCCGTGATGAACATGCAGTCCGGCTGCTTGTCCTTCGGCAACATCGTCATCAGATGAACCACGTTCCGTGCCCAGTCCGCCGCACCGATATGCACCGCATGTGTCCAGTAAGGCTGCACGCTAATCCCCAGCGCCGCGGCACTTCGATTGATGCTCGTAATTATTCCCTGCGTCGCTGGCGTCGCCGCCACAATGATCGCCATCTTCTTCCGCCCGCGTTCCGCCAGGTATTCCACCCCCTTACTCGCGAAACTCATACCATCCAGCATCACTGCGGGCATCCCAAACGCCGGCTCCCGCATAATCGCCACCCGGGGCAAACGCGGCTCATCCAAAATGGGCGTCCCCTGAAAATTCTTCGGCGAAAACGTAAACGCCAACCCCGCCAGACGGTGCGTCTGAATATCCTGTATCAATCGGTCGCGATCCGCCTGGTGCTCCGGACGCTCTAATCCATAATAAATCGTGATCGCCCCCGGATTCTTCCGCTGCATGTCCAACGCCGCGTTATTCAACGCCGTGTAAAAACTCGTCCATGTCTCACGAATGTTCGGATGCGTCGGAAACGCCAGGCCATACCGCGATAAGTGCGGCGGGTTCTTCGCGACAAACGTCCCCAATCCCGCCTTGGCATAAATAAATCCATCATCCATCAACTGCTGCAGCGCCCGCTGCAATGTCACCGGGCTCACTGAAAATGTCCGCTCCAACTCCACCCGCTTCGGCAACTGCGTCCCCGGCGGCAACTCCCCATCCACAATCTGCCGACACAACGCCTTTGAAATATGCCATTCCTTGGATGACGCACGCTTCTTACGAGCTTGATATATCATACAATATCCTATCTATAACCTTGATGCCTTAAATACTATCTTAATGACCCACCGTTTGCGGTCAAGTAAATTCTCGACCCGTACCAGTAATTATACCACCACTTTGCGACATACTGTTAGTGAATTCCTGCCCAATCTTAAACTTTTTTGCCGCCCTACTTCCATTTCACTCACCATTCATTATCGTAAGCGGTTCATTGGCCTTACTCGCCCAAAACCCCGTGCTGTACCCTCTGCAAGGTTCAACATGAAACACGATTTTCCCTTCGACCCCACCTACGGCTACTCCCAACAATCACTCCTCCAGGTCGGTGCCCCTCCCGAACCCCACGATTTCGTCGAGTTCTGGCGCTCCCTCTACGCCACCACCTTCTCCATCCCCCCCGCACCCACCCATCGCGAAATCGCCATCTCCAATTCCCATCGCACCTTCGAAATCGAATACACCTCCCTCGACGGCTTCCGCGTCGGCGGTTGGCTCACCATCCCCAAGCATACCCCCATCCGCGGCGGTGTCGTCTGCTCCCACGGCTACGGCGGCCGCGGCAGCAGTGACGAAGGCCTTTCCCGCGACAAATCTCTCGCATTCATCTACCCCTGCGCCCGCGGCTTCGATCGCTCCGCCCATCCCGATTGGCCCTCCCATTCCTCTCCCCATGTCATCAAGGGCATCGAATCCCGCGACACCTACAGCATCCGTGACTGCGTCGCCGACCTCTGGGCCGCCGCCTCCGCTCTCCTTCACATCGTCCCCGAAGCCGCACAGCACCTCACCTACTTCGGCGGCAGTTTCGGCGGCGGCATCGGCGCCCTCGCCCTCCCCTGGGATCCACGCTTCAAACGCGCCTTCCTCGACGTACCCACCTTCGGCAACCATCCCCTCCGCGTCCAACTCCAATGCGTCGGCAGCGGCGAGTCCGTCCGCACCCTCTACAAAACCAACCCGCAAATCCTCAACGTCCTCCGCTACTTCGACTCCGCCACCGCCGCCCGCCACATCTCCATCCCCGTCTTCGTCGCCGCCGCTCTCTTTGACCCCGCCGTCCCTCCCCCCGGACAGTTCGCCGTTTACAACGCCATCCCCTCCGACAAACGCCTCTTCGTCCGCCCCTTCGCCCACTTCGCCGGCCCGCCCGAACTCGACAACTTCCACGCTCTCTGGCGCGATCTCCCCTCTTGGCTTGGCTGGACAGTAGACACCACCACCCCTTCCGCCTGATACTTCCCTTCCTCTGTCTTCACCCACTTCAACCTCACCCTCTTGCGGAGTCCCTCCCATGTCCCAATCCAACGTCGATCCTCTCGTCACCCGTTTCCCCAACAATCCCATCCTCTCCCCGAAGGATGTCATCCCCACCCGCCCGGACCTCACTGTCGAATGCCTCCTCAATCCCGGTGCCTTCACTTACCAAGGCAAAACCGGCCTCCTCCTCCGCGTCGCTGAACGCCCCGTTCAGGAAAAAAACTGGGTCAGCACCCCCGTCCTCAACCCCCAGGCCGAAGGCGGCATCGAAGTCGTCCGCTTCCGCCACGATGACCCCGATCTCCTCTCCACCGATCCCCGCGTCTTCTCCCACAAGGGCCGCCCCTACCTCACCACCCTCTCCCACCTCCGCCTCGCCTGGAGCGATGACGCCATTCACTTCAACGCCGACCCCCGACCCACCCTCGTCGGCCGCGGCCCCCTGGAATCCTTCGGCCTCGAAGACTCCCGCGTCACCCTCATCAACCACGTCTATTACCTCACCTACACCGTCGTCTCCCCCGCCGGCGTCGCCGTCGGCATGTCCACCACCACCGACTGGAAAGCCTTCGAAAACCACGGCCTCATCATTCCTCCACACAACAAAGACTGCGCCCTCTTCCCCGAAAAAATCAACGGCGAATTCTGGACCCTCCACCGCCCCAGCGGTGCCGGCCTTGGCGGCAACTTCATCTGGATCGCCCGCTCCCCCGATCTCCTTCACTGGGGCAAGCACGAATGCCTCGCCATGACCCGCCCCAACTCCTGGGACAGCCAACGCGTCGGCGCCGGCGCTTCTCCCATCCGTACCGACGCCGGCTGGCTCGAAATCTACCACGGCGCCAACGAACAAAGCCGCTACAGTCTCGGCGCTCTCCTTCTCGATCTCAAAAATCCCGCCCGCGTCCTCGCCCGCTCCATCAACCCCATCATGCAACCCCTCACCCCCTATGAACTCCAGGGCTTCTTCGGCAACGTCGTCTTCACCAACGGACACGTCGTCGACGGCGACCGCCTCACCGTCTACTACGGTGCCTCCGACAGCGTCATCTGCGGTGCCACCCTCAGCATTCAAGCCATCCTCGACTCCCTCCGCTAACCCCCACCAACGCAAAATCCGGGACTGGTCCAATGACCAATCCCGGATTCGCCTACCCTACCTCTCACGAATCATCACCGCAGCTTCATGCCGTTGAATAACTTCTCAATAACGCGTGCATCACCCGTATCGCCTCCGCAACATCCTCGCAATTCACCCGCACCCCGCGCTCCGCATCCTCCGCGCTCCGCACCAGCAGCATCGCCGTCGGCGCATTCGACGCCATCACCGCCGCATCTTGAATCGCCCCATTCACCAGTTTCTGCACCGACCGCCCGCCGCTATCCACCGTCTCCCCCCGCATCGCATCGATCAACCGCGCCGTCATTTCCATTTCCATCGCCACCGCCCCCGTGTCCGTCCGCGACAACAACTCCATCCCCAAGCCTCGGTCCCGCGCCACCTGCTGAATCGTCGTCAGCATGCACTCCACCGAATTCTCCCGCACCGTGTCATCCTCATGCCGCACATCCACCGTTAACCGCACCTCCGACGGCACGCAATTCGCCGCGTTCGGCACGCACTCCATCCGTCCCACCGTCGCCACCACCCCCTCCATCTCCTGCGCACACGTCTCCACCACCAGTATCGCATCCGCCGCACCCGCTAGCGCATCCCGCCGCCCCTTCATCGGCAACGTCCCCCCATGTCCCCCTCCACCCACCAACCGCAACTGCATCCCCGTTTGCCCCATGATCGACTTCACCACGCCCACCGCCGCACCCGCCTCCTCCAGCATCGGCCCCTGCTCCACATGCACTTCCACAAACCCCGCCAACTCCCCCTTCTTCCGCGCCGCAAATTCTAACTCCTCCGGATGCAACCCAAATCGCCGAATCGCCTCCTCCAGCGTAATCCCCTCTTTATCCCTCAATCCCCACGCCTCCCTTCCCAACTGCCCCGTCATCCCCAGGCTCCCCAGGTGCGGCGTCCCGAATCGCCCGCCCCCCAATCCGCCCCCATCACCCGCAAAACCCACCACATCTATCCCCACCTCCAATGCCCCGCGCCCCAGCAGCGACACCGCCGCAATACCCACCATCACCCCCAACACCCCCGCATACTTCCCCTCGTTCGCCACCGCATCCAGATGCGAACCGATCACCAGCGTCTTGCTCGAAAAACTCTTCCCCGCGCGATGCCCCAGAATATTCCCCACCGCATCCCTCCGCACCGTCATCCCCGCATCCCGCATCCACTGCCGCACCAGCCCATGCACCCCACGCATCGACTCACACAAAAACGGCCGCTCCGTCACGCCCGCAACTTCCGTGTGCCACGCCACCGCCTCGCACCGTTCCAGCACCTCCCGCGCCGCCCCCTCAAAATCCTCTCCACCGATCTTGTCCGCGCATTCTATTGCCAGTGTCATACCGACCCTGCATTCTTGCTTAAAATTTCACCGCGCCATCACCCAAAAAAAATGATGGCTCGCTCAAGACATGTGGTTCTTAGTATATCCCTTGCCCACCCCGGTTCAATGACAAAATTCTTCCCGCCCACAACGTATTTTCCCTAGTCTGCCCCTGTCCCATAAACGCCCCCCCAATCCTCCCCCCAACCCGTTCCCCAATCAAATCTCCACTTTTTTCGCGCATTAATATTGGAAAACTGGAACCCTCAATCGTTCATTGGCCACTCCACAAACCCCTCCACCGCCTCATACTCCGCCAACCCCAGCCGATCGTACACCTTCGCCGTCATCCGGTTCCGATCCTCCGCCCGCTGCCAGAATTCACGCTGATCCAACCCCGGAAACATCGCCCGATCCTTCTGGCTCTGATGCTTGAATATCGCCAGCCGCTTCCGCATCAGCTCCTCCGGACTCAGCGGCACCGCCCTCTCCACCTTCTCCGGCTCCCACTCCTGCCACGCCCCCCGGTACAACCACAACTCGCAACTCTTCATCCACCCCGCACCCTTCTTCTTCAGCCGCTCCAGCGCCCCCATCACCGCCGACAAACACACCCGATGCGTACCATGAGGATCGCTCAAATCCCCCGCCGCATAAATCTGGTGCGGCTGAATCCGCTCCAGCAACTCCACCGTCAACCGCACATCCTCCTCCCCCAGCGGCTTCTTCTTCACCCGCCCCGTCTCGTAAAAAGGCAGATCCATAAAATGCAGCCGCTCCACCGGTATCCCGCAACTCCGCCCCGCCGCCCGCGCCTCCCCCTTCCGAATCAATCCCTTGATCCGCTGCACCTCCGCCGAATCCACCTGCCCCGGCTTCTTGTTCAGCAAAAACTCCTCAATATGCCGCTCCACCCGGCTCGCTTCCTCCGCCCCCACCGCAAACACCTCGTTGAACCCCGCCGCAAAATCCGCAAACCGTATCACATCCGCATCAAACACCGCGATGTTCCCGCTCGTCTGATACCCCACATGCACCTCATGCCCCTGGTCCACCAATCGAATCAGCGTCCCTCCCATCGATATCACATCGTCATCCGGATGCGGCGAAAACACGATCACCCGTTTCGGAAACACCGCGTCCGTCGCCCGATCAATATCCCCCGGACGCTTCGCGCTCGCCGGCTTCCCCCCCGGCCAACCCGTGATCGTCTCATGCAAACTCCGGAACACATCAATGTTCACCTCGTACGCGCTCTCCCGCGCCGCCACCAGATCCTGCAACCCATGCTCGTTGTAATCCTCATCCGTCAACTTCAAAATCGCCTTCCCCACCTTCAGTGACAGCCAGATCACCGCCTTCTTCGTCGAACGCTCATCCCACTTCACCACCCCCCCGCTCCCCGCCAGCCACGGCGTCTTGAATCGCGTCAATTCCGCCGCCGCCGCTTCATCCAGAATGATCGTCGCCGCCGCATGCTCCTGCAGGTAACTCGCCGCCACGCTGCTCGTGATCGGACCCTCCACCGCCTGCGCAATCACCGGTGCCTTGTGCTCCCCCCACGCCATCAACACCACACGCTTCGCCGCCAATATCGTCCCCACGCCCATCGTGATCGCCCGCCGCGGCACATGCTCCTCGCCAAAAAAATCGCTCGCCGCATCCAACCGCGTCATCCGGTCCAGCGTGATCAACCGCGTCCGGCTCTCCCGCGAACTCCCCGGCTCATTGAACCCGATATGCCCCGTCCGCCCGATCCCCAGTATCTGCAAATCCAATCCCCCCGCCCCCGCAATCGCCTTCTCATAATTCTCACAATACCCCGCCACCTCCTCGAACCGGATCGTCCCGTCCGGCACATGCACGTTCCCCTTCTCAATATCGATCTGTTCAAATAGGTGTTCCTGCATGAATCGCCAGTAGCTCTGCAGTTCCGCCCGCTGCATCGGAAAATATTCATCCAGGTTGAACGTCACCACGTTCTTGAAACTTAACCCCTCCTCCCGATGCAATCGCACCAGCTCCCCATAAACTCCCACCGGCGTCGATCCCGTCGCCAGCCCCAGCACGCATTTCTTCCCCGCCCCAGCCTTCTCCCGGATCAATCCCGCAATCATCCGCGCCACCGCCGCGCTCGCCTCATGGGCATCCGCGTGTACCTGCGTCTTGATTTTTTCACGACCACCATTCATTAACGACATGCGCATCGACCTCCTTGTAATTCGCTCCCGCCCATTGTTATCGATGCACCCCCTCCCGTCCACACCCCCCCTGACCCCTCTACCCTCCCGCCACCACCATATACTTCTGCATCAACTTCGCAAAATCCTCCTTGTACTTATCGCCGCCCACCGAATCCCCATAAAACGCCTTCAAATCCGTCAAGCGGCGCTTGATCTCCTCCGTCGCACCCGCCCCCGCCAACTTCTCCTTACACTGAATAATCCGCAGCCAGCATTCCCAAAACGCTTCCTTCCCCGGCGGCACCTTGTTGATCAGCCGGCCAAAATAATCCTGCGCCTCCGCCAACTTCTTCGGATCACTCTGCTCAAACGCCTCCGTGTAAATTGCCCGCGCCTCCGTCATGAAATTAATCAACTCCCCGTCACGCTCCCCCTGCAGCTTCTTCGACAGCTCGATCGCTTCCTTCGTCCGATGCGCCCGCACCATCATGTCCGCCTGCAACACCCGAAAATCATAAATCTTCGGCTTCAATACCGGATCACTCTCCGCCGACTTGATCAACTCGCTCAGCAAATCCACGGCCTGCCCCGCCAGCTTGATCGCCTCTTTCGGATCACCCTTCTCCACCACGTTGATCTCCGTGATCAGCGAGTCTATAAAACTCACGATCGTCACCGCCGCACCCTGCCCCTGGCTGCGCGCATACTCCTTGATCACCGCGATCGCCTTGTCCCCCTCGTTCTTCGCCTGGTACATCTGAATCTTGTAACGCAACAACGCCCCCTGCGTCGCGCTCGGCAGCTTGTCCCGCACCTTCTCCAATTGGTCCAGACGCTTGGCCGCCTGGTCCGGTTTGTCCACCGCCTTGCTCAACGCCACATCCACTTCAATCAACCACAAATCATTAAAATAACCCCGCCCACGCTCCCGCGCTTCCGCCGATATCGTCACCCCCGCTCGCCCCTTCGTAATCAACTCCTCGTAATCCGCGATCGCCCGGAACAACGAACTCGCTACCCCCTTGATCTCCTCCGGCTTCGCCGTGCCCGTCATCTGCTTGTAACGCTGCAGCGTCACCCGAATCAGCCGAAACTGGGAATCCACATAATTCCGGTCCTCCGGCGGCACCCGCTTGTACATCGCCTCCGCCTCCGCCAACTTCCCGCTCTCCTCCAGCGATACCGCATACGCAAACGTCCACCGTTCGGCCTCTCCCCCCTTCGACCCCGTCACCAGCCGCAGCCCCCGCTCCTGCAACGCCTTCAACTCCGCCGACATGTTCCCCTCCGCAATCACCCGCAGTTGCCCAATTTGATTCAGCGCCAATTCCAGCGCTTCCTTCGCCCGCGCATCCTTCGGTGCCTGCTCCGCAAACTCCAGGCTGAACTTTGCCGATTCCTCCCGATCCTCCAGCACCGCGTGACACACCCCCAGCAAATACACCGCCTCCACCTGCTCCGACTTCGTCGCCGCCTTGTTGCTCCGCACCGCCGTCGCCGCCGCTATCGCTTCCTTCAAACTCTTCTTGCTCTCCGCCGTATCCCCCTTCTGACCCTGGCTCTTGCTGTACGCCACCGCCGCCTGCTGCATCGGCATCAACTTCGCCAGGTCCGCGTTCTCCGGCACCTGCGCCGCCAACTGCTCATACACCAAATCCCGGAATCGCACGTCCCGCGCAATTATCCCCGACATGATCTTCAACGCCTCCAGCCGCGCCGTTTCCTTCTCCGCCCCCTCCTTCATCGCATCCGCCTCCGCCCACGCCAGCCGGTACCCCAGCATGTCCGCGCTCAACTGTGCCTCCACGCTGCCCTTCGCCAACCCCTCCTTGAACGCCCCAAACGCCTTCCCCGCGCCCGCAAAATCCCGCGCATTGATGTACGCCACCACCGTCTGGTACTTCGCCTGGTACGCCACCCACCCCGGCGAATTCTGCTGCTGCGCCGCCTTAAAATTATCAATCGCCTTGCCCGTGTCGTTCAATTCGCTGTACGCCTTCCCCCGCAAAAGTTTCGATTGATACATCACCCCCATATCTTCCTGCTCCGCAAACTCCTCCAGCAGCCCGATCGCCTCCGTCAGCAAACGCTTCCGCTCCGCCATCTTCTCCCCGCCCGGCGCCATCGCCATCGCCAAAAAATACTTCGCCCACGCGTTGTAATACTTCACCTCCACCGTCGCCCCATACGCCCGCGTGTACGCCGCCGTGTACGCGTCCTCGTTCGCCCCATACTTCGCCCGCGCCGCGTTCGATCCCAAATACTCCATCTCCCCCGTCAATCCCGCATCCGCCGCCTTCAACAACTGGTCCGCCAGCGCCGCCATCGGTGCCAACTGCTCCCGATCCTTCGCCACATTCGCAAAATATTCCAACCGGCTGATCACCGGCTCCGACAACCGCCCAAAAATAAACTTCGCATGATCCAGCCCCCAGTTCCCGTCCACTCCCGCACCCGCCGAACTCCCCAGGTACCCCTTCACCGACGCCAGATACTCCTGCGTCGCCTTCGGCAATTCCCCCCGATTCTTCACAATCTCATCCCACGTCGCCACCTGCGCCTGCGCCTTCCACATCCCCTCTGCCCCCGTCCCCTTGCTCGTCGCACCCCCCGCCTTGATCAACTCCGGCTGATTCAAACGCAGCAACTCCCGCGCAAACGTCGTATCCGAATGCGCCATCACCTTACGCTCCGGCACCGCCGGTGTCGCCGAACGCGCCTGCCCCATTACCGGTACCACCCCGCCCACCGCCGCCATCAATAGCGCCGCCAATGTGCTCTTCTTCATGACGCCTGCTCCTGTTTACTGATTAATTGCGTGTTTGAATATTTCATGGGCCTCTCATCCTAAAGGCATCCACGCCAAATTACACCCCCCCCCGGCCAGGCGCCCCCCGCCCGCGGGCGCCGCCGCGCTGAATGCGGTGGCGCCCACGCGGCATGAGGGTGGTGGGCGCGCGGCCAGAAAGGGGAGATAGTGAGCGACGGCGGGGACGGGTCACAA
>JBBRWV010000075.1:0-18002 GCA_038248985.1 Phycisphaerae bacterium
CCCCCTCGACCCCCTTCCATTTCCCTCTCCATATCCCTATTCCGCTCCCCATTTTTCTGCCAGTCCACCCAAATCTGTCGCAAAAACAACCGCTGCCGGGCACGTCCAGAACATGCTCGGCAGCGGCTGCTACTACGACCTCTCTACTCCCCCACTCTCTTCTCATGATGCGTCAGAGTCCCTTCCGACGTCTTCTCCCCAGGTACTCAAGCTGTTTGCAGCATATGGGCATTGACCCATTCATCCAAAACCCGTTGCGCCGTTGTCGTATCCGCGCGCGAAAAAGTTACCAGAAAATGCGTCGCCTGATACTGATACGAAACCGCCGCCCGCTGATACGAAAGATACTCCACCAGATCCCACATGCTAGAAAATGGCACCTCAACCCGCGGCACCCCTTGAGCATCCGATATGACCACTAATCTCTGACGCATACGAGGCTCCTTTTCTTTCTCGAGCCACCGCACGAACGGAATTGGAGAACACGAGAGTCATTATCAGACGCCCCCTCGGCAATTGCGACAAAAAACTTCAACTTTTTAAAAAAATATTTTCCCCACCTCCCCCAACCTCCCCCCTTTCGATGCCTTTGACGCGAATCATCGCGGCCTTGGATCCGCGTAACTCAACCACTAATCATGACTTACGTCAGACGCATCGGACGAAAATCAATTCCCGCTCCCCGTCCCATTGCTTCCGGGAATTTCAATCGATTTCAGCCCTTCCACCGAAAAATCACCCGGTTCACCGCGAATCAACCACAGCAGCGGCACCCCGGTCAGACGCGCCGTCCGATCCAGCACCTCCACCGGCGGAACCCGCCCCTTTTCATAGTAGTTGTAAGTCGACGGCGACAGCCCCAGCAATGCCGCAAAATGCGACTGCCCCCGCGCGCCGCACACCTGCACGCGCACCTGTTTCAGCCGCTCACAAATTATCCCAGTATTCAGCATCCCAGCAGGTGTCTCCGGCGTCGAAAATACATTTTCCAGAGTCATGATTTGTCTCCCTGAAAATAAACTCCGTAATCGTGGACTGTTGGTCTGTCCACAAGGTTCGTATTCAAGTATAGATTCGTAGGAACGAAAGACAAGAAATAGTCCTAAATTGGCAATAATATATGCCAATACTCTGAAATTATGGGACCATCCGAGAATAATATCCACAAAAACGAATAAAATACAGCTTTCCTCTAGGCCCGTACCCCGCATCCCCACGCCGATTACTGCACCACTTGCGCAATCAAGTGCCCCACATGCGTCTGCACCCACCGAATCTTCCGCTCAATCATCTGCAAAAACCCATAACCCTCTATCCGCCCGAAACTTCCCGTCGCCGCGATCGGCAGCACGGACTCCGCCACCATTGCCTCGATCATCAGCCATGGAATAATTTCCAACTCCGCCGTCGAAATCACATCCACATCGTCATATCCGCGGATAAACCTCTTGAAACGCGATTCATCCACATAGTCCGGCCACGTCGCCGGATCATCCGTTCCGCCAATGATCGAAAACTGCAACACCCCATTCGCCAGATCAATTATCCGCTGCTGCAACCGCGCCGCATCGTAATCAATCACCGCCACTACTTTTTTATTGCGAAACAACATATTCCCCGGATGCCAGTCGCAATGCACGATCTGCAACGGCCATTCATTCAGCCCCGCCGTATTTACCTTGTTGCACGCCTCCACATAGGCGCTGCGCAAGAATTCCATCGTCCCCGTCACCTGCTCCTGCGTGATATTCCGCATGCGATCCAGTCGCGTAAACGTAAACGGTATCTGCTCGATCGACGTGTTGATCGCCCGCGAATTGTGGTACGAGCCCGAGGGTGGCTCAAACTCGGCCGTGTAATCCCGCAGCAACTTGTGATACAAACCCAGAATTTTTCCCGAGTCGTACGTCGCCTCCAGAGAATTGTCGTAGCTTGTACCCCGGATGTACTCAAACAACTCATACAGCGTTCCATGCAGCTGCAGCATGGAATTATTATCTTTCTTCGTCCCGATCAGGTGCGGCAACGGAAACTGCTTGCTCGCCAGAAAAAGCTGCATCGCATGCGAGAAAGCCACCTTGAACGGATCGTCTTTCCCTTTCGCCCGCCGCTTCAGGAGATACTCCCCCTTGTCGGTTTGAATCAGCAATTTCGGGGCTTTTCGCGAACCGCGGGCGAACTCTTTGATGGCCGAGATAATGCCCACTTCAAAGTGCGACATCACCATGGCCAATTCTTCGACACCAAATTTTTCGCGGTCACTCATGCGTTTTCCGGCGATATGTGGCGATTTGCCAAATTCGTGTTACTCAACATCACGAAGACCTGTATGGTATCGGTGGCTAGGCGCGTGTCAATTGCGTCCGGCGCAGTTCCCGCTCGAATTGGCCTGCCGCTGCTCAATCGTGATTCGTGCAATGCTCACACCCGCCACTGCCGCAGCTTGGCGCCCTATGCATCGCCGGATCAGGGCTGGTCGCCTGCAGCGTCCCGCTCACCAGGTGTGCCATGATCGCATCCGGCCCCATCAACGGGGCATCCTTCGCCGCAAGAATGCCGTATTCCAGCAGTTGATTAACCGCGTTCTGCGACAGGTGGTGCCCAATCACCATCTCCACCTCCAACTTGCGCAACTCCACTGGGGTCCGCGCGCAACCAAACTCCCCGAGTACCTCGCGTCCCACATAGCTCACCCGGCGGGTCTCATCATCCACGTCATAGACCGCAAACGTGCTCGACGCCGAATAATCCTTAGCCAACTCATTGTTTTCCACGGGAATCGCAATACGCATATTCATCCTTCAATGCTGATTTTCGAGTCCATAATTTACTTGGGATCCGCCGGAATAACCACGCGCACGCCGGCATTCCATGATTGATGCTCCACATCGAACCACGCCGCACGCGCCGCCCGGCACGATTGCGGAATACTGATCCACGATCCGCCGCGCAATGGATGAAAATCCTTGGGACGCTCCGCGGCGCTCCCCCCCGGTGACTCCTTGCACCATTCCCAGACATTTCCATGCATGTCAAATATTCCCCACGCGTTCGGCAGCTTCGTGCGCACCTCGTGCGAGGACCGCCGCTGGCCCATCTGATCCGCGTCCAACTCATGCACAATTCGCACGTTGTCCGCCGCCACCGCATCCTGTTTCTCATCCCAGAACCACGCATGGTCCGACAGCCGTCCCGTCCCGCCATACATGAACCGGCTGCCCGCCCGGCAGGCATACTCCCACTCCACCTCCGTGGGCAGTCGCGCGCCCACCCCCAGCTTCTCCATAAAATTCACCGCGTGTGCATAAGAGACATTCTCCACGGGCAGATTCGCCCCGCGAAAATGCGAACGATTTTCCCCCTTCCCCAGCACCCCTTCCCACAACTCCTGGGTCACCTCAATTTCCGAAATCCAGAACCCCCGACCCACCACCTGCTCATCCAGCATCGGTTCACCCGGCAGCCGACCCCACTCCTCCTTGCCTGACCCCATCACAAACTTTCCCGGTGCAACATAACGAAATCGCTGCGTCGTCCCGCCGGCACGCAAGCTAAACCAGTACCCGTACAAATCCTGTCCATGCGCTGTAACAAACGCCAAGGGCTTCAATTCCGTCGGCCATGTCCGCTCCGCCGTCGCTTTGATCTCCCCATACCGTTTCAGGTTCGCCGCCACGATATCCCGATCCACCCCCCGCCCGTCGCTGGTCGTCGCCTCTGCGCGACGTTTCATCTCCGCCACCTGTCGGTCCGCTGCCGGCCAATCCCCCTGCACCACCAGCCCATTCAGTGTTTCCATCATCTGCAGCGCCGCAGCCCGCGCATCAAAACCCGTCTCACCGATCGCCGCCTCTACATCATATTCCCCGATTCGCTCCGGATCCGTCAGCACCTCGCGCAGCGTCCACATAACTCGCGCGTCGCCCGTTCCGTTCCCCGCTAACGGCTTGTTCTTGCGCACCTCCACCAACCGCGCAATCGCCGGCTCCTGCTGCTTCACCGCCACGGCACGTAATTGTTTCATCACGGCCTCGCGACGCTCGCCGGTTGCCCCCTTCAACTCCTCTTCCAACAATCGCCGCGCCTGCTTGTACAGCCCGGCATTCGCCAGCAGTTCAATTTCCTCTTCGACGCTGACCGTCGGAACGCTCTCCGCAACCTTGAGCGTCTCGATGAAAAATTGCATGATCGTCGCCGCCAGCTTGGCCTCATCCACATTCCGCTCCCCCAACCCCGCGCCCTTGTCCTGTTCATACAAGGCCGACGCCACGCCCGCCCGCTTCAGCGTCTCCGCAAATATCAAATGCATCGCCCGGTTGCCATCGCTATGCAGCGTCACCATCAGCACCGGTGGTGATTTCGGACGTACAAAATTAATCGCTGACGCCGCCCGCGCCAACTCCGGCTTCAACTTCAAATTCTCGCCGAACATCTGGTACCCTGCCCCGCCCGGAAAATTCACGCTTTCATCCCCATACAACTCTGCGTTCCGAAAATCCGTCGTCCCACCCAGCAGACAGACCGATCGCACACGCTCGGCGCCCTCCGCCGAAAGTGCCGTGATCGCCGCCAGCGTCGCCCCATCCCCACTGCCGATTATGCCCATCCGCGCCGCATCGATCTCATACTTTCCTGCATTCTGCCGCACGAATCGCAGCGCCGCCTTCACACTTTCCACGTCCCGTGGAAACGCGCCAAACCGTACACCTTTCTCCGCATCGTCAGGCAGATATCCCACATTCACCACCCCATAACCATTTTTCAGCAGCGCCTCCGCTACCCCCGTTAAGCCCTCGCGCTTCGCCCCAATGCGCACCACCACCGGCCACGGCACCCGCGCCGCCTCTGTCGGCAGATAGATATCCAGCTTCAGATTTTTTTCCCCCACGCGCCCATACACAAGATTCTGCCGCCCCGCCCTCTCACCCGCCGGTGCCGTCCCCGCAGAAGTCGTCGGCACCGCGCGCGTGGCCGCCTCTTCCGCAACAACCGCCAACGATAGACCTGCTACCACCCAACACGCGCAGCTCCGATACAACATGCAACGCCTTCCGCCATCAACCAGATTCCTGGCCCCATTGTACAAAATTCACCCCCACCCCCTCCAACAACAAAAGCATCGCCGCCTGCCCCTCTTCGGGCATCCGCCCTGTTACCGCGGCAAAGTTGGCGTTGGCAATGGCGTCGGCTGCCGCTGCTGCAGCATTGATTGCAGCGGATGGCCAATCGCCAGCATCATCCCCGCGCGGTAGCGCTCTGAAGCCACCAGCAACGCAAACAAGCCTATCGCCGGCCACACCACGAAGCGCAAAATCACCAGCAACCGTTCAAATGGTGCGCCCGAGTTTTCCGTCACGTGCGGTGCGATAATACGCAGCAATTCGTGATATCCATAGATCACCCCGGGTATCGGAAACTCCGACGCAAAATACTGCCACGGAAATATCATGAACAGGATCAGCACTGCCCAAATCAACGCCCGCGTTAATTGCGCCACCCCCGGCGCCTGCGCCGTCAGCACCACCATCAACGTTATGAACGCAATAATCGCCTGCGAAAATACTGCGATCAACCCCATGATCTGGGTCAATGGCACCAGCATTGTGTACGTCATGTCCCACTGCCGCCGCACGTTCAATTCGCTCTGCTGCCGCGTAATCGGAAAAAAATTCCGCACCGGCCGCGTGGCGCTGCTTTCATCCGACAGCCCGTTGTACAGCCTGTCGTAACGCGTCGGCTCCACCGAGCGATACTCCGCCTTCATCGATTCATAAGGCTGCGTCGTCCAATACATGAACCCGAACCCGATGAACTGCAGGATGATCGCCACAAACAGGAGCACATTCAGCCAGCTTCGCGCCGTCCGCAATGTCCGCAATGACACGCCATAATCCGAATAAGGGTGAACCGGTGACGGCATAAGCGATGCTTCCTCCTATAGTCAGCCGATACAGTTTACTTGCAGCGGCCTCCACTTGAAACTTTCGCCGCAATAATTCGTGTAGCTTTCCAACTCATGCGAGGTACCGCCATGAAACGTCAGCACCTTTTTTCCCTCCTCTTTCTCTGCCTGGGCTTCACCACCTCCCTCGCGATTTCTCAGTCAACCGCTCCGCTCAAACCCACCGCCACCCAGCCCGCCACTCGCAAAGTCACCCTCGCCATCGGACAAAAAGCCCCGCCTCTCGACGCCATCACCCTCGACAACAAACCCGCCACCCTCGCCGATTTCGCCCGCAAACCCCTCGTCCTCCAGTTCGGCTCCATCACCGAACCGGTTTTCCGCCTCCGCGCCCCCGCCGTCGAAAAACTCGCCGCCGACTACGCCGACAAAGCCGCCTTCTTCATCCTCTACCAACGTGAATCGCACCCCGCCGATGGAGAAGCCCTCGAAATCAATCAAACTGAAGGGTACAACATCGCTCAGCCCGTCCGCCTCGACGAACGCATCAAGCTCGCCAAAATGGCCGTCGAACGCCTCAAACTCCAAAAACAAACCATCCTCATCGACGCTTGGTCGGACCTCTCCTCCCAACGCTACGGCGGACACCCCAATATGACTTTTCTCATCGACGCCGATGGCAACCTCGCCGCCGGTTACCCCTGGATGGACACTAAAAAAATCTCCGGCGCCCTCGACGCTCTGCTCGCCAACAAACCCATCCCCGAAGAATTTCAAGGCCCCAAACGTCCGTCCACCATTCCCGCACTCACCACCGCCGAAGGCACCATGGAAATGTCCAGCGGACCCACCGCCGCCGGACCCGGCCTTGCCACGGTGCTCGATCGCCTGACGCTTTCTGAAAAACAACGTGCCGCAATTTACCCCCCATTGACCCAACTCCTGGCCGACCTGCGCGACCTCCGCGAACTACGCAATGCCGACGGCAAGACCGATGGAAAAGCCGCAGGCGTCGATGCCGCCGAACTGCAAAAGAAACTCGAAGCCCTGCGCACTCAGGCCGACAAAGTCCGTGTCGCGTTCAAGGAAAACCTCGACGATAAAGATGCCCAGGCCGTCCTCGAAGCGCTCGACCGCGCTCCCGGCGCCCGCCTCCTCAACCGCCCCAAAAAATAAAAAACCAGAAGCTTCCTCTTGGCTCTCCCTGACTTACCTTTGAATTCGCGGTGAATTCCCCCGCGCCTTCACATCGGCAGGTTCGGCCGATGCGGCCCGATGCCGCATGCCGCAGTGCGATTGCAACGGTCATCGTTTCTCTCCTGCGAATCTTCCCAATTTCCCGAACTTGCCTCTCAGGAGGATGGCCTCCCCCCCGTTCGAAGTTCGCGATAAAAACACCACCCCTCCACTTTCTCGCCTTTTACGCTGCAATTCGTTAAAATAAGGAGCTAAGTATTTTCACATACTGAGGAACTTATGGATATCCGTCAATTCATTCTCCCCGCCGGTGTCGGCCTCACCCACATCCAAGTCTATGACACCCCGGGCCCCGATGGCGTTATCTCCGGCGGAACCCACATCCACCTCGTCTGCTCCGAAATCTACTATATCCTCAAAGGCACCGGTACCCTCGAAACCATGGATATCGACGGTGTCCAGTCTGTTGACCTCGAACCCAACAAGGTCGTCTTCTTCCGCCCCGGTGTCTTTCACCGCGTCCTCAACCCCCACAAAAACCTCGAAATCCTCGCCATCATGCAAAATGGCGGTCTCCCCGAGCGCGGCGATTTCGTCATGTCCTTCCCCAACTCCGTCCTCACCAACCATGCCGAATACTCCGCCGCTCTCCGCTCCCGTGACCTCCAAGAAGCCCTGACCCGTCGTGATCTCTCCCTCAAAGGTTACCTGGAAATCAAAGACGCCTTCACTCGCAGCCCCACCCATGGCGCCGAAGCCCTCCGCCTCTTCTATCGCCTCGCCCGCAACCTCATCGCCCCCAAGGTCGACGGCTTTGAATGGGTCCTCAAAAGCGGCGCGCAAAATGAAGCCAAAACCAGTCTCGATGCCTGCGACTTTATCCGCAGCGGCAACACCAGCTACCTCGAAAAATCACGCCACGCCGCCATCTTCCCCATGAACGATGCCCCCCGCATGGGCATGTGCGGCCAATTGCACCCCTACTCCCTCGACGAATCATTCTTGAGCGAAGGCAAAAAAGTGGCGTAACCAACCCCCGCGTGACCCCGCCGCGCGATGCCCCTGAACGCATCCCGCGCCGCATGTCCGCTAACTTCGTAAAAATCGTCCGCTCTATTCGTTCCTGTTTTTTTCCCAGAAAGGCCAAGGGCTATCATATGTCTCTGTCGAACCCCGTAGTCGCGGTTGTTGGTGCCACTGGTGCCGTCGGCGTCGAATTTCTCGACTGTCTCAATCAACGCAAATTCCCCATGAAGGAACTGCGCCTCCTCGCTTCCGCGCGCTCCGCCGGTAAAACCATGACCTTCCAAGGCCGGCCCATCACCGTTCAGGAACTCACAGAATCCAGCTTTGCCGGCGTCGACATCGCCCTCTTCTCCGCCGGCGGCAGCATCTCCAAAAAATTCTGCCCCCTCGCTGCCCAGGCCGGAGCCATCGCCGTCGATAACTCTTCCGCTTTCCGTATGGATCCCACCGTGCCCCTCGTCATCCCCGAGATCAACCCCGAGGCCGTAAAATCCCACAAGGGCATCATCGCCAACCCCAACTGCAGCACCATCATCGCCATCACCCCGCTCTGGCCCATCCACAAGGTCAATCGCATCACCCGCCTCATCGCCTCCACCTACCAGGCCGCCAGCGGTGCCGGCGCCGCCGCCATGGAAGAACTCCGCGAATCCACCCGCGCCTACCTCGAAGGCCGCGAATACAAACACACCGTCCTCCCCCACCCCTACGCCTTCAACCTCTTCAGCCACAACACCAGGATCGACCCCGCCACCGGCTACAACGAAGAAGAAACCAAGATGGTTAAAGAAACTAAGAAAATCTTCGGCGACAATAACATCCGCATCTCCGCCACCTGCGTCCGCGTCCCGGTCCTTCGCGCCCACTCCGAATCCCTCACCGTCGAGTGCGAACGCCCCATCACCCCCGCCGAAGTCCGCGCCCTCCTCAGCAAAGCCCCCGGCGTCAAAATCGTCGATGACATTGAGAAAAACTACATGCCCATGCCCAAAGACGCTTCCGGTCAGGGCGACATCCTCTGCGGCCGTATCCGCCAAGACTCCTCCGACCCCACCGGTCGCAGCTTCTGCATGTTTGTCGCCGGCGATCAACTCCTCAAAGGCGCAGCCCTCAACGCCGTCCAGATCGCCGAACTGCTGCTCCAGTAATCTCGCGAAGGGTTCGGCACCATGCCCATCAGACGCTTTCGCATGACTCTCGCCTACGACGGCACGGCCTACTGCGGATGGCAACGCCAGCGCGATTCCATCTCCACCGTCCAACGCCAAGTCGAGATCGCCGCCGGCATCATCCTCAGCCACCCCGTCATCGTCGACGGCTCCTCCCGCACCGATTCCGGCGTCCACGCCCAGGGCCAGGTCGCCGTCCTGCGCGCCGACACCACCCTCGACGCCGAACGCCTCCGCCGCGCCATCAACTCCCGCCTCCCCGAAGACATCCTCATCCGCGACATGGCCGAAGTCTCCGAAAACTTCAACATCCGCCGCGCCAAGCACAAACGCTACCGCTACCTCATCTGGGCCGATCGCGACCGCCCCCTCTTCTTCCGCCACTTCACCTACCACTTCTACAAAGACCTCGACATCCAACGCATGCAGGACGCCTGCCGGCACTTCGTCGGCCAGCACGATTTCAACGCCTTCAAAGGCGTCAAAGACAAACGCGATTTCACCGTCCGCACCATCTTCTCCTGCAACATCCACCGCCGCGGCCCCCTCGTCATCTTCGGCGTCGAAGGCAACGGCTTCCTCTTCCACATGGTCCGCTCCATGGTCGGCACCGTCCTTGAAATCGGCCGCGGACACTGGCATCCCGACTGCATTCCCGAGATCATCGCCAGCCGCGACCGCGAACGCGCCGGCCCCACCGCCATGCCCCAGGGCTTGTTCCTCCAATGGATTCGTTTCTAAAAGGCAGATCACCGTGCGGATCCTCCACATCATCACTCGCCTCATCGTCGGCGGTGCGCAGGAAAACACCCTCCTCTCCTGCGACGGCCTCCACGAACGCGGCCACGAGGTCATCCTCCTCACCGGCCCCAGCACCGGACCCGAAGGCTCCCTCATGGCCCGCGCCGAAGCCGTCGGCTACAAAATAATCGTCACGCCCCATCTCGTCCGCAGTCCGCACCCCTACCACGACCCACTCGCCTACCGTGAAATCCGCCGCCTCTGCCGCCAGCTCCACCCTGACATCGTCCACACTCATTCCAGCAAAGCCGGCATCCTCGGCCGCGCCGCCGCCTGGAAAGAAAAACAACGCGTCGCTAAAAAATCAAAACTCAGCACTCCGCATTCCGCCACCCCCGCCGTCGTCCACACCATCCACGGCCTCCCATTCCACCCCTACCAGCGTGCCATCATCAACAAAATGTGGATCGCTCTCGAAGCCTCCGCCGCCCGCCATTGCGATGCCACCATCTGCGTCGCCGATGCCATGACCCGCCAAGCCCTCGCCGCCGGCGTCGGCACCCCCAACCTCTACACCACCATCTACAGCGGCATGGACGTCGAACCCTTCCTCCACCCCGCCCTCACCCGCGAACAGGTCCGCGCCCAACTTCACATCCCCCCCGCCGCCTTCGTCTTCGCCACCATCGCCCGCCTCCAACCTCTCAAAGGCCACGACGACCTCCTCGCCCAGTTCGACCACCTCCTCGCCAACGTCCCCGACGCCCACCTCCTCTGGATCGGCGATGGCGTCTTCCGCCCCCGCTTCGAACAAACCCTTCGCGAAAAAGGCCTGACCAATCGCGTCACCATGACCGGCCTCGTCCCCCCGCAACAAGTCCCCCAACTCCTCCCCGCCGCCGATGCCCTCGTCCATCCCAGCTATCGCGAAGGCCTCGCCCGCGCTCTGCCTCAAGCCCTTCTCGCCGGCCTCCCCGTCGTCTCTTACGATTGCGACGGCGCTGCCGAAGTCTGCCTCGAAGGCCAAACCGGCCACCTCGCCCCCACCGGCGATTCCCACGCCCTCTGCAACGCCATGATCCGCCTCGCCGCCGACCGCCCGCGCGCCCTCGCCATGGGCGCCCTCGGCCGCGACCTCTGCCGCCAGCGCTTTGACTGGCGCACCATGGTTCAACAAATCGAATCCGTCTACACCCGCCTCCTCTCCCAGGAATCTGCATCATGAAAAAGCCCTACTGGCAAGCCATCGCCTGCGACCTCGACGGCACCCTCATCGGACGCAATCACCACATGAACGACCGCGATCTCGACGCCCTGCGCGCCGCCCGCGCCGCCGGCATCCACATCGCCATTTGCACCGGACGTAACGTCTTCGAATCCGCCGGCCCCATTGCCGCTCTCGACCTCACCGGACCAGGCATCTTCGTCAACGGCACCATGGTCTGCGATATGAACGACGGATCCACCCTCGCCGCCCGCCGCATCGAACCCCGCCTCGCCGAAAATGCCATCGACTTCTTCGGTTCACGCGGCCACGCCGTCCTCGTCCTCGTCGAAGATCCCGTCACCAATCGCCCTTTCTATCTCCGTACTGATCACGGCCCACCCCATCGCGCCACCGTCGAATGGCTCCTCGCCAACCGCCTCCATGCCGAAATCGCCAACGATATCCCCACTCTGTTGCGCAACTTCATCATCCGCCTCGGCATCGTAGTCGACGTCCACGACGCCGCCGATATCGCCGCCGCCATCGCCGCCACCTTCGGCCCGCGCGTCGCCAGCCACTCCATCTACTCCCCCTACTATGACTGTCAAATTCTCGAAATATTCGCACCCCGGGTCAGTAAATGGAACGGCATCAAGGACCTCTGCTCCTGCCTCAGTCTCGACACCTCGCGCGTCATCGCCATCGGCGACGATGTCAACGATATCTCCATGCTCCACGCCGCCGCCCTCAGCTTCGCCATGGGCAACGCCATCGAAGACGTCAAACGTCACGCCAAGCAACTCACCACTTCCCAGCCTCATTGCGGCGTCGCCGTCGTGATCGAGTCCCTCCTCCGCGGCGAACTCGACCCGCCCAGATGCACTCGCTGACGCCCCCCGTCACTCACCGCAACCCCTCGTACCGATACTCCAGAACACTCCCCGTCAATTTCCGCAACGTCTCCGGATCAACCTTCACTTCCACCCGCGTCGTCCCGCCCGGCGCGCTCGCCGTTAGAGCCTCGAAAAGCCCCGATTTCGGCTTCAGCCGAATCACCGTCGGATTTGCTAAACTCGCATCTGCCGCAGTCTTCACGCACACTTCATCCAGGTACGCAATCTCATCGATCAGCCCCAGCGCCAGCGCATCGTCCGCCGTCCAGACCTTCCCGATCGCCACCTTCTCCACCGGATCCTTTAACTTCGTCCCGCGTCCATCCTTCACAATTTGCATGAATTTCGCGTGCGCCTGGTTGATGATCCCCTTGAAATACAGCTTGTCCGCCTCGCTGAACTTCTTGAACGGCGAGCCCGCATCCTTGAACTCCTCCGCCGCATCCGATTTCACCGTCTCCGGCTGCACCCCAATCTTCTTCATCATCTCTGTCACTTCGATCGTCTGCATGATCACCCCGATCGATCCTGTGATCGTCGTCGGCTGCGCGTAAATTCTGTCCGCTGGCATCGACACGTAGTACCCGCCCGACGCCGCCAGTGTTCCCATCGACACCACAACCTTCCGCCTCGTCCCCTTCAACTGCGTGATCAAATGATGTATCTCATCCGACGACGTCACCCCTCCCCCCGGTGAATCCACCGCAATCACCACCGCCTTGATGTTCGCATCCGACTTGATGTACTCGCAATATTGAAACACCTGCCTCGTCATCGATCCATCAATCGCCCCCTCGATCGGCAAAATCGCAATCTTATCGCGTCCCCCGTCCACCATCACCTCCGTCTCCACATGCTGCGCCGGCCCCCTCCCGCCTCCGCCGCCGCTAAGCCCCGCCACCGCGATCAGCATCACCAGAAGAATGCCGTTCGCGACAATCGAAACCAGCAACAGCAGCGTCACCAATATCGCGAAAATCCTCCCCCCACGCCGCCGCGGCGCAGCCGGCGGTGGATTGGTCGGCTGCAAATACGTCTGCTGCGGCTGGTAACCCGGTAGCGGTGGCGGAATGTCCGACATATCAAATCTCCTGCGCAATGCGCCCTAAAAAATATCGCTTATCACCCTTTATACGACGCCCGCCTTCTGCAGGTTCTTGAAACTCGTCGCAATCGCATCCAGCGGCGGCGTCCCGTAGCAGTCGTCCTGCTCCACCACAAACCACTCCACACCCCACGAAGACGCCTCGGCAAAAATCTTCGAAAAATCAATCACGCCCGTGCCCACCGGCGAAAAATGCTTGTCCGGTCCCGCCGCCATGTCCTTCACATGCAGGTGCGTCACCCGACCACTGTATTTCGCCGCATACGCGTGCGGATCTTCCCCGCCGCGCTTCGCCCAGTACAAATCCAACTCCATTTTCAAATTCTTCGGCGCCGCTTCAAACAACACGTCCAGCGCATACTTTCCATCCACTTTCTGAAACTCAAAATCATGATTGTGATACGCCAACGACAAACCCCGTGCCTTCAACTTCCCGCCCACTTCCTCCAAAAACCGCCCCAGCTTCGCCCATCCGTCCGGCCCCTTCCGTCGGTCTTCCGAAAGCCACGGCACAATTAGCGTCTTACACCCCAACTCACTGTAATACGCCATCGTCTTCTCCAAATCTCCCTCAAAAGACTCGATCCCCACATGCGCCCCCGCTGGCGCCAACTTCAACCGCGCCAGCACCCCCTTCAGCTCCGCCGCGCTCAACCCCCCCGTCCCCGCCAGTTCCACGCCGGCATACCCAATCGCTGCCACCTTCTCCAACGTCCCCACAAAATCCTTGCTCGTCAGATCGCGCAACGTATACATCTGCACTGCCACCGGAACCTTCGCCATTACCAACTCCTAAAAAAAGTAAAGACTCGTAGTCGTTAATCACATGAATAGTCGTAGTTCCATTTTCGTTTTTTTCGTGCCTTCGTGGTTATTAATAAAACCTCGTCACCTTCAATAATCCGCCTCAATCGCTATATCCCGCGTCGACGTCTCCTTCAACGCATCCCACGCCCGCCCTTCACGCTGCAACATATGCCCCGACTCCTCCGGGCCCCACGACCCCGGCTCATAAAACGCCAGCGGCGGCGACCCCTTCGCCCACTCCGTCTCAATCGAATCAATGATTTTCCACGCCACTTCCACCTCATCGTTCCGGATAAACAATGTCGAATCCCCCAATATCGAATCCAGCAGCAACCGCTCGTACGCCTCCGGCGAGTACGAACCAAACGCCAGGTCATACGCAAAATCCATGTGCGCCGGCGCTATCCGCGTCACGTTCCCCGGCGTCTTCGCATTAATCAGCAGCGATATCCCCTCGTGCGGCTGCACCCGCAATACCAGCACATTATGACTCACCTGCCGCGCCACCGTATTAAACAGCACCCCCGGAGCCGGCTTGAAATGAATCGAAATCTCCGACCCCTGCCGCGGCATCCGCTTCCCCGAACGCAAATAAAACGGCACCCCCTGCCACCGCCAGTTATCAATAAACAACTTCACCGCCGCAAACGTCTCCGTCTGACTGTCCGCCGCCACCCGCTCCTCCTGACGATACCCCTTCACTTCCTTCGCCGAAATCCTCCCCGACTTGTACTGCCCCCGCGTCGTCCGCCGCACCACCTCCCCCGGCGTCAACGGCTGGATCGACCGCAGCACCATCACCTTCTCATCCCGTATCGAATTCGCGTCCAGCGCCACCGGAGGCTCCATCGCCGTCAACGCCAGCAACTGCATCAAATGATTCTGCACCATGTCCCGCATCGCCCCTGCCGATTCATAGTACGGCCCGCGACCCTCCACCCCCAGCGTCTCCCCCACCGTGATCTGCACATGATCGATATGATTGCGATTCCATACCGGCTCAAACAACCCGTTCGCAAAACGAAACACCAGCATGTTCTGCACCGTCTGCTTGCCCAGGTAATGATCGATCCGGAAAACCTGCGATTCCGAAAACACATGGTTGATCGCAATGTTCAGCTCATGCGCTGTCGCCAGGTCTCGCCCAAACGGCTTTTCCACGATCACCCGCCGCCACGCCGCCGAACTGTACGGATCGATATTCCCCAGACCCGCCTCACCCAGATGCTGAATGATCGGAAAAAATTCCGTCGGACTTGTCGACAAATAATACATCCGCCGTCCCCCGATATTGAATTGCTTGTCCAACTCCGCAAAACGCGCCGCCAGCCGCACATACCCGTCCCCATCCTCAAACGTCGATTGAAGATAAAACAGCTTCGACGCCACCTTCTCCCACACCCCCGCATCCACCGGCTTGCTCCGCGAAAATTTCGTCACCCCCTCCAGCATCTCCGCCCGAAATTCCTCATCGGTCTTCGGACGCCGCGCAAATCCCACCACCACAGTGTTCTCATGCAACAGCCCCTCCCGCGTCAAATTGTATATCGCCGGCAAAAGCTTCCGCATCGTCAAATCCCCCGTCGCCCCGAATATCACCAATATGCACGGCTCCGCCCGCCCCGGTTCCGCTGCCTTCCCCCCGCGCGCCGCCTGCACTTCCGTCGACATTCTTCCGGCTCCTGTTAGCTCCGCAGCCTCTCCGCATCACGACGCCGCTCGCTACGGCTTCATGGGGTAATGACGATACATCCGAACCCCATGCGTGTCACGCGTGAATCCCGCACGCCGTCATCAACAAATTCAAACTCTCCGACGTCGTGATCAAAATATGCGCGGCCTCTTCAACATCGCCACCCGCACCTGCGGCGGCGTCGGCAAAACCACCCGCTCCTCAAACCACCTCTGTACCACCGCGTGAAAAATGTGCATACTCTTATTCATCGCGGCTTATCTTAGGCGAAAAAAAACCTCCGTAATTGGCAATCAATCAAAGGACCTCCCCATGACCTCCACCCTCCACGCCCCTTGGCGGCTCGACTACATCAAATCCGTCGCCGACGGCCCCAAAGACTGCTTCCTCTGCTCCACCGCCAAAGCCCCCGAACGCGACGCCCCCGCCTTCGTCATCTGCCGTACCTCCCACTGCCTCCTCATGCTCAACAAATACCCCTACGTCAACGGCCACCTCCTCGTCGCCCCCTACCGCCACGTCCCCACCCTCGAAGAATGTACCCCCGATGAACGCTCCCAGATCATGGACCTCCTCGTCCACGGCCAGAAAATCCTCACCCGCGCCATGAACCCCCAGGGCTTCAACCTCGGCCTCAACATCGGCCACTGCGCCGGTGCCGGCGTCCCCGGCCACATCCACGCCCACATCGTCCCCCGCTGGTCCGGCGACGTTAACTTCATGACCGCCGTCGCCCAAATCCGCATCATCCCCCAAGCCCTCGAAACCGCCCACACCCTCCTCCTTCAAGCCCACCAACAAATCACCACCCAACTCACCTGATGAACCCGCCCTATTTCCCCGGCGGATGACGGTCCTGTATTGGCGATCGCAATGCGCAATGAATCGGGAGACAAGACGAACACGCCCGTGGTGCTCGTGCCTTCGGGCTCACTCAACAGGGACATCTCCCCCCAAAACCACCCGCAAAAATAACAAACCCCCGACATCTCTATCGAGGGTTTGTCTGCAATTTTCTCTGCATGAATTTGATTTGCATTTCAGATCAACCATCACTGGCCGAATCTTACTTGGCAAAATCCTTCAACGCCTTCAAAGCGCGAACCTTGATCACCTTGCGGGCTGGCTTCGCCTTGAACATCTGTTCCTGCTTCGTGAAGGGATTGATCCCCTTACGCGCCTTCGTCGCCGGCTTCGTGATCACAATGATCTTCAGCAGACCCGGCACCACAAACATGCCCGGACCTTTCTTGCCCACGTTCTTCGCAATCAAGCCACTCAAGGCTTCAAGTACCGAAGAAACCTGCTTGCGCGACAACTCGGTGCTCTCGGCGATGCTCGCGAGAATCTCGCTCTTGGAGGGAACCTTGACGGCCATAACGACTCCTGTCTAATAGAGAAATAAAATCAATCGTGGCCGTCATCATAAGCGACTTTTCCCCGTTCGCAACTCATAAACGCCCGCGCATGTGCTAAATTCCCGCAAAAAACACCCCTGCCGCGCACCCCCTCACCAAATCACCCCTCCCCGAATTGCCCCCCCGCCACTCAGCGACCGCCCACCTCCCGCCCCCACTACCTCCCCCGCAACCCCTACACCGTCAGTGAAAACTGCCGCACCAAATCCACCTTCTCCAATCCCACCTCATCGCTCACCGCCGCACTCTTCCACGCATTCAGCGTGTCATTTTCTCTCACCACAAATTGCATTCTGTTCCTGATCAACTGCGCCAGCTTCACCGTCTCCTCCTTGTTCGACCAGTCAAATATCATCGGTGCCACTGGGTTGCTCGGCACCACGGCCGTCGGCGACCGCCTGAGATTCTCCCGATCCAACCTCACCGCCGGTTGTTCCGGATTCGCGTTCAAAGGCGGTATCATCACCATCCCGTTCGTCTCACTGACTAACTCCGTCGTCGGCACCATCACCGCCGCGAACGGCATCCGTTCCAACCCATTGCTCGACAACAAGCGAACCCTTCCTCCTCCAGATCGGCTTCATCCGCCGCACCCCCAAAGGCCGCCAAATGACCCCCGCCGCCTACTCCCACCTCCACCTCCAACCCCCCGCCGAAAAACCCGACACCCTCTTTTAAGCCTTGCGCATACCCACGTTTAGCGACAATACCGTTCAACGAAGCATAACTATGGAATCTCGGAACCCTTGAGTAGGCTGCGGGTAGTGGTGGTGCACGGCGCGCTTTTTCTTCCACTTGCTCATCTTCCTTTTGATCACCCGCGGATTAATCCGATTCCTCCGGG
>JBBRWV010000076.1:0-17955 GCA_038248985.1 Phycisphaerae bacterium
ACGCCGGACACCCGGTCCGCACCGGGCTTGGTCTTCACTACATCGACTTTCAGGAGCATCCCCCCCCGTAGCGACGCCCCATCGTCGATTCACGCACGAAAAAAATATTCTCAAGGTCGAACTGCGGAAGTCGGGTTAGCCTCCGTTGGAAACACATTCCGATTCAATCCCGCCAGCAACCTTCCCCCCTCCGGATTTTCCTCAACTCCCTCCACAAACCGCCCGCGAATCGGGTGCTGCGGAACATGAATATGCGCATCAAAAAATCCCGGCACCATCACCCCTCGCGCCCGCTCGGTCGCCACCCCGCCCGCCGCCGCAAACTCCGCATATTCCCCCGCAAATACAATCGTCCCCGTCTCATCTCCCGCCAGACAACCATCGCTAAAAAATTCGACACCCCCGCCCCGTCTGGGATTCAACATCGGCCCACGTATCACCAGCCTCGGCACCACAGTCAAAAACCCCGCATGCCACCTGCAAACGCAAAAATTTCCACGCCCGCAAACGGTAGCCGAACCACCCGCCCATATCAAAGAAAAACCGCCGCAACAACCCGCCCTTTCCTGCCCGCTCAAGGCCGGATAAGCGCCGGCGCAATCCAGTTCACCCGCCCCAGCACGTCCAGCTTGTCCGCCGGCTCCGCCCGCAACTCCAGCATCTTGCCCCCTTTGACTGTCAGCTTCACCTCCGGCGAAAGCACCCCGGCCTTCATCCCCTTCGACTCCCATATCGTCTTGCCATCCAGCACCACCGACAAATTCGCCTCCCCATGCGGCGCCGCCGAATCATCCATCCCCGCCCGCAGCGTCAGCGTCTCAAAACTCCCATCCAATTCATACGACAGTATCGAACGCGTGTGTACCCCGAGGCCCCGCGGATACACCGTCTTGCCAACCTTCAGCGATTGACCCAGCACGTTCAAATTCAACTGCGTCGGCCACTTCGTTCCCAAGTAGGTCGACTGCACATCCTTCGCCGGATCCAGATCCGTCAAGAAGAACACCCGCCCGCCCAGCACTTCAATACTGGAAATCTTGTCCGCCGTCGTTTTGCGCTCCTTGCCGGCTGGATCCTGCAACTTCACATCCCCCAGCGACCAGCTAAACGTTTTCTCTTTCGCCGACAGCGGCACCGTCAACACCGACCCGGTTATCAACGTAATCCGCGCTGACAATGGTGGTATCGCCCGCGCCGGCGCCACCCCGCCAAACGTGATCCGATCCACATTCTTCAACTCGATATCGTTCGTGGTATCCGCATTCGCCGCCACCTGCAATTTTTCCCCGTCCACGCCCACAATCAACCCCTCCACCTGATCCCCATTCTTCAGCCGGATCACATCCTTATCCGTCGCCGCCTCCATCACCGCCGGCTTGGCATCCTTGGCCGTCATCGTCGCGAGGTTCTTGAGCGGCACCAAAATCGTTCCCAACTCCGCCACCGCATATTGCATCGATTGCCCGCTGATCCCCACCGGCGCTCCATCCAGGCTGTCCCCGTTCCGCAGTACCAGTTTCCATTTCCCCTGTCCCTCCGCCACCGTCCGGTCTGATTGCAGCGTCACTACCCCGCGCGATTCCACCTTCGCCAGTTCCCCGTTGTCCGTCGAATACGACAGCCCTTCATCCGGCGACCACGTGTTCACCACAATCTTCGGCTTCTGCTTCATATCCGCCGACGTCAGCGTCCAATCCGCCCGCGCCTGCCCCCAGCACGCCGCCGCCACGCACAACCATGCACACACGCCCGCACACAATTTCGACTTCACGATCATCTTTTCGTTCCTAAATCACGCGCGTCGCGTGCCTGCAATCGCCTGCCCTGAATCCTGACCTACGCTCACTTCTGCAAAATCGGCAGCAGCCGGTTCGGCACCTGCAGCATGATCAACGACATCGACGTCGCATACACCGGCCCGGCTTCGCCCGCCCAGCTCCCATCCCCCTGCTGCTTCTTCGCCATCTCCGCCTTCAACGCCGGCCAGTACTTCGCCCACGAATCTCCACCTGACATAAACATCGCCTGGCACATGTAATAATTGCCATAGAAATAATGGTAGTCGTTCATGTTCTGCCCCTTCCCCGGAAGATTCTTCATCAGGTACGCCGTCGCCCGCTCGATTTCCTTCCCTTCATACAACCCCGCGTAATACAACGCCGCCGTGCTCGCCGCCGAACGCGGAAACGCCGACCCACGCGAATTCAGCATGTACGAAAATCCCCCGTCCGGCTCCTGGCACTTCTTCACATAATCAATCGCCCGGTCGATCGTCGATTTCGGCACCTTGATCCCCGCGTTCCGCGCCGCCCGCAACGCCATGATCTCGCAGATCGTCACCGACGTATCCGCATCCACCGGCGCCGGCTGGTACCGCCAGCCCCCTTCCTTGTTCTGCGTCTGCACGATCAGCCGCACCGCCAACTGCAGCTTTTCCTTCACATCCATCCGCTGCGTCATCCCATACACTTCCGCCAGAAACAGCGTCGCAAAACCGTGCCCGTACATCGGCGAACCAAAACCCTCGTTCGTGATCAATCCCGATTCCTGCGTGGCTTTCATCACCACATCCAGAATCCTGTCGACCTCCTTCCCATACACGCCTTCGCCCGGCATGTTCCCGTCCGCCATAAATGCCAACCCCGCCAGCGCGATGATCCCCACCGAATTCCCGCCATACATATTCGCCGCATTTTCCTTCCCCACGTTCTTCGACAACCAGTCCAGCCCCTTCTTCACCCGCGCCCTCGTCGCGTCATCCAGTTCATCCTTCAATGGACCGCTCCCCCCCATCGTCGACTTCGTCCGATCCACGGGGGTCTCTGCCGCCGGCAACAACGCCACACCTGCTGACGCCACCACCCCCGCCATTAACAATACCAAGCACTTATTCATAATATTCACCCAAAAGAAAAGGGAACCTGCTGATTTTCGGCTATTTCTGCAGAATCGGCAACAACCGATTCGGCACCTGTAAAATGATCAACGCCATCGACGTCGCATACACCTCGCCTGCTTCGCCTGTCCAATTGCCATCCTTCTGCTGCCGCTTCACCAACTCCGTCTTGATCAAAGGCCAGTACGCCGCCCAATGCTCGCCACCCAGCATAAACATCGTCTGGCACATATAGTAGTTGCCGTAGAAGAACATATATCCCGCAACTGCTCCAGGATCGCCGTCATCCGCCTGACCTTTTCCGGGCAGATGTCTCTTCAAATACTCTGCCGCCCGCTCAATTTCCGTCCCCTCATACTTCCCCATGTAATACAACGCCACCGTGCTCGCCGACGTCCGCGCCCAACCCGATCGCGAATCTCCGCCCGTCAACATGTACCGATACCCCCCATCCGCGTTCTGGCATCGCTTCGTATAATTCATCGCATTGTCGATCGTCGTCCGCGGCACATGAATCCCCGCATTCCGGGCCGCCCGCAATGCCATCACTTGGCAGATCGTCGCCGACGTGTCCGCCGTCAGCGGCTGCGGCTGGTATTGCCACCCGCCCTCCTTGTTCTGCGTCGACACGATCAGCCGCAATGCCAACTGCAGCTTCTCTTTGACATCCGCCCGGTGCGTCATCCCATACACCTCGGCCAAAAACAGCGTCGCAAAACCGTGATCGTACATCGGCGAGCCGTCCCCCGGCTTCGCGATCAGCCCCGTTTCCTGTGTGTTCTTGATCACCGTGTCCAAAACCGCGTCCACTTCCTTCCCATACGGCCCCTCCCCCGGCATGTTCCCCCCGGCCAAAAACGCAATCCCCGCCAACGCCGTTATCGCTATGGACGTTGACCCGTATCCCCCAGCACCCAAATCCTTCGCCGCATGTTTAGCCAGCCACTCCAGCCCCCGCTTCGTCCGCTCCCGCGTCTCATCATCCAACTCATCTTTCAAAATCCCCGTCCCGCCCATCGTGGAATCCGCGTTCGTCCGAATCCCCGACCTCCCGCCACCCCCCGCGCCTGCGGCCCCCTCCGCCGCCATCGATCCCGGCAGCATCAGCGCCGAAACCGCCAGCCCCATCAGCAGGATACTCACCACTTGCTTCCGTGTTGCCATCGCTCAGGGCCTCATGAGGGCTTCCACTCGCTCACCTATCCTTGGCCGCCTTGCCAATCTCCGCCAGCGCCTCGTAATACTTCTTGATCTGATCCTTGTACGCCGGCAAAAACTGGTCGTTCACGCCCGTCGATATCGCCTCACGATCTACTGCCGGCAATCCACCCCACTCCAAACCCTTTTCCTTGATATCCACCCCATTGTTCTGCGCCGCATCCGCCCCGCCCGGTCGCTGCGCTTCCGAACTCGCCGCCGACGATCCTCCCTCCATGTTGCCGCCCGGCTTGTCCCCTTCGCCCGGCTTCTTTTCCTTGCTCTCAGATTTCTCGGAGCCTGGTTTGGGCTTCCCCTCCGACGGCTTCGAAGAACTCTTCTGCTCCTGCTTCTTCGCCTCTTCAATCAACTCCTTCAGATGCACGATGATCCGCTCCTGCGTCTCCTGCGTCTCCACCCCCGTGTCCTGTTCGTTCAATCGCTTCTGGCTCTCCCCCATGCGCTTCACCGCTTCCTTGAACTTGTCGTTGATCACTTCCTCCCCCGTCAGTTTGTCGATCAAGTCCTTGTCATCCAGGTTCTTCGCCGCATCCGGATTAACCATGTCCGGCGCCACCACCGGCACCTCCATCTTCTTTTTCTTCGCGTCCGCCGCCGGCTTCGCCTCCCCCTCCGCCTTCTTCGGCTCCATCGTCGGCCCCATCACATCGTCCATCAGGCCCTCCGCCCGCGCACTGAACGTCGACGCCGCCAAAACCACGGCTGCGGCAATCGCGGCCCCAAAAATCATTCTGCTCGTCTTCATGTAAATCTCCAGCGAAGGCTCTTTGTTTTACATTCCGTATAACAATTTCAGCTTAACATATTCAATCGACAAAACTCAATCTGCACATACAACTCAGCGAATATCCGCAGACCTTTTGGACGCATGAACCGCCGCGCGGTTCCTTCGCCTCCATGGCTACTGTTTCAGTTTCTCCATCACCTTGTCGGCCAGATCCTTGATCTCGCCTTGTTGTTTGCCCAGGTGACTGGCTTCCTGCTTCAGCTCCGCCTTGGCATCCGGGCTGCCCGCTTTCACGACCTCCCGGTTCACCGACTTCGTCTGACCATTCACAATATCCTGCATCGCCTTCAACAACTTCAACTGCGCCGACGGCGGCACCAGCGGCGGCTTCTTCCCGCCACCACCGCCCCCACCACCACCACCACTCTCATTTTCAAATTCCTTCGGTTTGTCTTTCTCTTCTTTCAACGCCTCAATAATGCTCGTGATCCGATCGATCGCCGTCTGCTGGCTGCTTGCCAACGCCCGGTCCGTCTTCGCCTTCGACATCAAATCTCGCGACTTATCCATGTAAGTCTCGATCTGTCCGTTCATCCACAACACCACCTCAAATTCCTTGATCTTCTCTTCCCCGGAAATTTCCCCGATCTGCTTCTTCAACTCCGCCTGAGTGGTCGCCAGTTCCGCCAGTTTCATCGTGTCGATACGTTCCAATTGCTTGTCCGCCGCGGCCAGACGCTTCGCTTCCATCGCGTCCGACTGCCCCTTCAACGCCGCCTGCGCCGCCCGGATCCCTTCGTACTGTTTGATGAACGCCGCCAGGTCTTTCTCCTTCAGCTTGTTGTCCACTTCCTGCTTCTGCTTCTCCAGCTTCTTGATCGCTTCTTCCAGCGACGCAATCGCCAGGACCTCCGGCGGCAATGCTGCCGGCTGGTTCGCCTCAAACAAACTCGTCGCCGCCAGACCCATCGCGTCGGCCGCGTCACGAATATCGTTCGCCGCCTTCTGCGAATCCTTCGTGCTCTCGGCCTTCTTCTGCGCCACGATCGTGTTCTGGTGCGTCCGCCCCTGCTGGTTCCCCAGCGTCGCCAGAACCTTCTTCCCCGCCTTATCCCCCGCCGCCGTCGTCTCTGTCTGCAACTGCTTCTCTTCCTTCACCAGCTTCTGCAGGTCCGCCAGCAATGCCGCCAGCTCACGCGACAACTGCTCCAGTTGACGCTGATCCTGCTTCTCCAACTCCTCCATCATCTTCTTCAAGCCTTCGGACGCCGCAGCCTGCTCGCCCGCCGTCTTCGACGACTGGTTCTTGCTCATCGCATCCCCCGCCTTCGATTGACTCTCGCTCGCCTTGCTCGATTCTCCGGCTTCTGCCGCCTTGGATAGCGATTCGGCGCTCGCCGGGTCCCCCGCCTTCGCCGCGTCTCCCGCAGCCTTTTTCATATCTTCCGTCAAAGCCGCTGTCTGATTGGCCAGATCCTTCTGCTTCCCCGCCAGCTGGTCCAATTTTTCCTTCAAATCCTTGCTCAGGTCCTCCGGCTTCTTGCCGGCGATCGGGGCCATCGCTTCGCGGGCTTCCTGGGTGACTTTGTCCTGCTCTTTCTGAATCTCTTTCAACTTGGCCTTCGCCGAGTCAATGTCCCCCGCCTTGCCCAACTCGGCAATCATCTTGTCCATCTTCTCGATGGCTTCCTTCTGCTGCTCGCTTGCACCCTTGGCGGCTTTCGACGCCTGCTGGGCGCCTTCCTGCGGCGACCCCTTCGACGGCTTACCTGCTTCCGGGCTGCCTTCCGATGGCTCGCCCTTGGCACTCTTGCCGGCCGGATCACTCTTGGCCGTCGGGTCTTTCGCCGCCGGGTCCTTCTTTGCGTTCGGATCCTTGGCCGTCGGGTCTTTCGCCGCCGGATCTTTCCCCGCCGGGTCCTTATTCTCCTCGCCTTCCGGCTTCCCGCTCTCCGCCCCGCCCGCCGCCTCGGCCGCCTTCGACAGCTCGCTGACCGCCTTCGGCATATTGTTCGTCCCCACATCCTTCATGCCCGCCGCCACTTCCTGCGCCAGCTTGCCCATGTCGGTTTCGCCCAGCTTGTTCTCCGCCAGGTCTTTCTTGATCTGCTCCACACGCTGCTGAATCGCATTGGCCGCCGCCGCCTGTTGGGCCTGCGTCTGCGCCAATTCGCTCAATTGCGCCTTCTGCTGGTTCGTCGACACGCCCGACGTCGCCATCGTCTTCTCAATCGCATCCACCTGCGTCTTCGTCTGATCCTGCTGCTTCTTCAAATTCATGATCCGCTCACGCACTTCGTTCAGCTCGCGACGATTGCGCTCCGCAATGTCCTCCGCCGTCCGAATCTGCAACGCCAGCGGCGCACTCTTCACCCAGTCATGACGCACCATCCCGTTCGCCCCCGCGATCATCATCCGCGGCAACGGCTGCGCCACGCTCTTCTCGCTCACTTCAAAATTGTCCTGCACCATCACGTAAAAACTCAAACGCGTCCCCGCCGCCAACTTCAACGGCGTCAAGTCCCACGTGTAATTCGCCTTCCCCATCGTCGTCCCCACGGCCGCATCTACCGTCGTCTCCGTCCATTGAAGATCCGTCGTAAACACCGCCGCCTCGCCCGGCTTCGCGTCAAAACGCTCCGCCACCAGCTTCAATCCATCCAACCCCATGTCATCATTCGCCTGAATCTCCAGCTTCAATTCGCCCCCTTCCAAACGCTCCGCCATCCGGCGCGGCTCCGTGATCACCACCGTCGGCATCGCGTCGGGTATCACTTCCATAGACAACGTCCCGCCCACCCGGTTCTCAAATCCATCGGCATCGCGCATCAGCGTCCGCACTTGCAGCGTCTGCTTCGCCGGAAATGTCACCTGCGCCACATTCGGCTCCAGCAACCGCATCGTCGCATTCGCCAGCTTGATCTCCGTATCCTTCACCTGGTCGAAAAACCGCACGTTCGGCCGACCCTGGTCATCAATCAAAAACGGCTTGCTTGATTTAATCCGCAACGCCACCGACGCACCTTCCACCGCCCGACCCGATTGCGTCAGCAAATCCACCATCACCGGCGCTACCGGCTTCGTTGGATCCACGTTCTTCACGTACGCCGGCGGTGTGATCGCCGCGCTCAACTCGCTGATCACCGGACGCGGCGCCAGACGAATCCGCACCTCCGCCGCCTCGTTATGATCCCCCGCTTCCGGACGCAGCGTAATCGCACTGTTGCCCACCGGCTCGATGCTCCGCTCGTACACCAGCGTCTCCTTGCTTGAGGCCGCCTGCTGATACGTCATCAATTCCGAAATCATCTTCTGTGAATCATTCTTGCTGTACAGCCACGTGCGCATCCCCGCGTATCCTCCCCGCGTCACTTTCGCCCGCACCAAAAATTGTTCCCCGATCGGCAGCACTTCCGGCTGCTTCCCGTCCGCCGTCTCCCACGCAAACTCCACGTTCGTCAGCCGCGGCCATTCCGCCGTCGGGCTGAACGCCACCCACCGCCCAAACAACAGCTTGCTGATTTCCGGCTTCGCAAAACCAATCAACAGCGCCACCAATAACAATATCGCCGCCACCGCCAGTGTCCGGTTCGCCCGCCGGAAATCCAGCGAATCCTCAAACCGCACCCCCGCCGTCTTCGCCGCCGTCGTCTCCACATGCCGCGCCGCGATCGCATTGCTGTTGATCGTCCCGCTCTGCACAAAATGCACCGCCGAGATCAACTCATCCGCCAACTGCTTGTTGTTGTTCTCCACCCGGCTCGCCAAAAATTGATCCGTCAACTTCGTCGACAGCGGTGCCACCAGCTTCTTATACACCACCACCGCCAGCGTCCCCACGAACGCCATCAGCAGCAACGCCCGCGTCGCCACTGAAAAATGCACCAGCCAATCCCCCACCGCCAGCACCAATATCGCCGCCACCGCTCCCGCCACCACCAAGCCAATCCCATGCAGCGACACCACCAGACGCACCCGACCGCGTAGACGTGAAAGACGTTCTACCAGGGGATGCGATGCTGACAATTGTGACATGGCCAAGCTCCTTCGAAACTGGAAATATGTACAGCTAAAAGCGTGATGAGTATACGTTGCCACCCCCCTGAATGTGTTTCCAAAAACCCCGCATTTCCCTCCCCCCTAAAATGAACCAACCCCCTCCCCTCCCACTTCAACCTTGAACCTTGCACCTTGAAACCTGGAACGTCCCGTCCCTCCCCCTCCTCTCATAAATCGCCGCCCATCCGCGTCCATCGGCGGCTCCCCCCGGCGGTTCCCCCCGCCCTTCAAATCAACCCCGCACGCTTTCGATACAACCACTCCCACGTCGCCAGCACCACAATCAACAGCAACGCGATCGGCTTGCTCCACAGCTCTTCCGACAAACTCAGCAACGACGGTATCGATCGATCCGGTATCAGCTTCAACAACTCCTCGCCCCGATACAGCGGCAGCAAACTCCCCGTCGTCTTCACGCTCACCATCGTCAAACCTTCAATATCCGCCGTCGATCTCTCAAACTCACGCCCCGGCGCCGTGATCTCCAAATCATACGCCGCCACATCCACCGGCAGCGTCCCCGCCGGTATGCTCAACGTGAACTTGCCCACCGTCGTCGCCGTGACAATCCCCTCCAACTTCTCCTGCGAACCCGGCAACCGATTCAATACAATCGACTCCTGCGGCTGGCCCCGCTCATCCACCACCTGCACCGTCACCTGGCTCGGAATCTGGGCCACCAGCGTCTGATCCTTGATGTCCATCGACACATGTACCGAACGCCCCACCTCGGTCCGCGCACTGTCCGCGTACATCATGATCCGCTTGCTCTGACCCATCGCCTTGTTCTGGTAAAGCATCCGGCACATCTGCAGCCAATAGCTCTGAAACAACGGCTCACCGTTGTAACGCCGCCAACGCCACGTGTCGCACACCGCCGAAAACAGCGTCCGACCTTCCCCGTAAAATCCCACCACCACCATCGGCAACGGCTGACCCGCCACCGTCCGCGTCGGATGCACCGCCAGCACTTCCGACCCTGGCTTGCTCCCCTGCACTGGCTTGAACCAGTAAAACTCCGGCAGCGTCGTCATCTGCCGCAAATTCGTCTCCGCGTCCTCAAAAAACCGGAACAAATTGCTGTCCTTCCCCGCCGCCGTCAACGTTAAATTAAACGCCGTGTTGTCCGACGCCGCCATGATCCGTGCCCGCGGGTCAATCTCGTCCGGCACGATCGGCAACAGCACTTCCAACGCCGTCCCCTTGTAGCTCTCCGGGTTGTGCTGGAATCCCGCGATCCACGCAATCCCACCCCCTTTTTTCCTCACAAAATCAATGATGATCTTCTGCTGCGTCGTGGAAAAAAACGCCGGCTCCACGTCGCCGATGATCAGCACATCGTATTTCCCCAACTCCTCTTCCGTCTCCGGAAAACGCGTGATCGGAAGGTCCCCCTCCTGCGCAAAATTCTCATCCGCCGACAGCAGCAGCGTGCTCACGTCGATCGTCTTCTCGCGAATCAATTCCGTCTTCAAATATCGGTATTCCCAGCGCGGATACCCCTCCACGTACAACACGCTCATCTTCGCGTCCAGCAGTACCGTGCTCCCTTTCTCCACGTTGTTCTTCAAGTTCAACTCTTCCATCCCCGCCGTCACCGGCTCTACCCGTACCACCAACTCCACATTCTCCCGCTTCTCCGCACCCTTCTTCTCCGGCTTGATCATCATCTCCCCCTCCAGCGACTTCTTCGACGGCTCCAGCGTGAATTCCTTGCTCATCATCGGCGTCTCCGCCCCGTCCATCACCCGGTACACCGTCACCTTCACCGGCGTCGGCTTCTCAATCCCCGTCCCCGATAAACTAAACCGCAACGCCACCGGATCCTTCGAAAACGCATTCTCCGGTATCTGCAAACTCGCCAGCTTCAAATCCAAAGGCTCCTCCGCCTGCCCCAGTGGCAAGGCAAATATCTTCACGTTCGTCCGCTTCGCCAGGTCCACCGCCTGGTCGATCCGCGATCCCTTCTCCGTCGTCTGTCCGTCGCTCATCAGCACGATCGAACTCACCCGCTCACCCTGCGTGTTCTGCAAAATATCCTGCACCACCATCGGCAAATCCGTCGACTCCCCCGTCGCCTGCTCCTTCCCCAGCTTCCCAAGCAACTCCGTCACTTGCTCCGGCGTGTGCGCAATCCCCACCAGCCGCGCCCCGTTTGACCCCGCGAAAATCGCCACGTTCTGCGTCTCCGTCAAATCCCGAATCCACTTCGCCTTCCCCAACCCCGCCAGCGCCACGTCAAATCGATTGATCCGCGCCCCCGCCGGACGTGTCGCCGCACCCGTCATCGCCAGCTTAATGTAGTCCCGCATCAGCGGATCCTTGTACGGATCCTCCAGCGTCATCGACATCGATGTGTCCACCCACACCGCCACCACCGATCGCGACTTCTCCTCCCGATCCAATACCAGCATCGGCCGGCAAAACAGCAACAAACACGACACCAGCGTCGCCGCGCGCAAAATCCCCAGTATCCGCCGCCGCGTCGGCGTCGTCGTCTGACGACGGTAAGACCAGTACCCAAACACCGCCAGCACCAGCGCCGCCGGCAGGATCCACATCGGATACTCGATCCCAAAGCTGAACCGCGTCCCCGCACTGAACGTCACCTTGTCCAGCGAGAATAGAAAATTAAGTATCTGTTGGAACATCGCGTCCTGCATCTCTACTTAGAAAATTACTTGTAAACCGAGAACAATCGCGCCAGAATCGTCTCTAACATAAACAATCCCAACGCCACAAGAATGAGCCAGCGACCGATCGGCGTCCCGGAAGTCTTGTCCTCCGCGCCGCCGCGCACTTCCAACTCCTTCGTCTGCTGCATGATCTCCGTCGCATCCAATCCCGTCGCCGCCGCAAACGCCCCCTTCGTCAGGTGCCGGATGTCCGCCTCCCCGCTGTCCGCGTTCACCGCCACCACCGCTCCCGTGTTCCCCCCCGACGGCCCGTACATCCCCGCAAACGTCAACGCACCGCTGCTCTCCAGCCGCGCCTTCCCGTCCACTCCCACCTTCGTCGACACATTCAACCGCTGATTCCGCGGCCCGCTCCACGACCCCGCCACCGCCTGATCCGCCGCCAGATTGATCTTCTCCCCCAGCCGCAACGTCAGACCCTCCACCTCCCGCGGCATCGCAAAATACGTCAACTCATGGATAAACGGCAGAAAGGAGGGCTTCCCCCCAAACAAGTTCCACCGACTGTCCGCCGTGCTCGCAAATTGCACCACGCGCCCTTTCCCCACCACCTTCGTCACCACCGCCGCATCGCTTACCCCGCCCTCGCGCGGCGCATATCGCAAAATAACTTCCGCGCTCCCATCCTTCGGCAAACCCAGGTTCAAATACTGGCTCGTCTGCACCTGCGTGAACCCCACCTTCAAGCCCGTCTTGTACGCGTCCCCGAACATCTTCAACACCGGATGCGAAAAATCCTCCGCAAACGTCGTGCTGCTCGGCTTCAAATCCTTGTCCATCACCGCCACCAACTGCCCAAACGTCGCCGGCAACAGCTTCGCCCCGCCTTCCCCCAGCGCCTTGTTCATCGTCTCCACATTGGTGTGACCCCCCGGAAATACCATCAGCAACCCACCCTCCTCCACAAACTTCTTCAACTGCTCCAGCGTCGCCGGCCCCGGCGTCGCCGTGTCGCTCAACACCACCACCCGGTACTGACTCAGCGGCGTCGTCGGCAACTCAATCTCCGTCACCACCTTCGGCGCAAATACGCTCGCCGATTTTCCCTCATTCGACAACCCGTACGCAAACCACAAATACGTCGTGCTCCCCAAAGTCCGATTGTCCTGCGGGCTCCCATCCACCAGCAGCACCGGCACTTCCTTGTGCACGTTCATCATCAACCGACGCACATCGTCCACCGGCAAAAGATCCGCCGGCAACTTCGCCTCCAGAAAATGCCGCCCCGCCGTCGGTAGGCTCACCGCCACCACCACCTCCTTCGTCGCCCCCGCTTCCATCTTCCCCAACTTCTGCTGCGCCACCTCCACCCCATCCAGCGTCACACGCAACGGCAAATCAATCTGCGCCTGATCCGTCCCGTTCATCACCGTGATCGTAAATTCATTCAAAATCCCCGCCACCACCGCCGGCCGCACCGCACGAATATCCACCACCGCTACGTTGCTCTGCGCATCCACCCCCACGTCCGCCACCCGCACCGAGGTCGCCACCTTCTTCAACTCTTCAATCGTCTTCTTCAATCGCTCCGGGTCCACCCCGCCCTCCGCCTTCCCCGCGCCCTGCACGCTGCTCTTCGACATATCCGTCAGCATCACCACCTGCCGCGCCGATGTCTCCTTCTGCATCGTCTTAAACGTCTCCGTCGTCTGCTCAATCGCCCCCGCCAGATCCGTCCCGCTGTCCGTCACCTGCGCCGCCGCTATCTCCGCCCGCAAGGCCCGGTGATCCAGTGTCGGCTTGTTCCCCAACTGCAAACCCGTCCCGCTCGCCCGCACAATCATCGCCTTGTCCCCGCTGCTCAACCCGCTCAACCACTTGTCCGCCAGCTTCCGGCTCTGCTCAAACGCCGACGGCGCCCCCGGCTTCCCATACCCCATCGAATACGAATCGTCCCACACCAACACCGCCACCCGCTGCCCCCTGAGCACGTTCCCCAACGCCCCGCAACCGCTCAAAAAAAACTGCGAAATGCCCGCCGCTATCACCAGCAACGCCAAACAACGCAACGCCAGCAGCATCCACCGCTGAAACTTCAACCGCCGCGCATTCCGCCGCTGCGCCGCCAGCAAAAATTCCATCGCCGCCCAGATCACAATCCGGAACTTCCGCTTGTTGAGCAAGTGAATGATGATCGGTATCGACGTCGCCGCCGCACCCGCGGCAAACAGCCACGGCGCCATGAAACCAATTGCCAAAACCTGAATCATCGCCAACATCCAAAACCCTTAATTACCCGTCGCCTGTGTGATTAGGTCGTCCTCGCTGTCCGTCGTTCTGCCGTGTCAAAAAAAACTCACTTCATCCGCGCCGCACGCGTCGCCAGGAAACCCGGCAACGTCACGTCCAAAGGCAAACTCGTGTCCACCTGCACATAGTCCACATGCATCTTGTGACACGCTTCCCGAATGATCTCCGAATGTTTCTTCATCTCTTCAATGTACGCGTCCCGCAAACTCCGCGGCTCCACCACCAGCTCCCCCAACTCTTCCATCCCCTTGAACAACGTCGTGCTCTCAAATGGAAAATCAATCTCGTCATTGTCCAATATCTGCAGCAATATCAAATCGTGCCGCTTGTAACGCAAATGCTGCAAACCCTTCACAATCGCCTCCGCATCATCAAACAAATCGCTGATCAGCACGATCAAGCTCCGATGACGCAACTGCTCCGCCATCTCGCTCAACATCGCCCCCGTCCGCGTCTTCCGATTCTTCGGCACTGTCGTCAGCTCATCCACAATCGTTCGCCATTGCTTCGGATTGTTGCTCGGCTTGATGAAGTGCCGCATCTTCTCGTCAAACACTGCCAGCCCCGCCGAATCCTGCTGATGCAACGCCACATACGCCAGACTCGCCGCAATGCTCGTCGCATGATCGAACTTCCGCCAGCCCCCGTCCGGCTTCCACCCCTTCGTCTGCGCCCCCGCATACGTCATGCTTTCCGATGCATCCACCAGCAGCATCACCTGCAGATTCGTCTCTTCCTCATACTGCTTGATGTAATGCCGGTCCGTCCGCCCAAACACCTTCCAGTCGATGTAACGCGTGTCATCGCCCTGCACATACTGCCGGTGTTGCGCAAACTCAATGCTGAAACCTTTATACGGAGACCGGTGCATCCCCGTGATAAACCCCTCCACGATCAGCCGCGCCCGTATGTCCAGCGCCTGCACCTTCGCCAGCGTCCGCGGGTCCAGGTACTTGCGATAATCCGTCGTCTGTTCAGCAGTAGTCGTCATTCCACACCAGAAGCAAAAATCAGGAAACAGGAATCAAGAAGCTCAACCACATGTAACAGCAGCAAGAACTCCTTGCTCCTCGCTTCTTGTGACTTGCCTCGGCGTTACTTCGTCTCCGCAAAAACCTTTGGCAATTGCGCCGCCGTCTTCGCGCCCTCGGCATCCCGCGGCGTATGCTCGATCAGCATCTTCACGATGTCATCCGCCCGAATGCCTTCGGCCTCAGCGTTGAAGTTCGTCAACACCCGATGCCGCAACGCCGGATACGCCACTTGACGGATATCTTCCGTGCTCACGTGATAACGCCCGTGTAGCAACGCCCGCGCTTTGCCCGCCAGTACCAGCGTCTGGCTCGCCCGCGGCCCCGCGCCCCAGCTCACGTAATCCTTGATAAACTTCGGCGTCTCCGGCTGATTCAAACGCGTCTGACGCACCAGCCGTATCGCATACTTCACCACGTGATCCGCCACCGGCACCTTACGCACCAGGTCCTGCAACGCCAGCACATCCTCGGCCGTCAACACGTGCTTCAACTCCACCTTCCGTGGTGCCGTCGTGTACCGCACAATGTCAAATTCTTCCGTCTCGCTCGGATATTTCACCAGCACATTAAACATGAATCGATCCAACTGCGCTTCCGGCAGCGGATACGTCCCTTCCTGCTCAATCGGGTTCTGCGTCGCCATCACAAAAAACGGCTCGCTCAAACGATGCTGCATCCCCCCCGTCGTCACCTGATGCTCCTGCATCGCTTCCAGCAACGCCGCCTGCGTCTTCGGCGGCGTACGGTTAATTTCGTCCGCCAAAATAGCGTTCGCGAAAATCGGCCCCTTCACAAAGCGCAACGACCGCTTCCCCGTCATCTTGTCTTCTTCAATAACTTCCGTCCCTGTGATGTCCGAAGGCATCAAGTCCGGCGTAAACTGAATCCGATTAAACGACAGGCTCAACGTCTTCGCCAACGTGCTGATCAGCAGCGTCTTGGCCAACCCCGGCACACCCACCAGCAAACAATGCCCCCGGCAAAATAACGCGATCATCAACTCCTCGATGACCTCGTGCTGCCCCACAATCACCTTCCCCAACTCCCCCCGTAACGCCTTGAACGCGTCCTGCAACTTCTGAACGCTTTCCAATTCATCCGGATTCATCTGGGCCGGCTCTGTTACCTGCGACATATGTGCTCCTAAAAATCCTGCGGGCCGTTTGCGAGTGCAGCCACTCGTACTCATGAGAATCTAGCCTAATCGCATCCCCAAAAAGATGCCACGGACCATTTCCCAAACCAACCGACCAACGCGTCCTCTATTCGTTGCCACCCTCCTCATCTTGTTACTCCCCCCCATAAAAAAGAACTTCCTAACGCTGACCCCTCACCCCACACGCCTCACCCCTCGCAACAAATAGTATAGAAAATCATCTATACTCCATTGACATCCCCCGTTGCCCCTCTACTATTCTCCCATCTTTCCCGCGAGGTGCTCCATGAAACTCCTGATCGCCGTTCCCGTCTTCAATGAAGAAAAATACGTCGTCCCCGTCCTCGCCGAAATCCAAAAGTACCGCCACCCCATCCTCGTCATCGACGACGGCTCCACCGACCGCACCCCCCAACTCCTCCGCTCCATCAAAAATATCCGCACCCTCACCCACTCCGTCAACCGCGGCTACGGCCAATCCCTCATCGACGCCTTCCACTTTGCCGCCGCCCATCATTATGACTGGGTCCTCACCATGGACTGCGACGAACAACACGAACCCGCCCGCATCCCCGACTTCGTCCGCCACATCCAAAACTCCCTCACCCGACCCGACGCCCCCGACATCATCTCCGGCTCCCGCTACATCCTCTCCGACTCCGCCGCCGACCAACCCCCCCCGGACCGCCGCAACATCAACCGCCTCATCACCGAACTCCTCAACTCCGTCCTCAACCTCCAACTCACCGACTCCTTCTGCGGCTTCAAGGCCCACCGCGTCTCCGCCATGCAAAAACTCCGCCTCACCATCCCCGGCTACGCCTTCCCCATGCAGTTCTGGGTCCAGGCCGTCGCCCACCACCTCCGCATCCAGGAAATCCCCGTCAAACTCATCTACAAAGACGCCACCCGCCACTTCGGTGGCCTCCTCGACGACCCCACCGCCCGTCTCCAACACTACATGCAAGTCCTCACCACCGAACTCCAATCCCTCCGGACCCCCGCCCCCGCCCCCTGCGACCTAACCCCCTGCCCCGCCTAGCCCCAAATTTTCCCCCATATAACACTCTTGATCCCCCAATCCCGTAGCCGCGAAGCGGCGGCTTCCAGTAGCCATGGGCGGTAGCCCATGGGGCCATTTTACCCCCAATCCTGAGGCTCGAAGGGCCGACTCAATCGCCACTCCACACCCAATCGCACCAAATCTTGAGGCATTCAAAAAACGCCCGATGCGCGCCGTCCACCCCCCAGCCCTCCCAATCTTCCGAATGCCCGTCGTCACTCGAAATACAACTTTTGGACTACGCGGATACCAGTCATGGATTGCCCTTAATTAATTCACCGTTTTCGCCATCTTATGAAATCGCTTCTCCAGTTCGCGGCAAAGCTTATCGAACGACTTCGAGTTTGCTCTGCAAAGCCCAAGATCCATCTTCACCGTAAGTGATGGCTGGTCGGCCGTCTCACTGTAATGACCTCGCTTCATATGCTGCTTGATCCATCCTTTTCCCGCCCTGGCGGATTCGGGATCCGCCGGAATGCTCTCTCCAGACGCGATTTCCAGGTATTCCCCCAGCGATGGAGCGGCCGCAACAAACCAGGTCTCGTACATCACGTTGGCCACCACGCACGCAATATCCATATCCGCACGCGCCAATTGCGCCCGCCCCAATAGCAATGGCCCCAATGGACCAAGCTTTGCACAATTGTCCTCCGCATCAACAAGAATCAGAATGAAGCCGTTCTTTGCGTTCTCTTGTTTCAACTTAGGGCCGGCGAATCAATAAATGTCAAATAATATCATGTCAGAGGGGCCTGTGGTTCGATGCATTGAAAGGACTAATTACGACGCGGGCAAGGAGGCCTTAGGATGGCGAATAAGTTTCAAGGACGATACGAGCCGCGTGTGGAAGAGCAGT
>JBBRWV010000077.1:0-17926 GCA_038248985.1 Phycisphaerae bacterium
ACGCGGCTCGTATCGTCCTTGAAACTTATTCGCCATCCTAAGGCCTCCTTGCCCGCGTCGTAATTAGTCCTTTCAATGCATCGAACCACAGGCCCCTCTGACATGATATTATTTGACAGTTATTGATGCGCCGGCCCTAAGCTGGCTGAATTGGGATAGGTGTAGCTGGCGGAGGGGCTCATCGACTTTGGCGAGGATATCGCGTCCTCTGGGGGTGATGCGATTGAGGACGATGCGGCGGTCTGAGTCGGCGCGATCGCGTTCAACGAGGCCACGTTCAACGAGGCGGTCAATGAGTCGCGTGACATCGGGGACACGGGAGACGAGACGCTGGCGGATGAGGCCGCAGGAAGCGCCTTTCGAGCCTTCGCCGCGGAGGATGCGGAGTACGTTGTAGGTGGATTCGGAGAGGTGATGGGCTTTGAACAGACGGAGGAAGGGGAGTTCGAGGAGGGAAGAGGTGCGGAGGAGGTTGAGATAGAGTTCTTCTTCGGGGAGTTCGAACGGAAGTATTTTGCCAATTTCGGCCTGAAGTTTTTTCATGGCGGGCCCTTGAGTAAAGATGTCGGCACAATAGTTGGTGTAATTATACCGGGCAATGCATTATGGGGGTGTACGTTGACTTGAGTGGGGTGAGCAGCCACAATTGAATGTGGGTAGCAAATTGCAGCGTGATGGTCGAGGTGGAATAGCGATGGATGTTGTTTTGCAAGAGGTAGAGTATTTATGGCGTCGGATTCGCTGGACCTGGTTGCGGCATTAGGGATAGGGGCGGTTGATTACGATTGGGACTCGGCGGACGCGCGGGAGCGGGCAAAGCAGGTGAACCTGTTATTGATTGCCACGGGGTTGCCGCAGGTGGCGTCGGAGGGACTGCATCTTTCAGACATTGCGCGGTCGGTACTGGAGGGGTTTAATCAACAGGCGCGTCTGTTGCGGGAGCAGCGGTGCCCGGCCGATCAGCGTATTGAGCGGTTTTTGGCGAATCATTTTTCAGGGGTAGTTGGAGCGGCACCGCTGAAGTTGCCGGATCGTACGTTGGTGCTACCGCGGCATGGGGCGGCGCGGGTTCTGAGTTTGCCGACGGACCGGGATTCGACGGTGAGTCCGGTGTTACATTCGTACCGGGTGCGGAACGGGGTGTTGCACAATCCCAAGAGCGACCGTCGGACGACGAAAGGGACGTTTCACGTGACAGAGGGAGGGCTGCCGATCGTGGGGGATAAGTATGCGGTGCCCAAGGCGGTGTTTGGAGAGATGTTTCGCCGGGCGATGAATCCAACGGCGGACATGCTGGCGTTGCCATTTACGGCGAACCAGGAGAAATTGGCGCGTTGTTTCGTGTCGTTGTTGCTGCGGCCGATTGTGTGCCCAGCGGTGCCGGGGTATACACCGGAAAAGACCATGGAGATACGTTTTTTTGTGCCGGGTTCACTGGTGAGCAACCTCGATTTTGTGGAGTCGATATTTGGGAATGCGGGGGATCCGCACTTGGCGAGGAATGATGCGGGATTGGATGTGGAGCATTGGACGGGGCACACGGGATGTGTGGTGCTGGCACCGCACCTGGTGTCACTGACGAAGAAGGAATTGGGATTACCCAAGTTTGCGGAGGCGACGGAGCGGCAGCGAACGGAGGGGATGTGCTGGAAGGAGGAGGGAGAGTTATACAACGATGGTCAGGCATTCAAGCTGACGTGTCGGACGGCGGAGGGGGTGATTGTGACGCTGATTGCTGATAACTATTTCGGGTACTGCAAGAAGGAAGTGAAAACGCAGATCAGTTACTCGGCGAATTTGTTCGGCAATGTGGAGGAGGAACACGCGGGCGGAGCGCTGGCGTTTGCGAGTTATTCGGCGGGCGATGAATTTATTCCGGACAGTCGGGTGCAGACGGAGCGGACATGGGATGATGTGGTGCGGGATTTTGGGGAGATGATGGATGTGAACGTGGCGGGGTATGGGGTGGACAAGAAATTTTCGCGTTTGATATACATACCGGAGGATGCGCGGGCGAGCGTGCCGCAGTTGAAGGTGTATTGGACGCGGGGTGTGACAGAGCACGCGATAGCGCTCGAGCCGGGGAAGATCTATATGACGCCGGCGGGCTACAAGCTGTCGATTGAGAAGCATCCGGGGGCGCCGAGTTGGCGGATCATTGGGACGAATGGGGAAGGGACTTTTTGTCATAAACCCTGCACGGTATCAGGCGGGGGAAAGAGCGAGATATCCAAATCGATACGCGATTATATGTTGTACGGGCCGATTTTTGTGGCGGATATAGCGCGCGACCTGGACAAGGTGGAGGAGATATTCACGAAGGATTATTCGAATCGGTGGGCGGTCGGGCAGGCGGACAAGCCAGATTATGCGGCGCGATCGAGCCGGACGATATTGAGCACGCAACGGACGCTGGGGAGCGTGATCAAACTGTTGACGCCGACAACGGATTATACGAAGGAGTTCAATGGGTGGCTGGGAACGATACCGAGCCACGTCTATGCGATTGTATTTCTGATCAAGCGTTTTTACCACGCGGAGTGGGGGGCGAACTGGCGGGAGCATTTTGGGGTGGACATCATCAATGGATCCCCGGGGTATGAATTGAAATTGGGAGAGCGGAAGTTGGTGGGGACGTACTTGCGGGTGGGGTTTCATTCGGAGATGGCGTGGCGAACATTCAAGGTGCGGCAGGATTTTGCAGCGGCAGCGAAGATTCAGACGGAAGACGACATTACGGCGAGCGTGGTGGTTCCGGCACGGTTTGTGCCGACGCTGGGGGGTGGTGGGGGAGGGGGGGATTTGCGATCCTACAAATTTGCATTGAACTGCGAGTATCGGCTGTTTCAGAGACCGGATGATGCGGTACACAGGGGCTTGGATAAGCAGACGGAAATTGACATGTCGCGGAAGGATAACTTCTTCAGCAACTATGAGCCGCTGGTACCGGAGGATACGCGGAAACTGGTGGCGCAGATCACGGAGTTCGAGAAGTTTTCGGCACCGATGCAGGAGACACTGAAGAACGCGGCATCCAGGGAGACGGGTTACGTGGTGTCGTCAGCGCATCCGCGATTGGTGGAAGGGAAGCCTTCGAAGAATCCCCGGTATCTGCAGATTCGACCGGATTTGATTGAGCCATTCCATCGATATGTGGCATACCAAGGATTGCGTTTTTTCAAAGCGCTGACGATGGACAAGCCGGTGTTGACGCCGGTGAATGCGGTGCTGGTGGGGCGGCGGAATAATCCGGAGGACAAGGCTGGGAAGATTCGCGGATTGGCGGTTTACAATCCGATTCACTACCAGGAGCTTCCAGAACTCTTCATGGATTTTATTTCGTCGCTGACAGGAAAGAGTCCATCGACGACGGGTGCGGGGTCAGAGGGAGCGATGACGAAGGGGCCGTTCAATGCGCTGCGCACGATCATTGACTTGAACAATGCGCTGGTGAGTTACATTGTGACGGGGTTGGCGGGATTTTCGAGTTCGGCGGGGTACGTGGGGCCGCGGGTGCGTGTTGATCACGACATCAGTTTGCTGGTGCCGGAGATATGGTGTCGATTGACGCCGCGGGAACGTGATCCGATGTTTTTGATCGCGGAGGGTTACCTGGAACCGTTGAAGGATTTTGTGCATGAAGGGGAGAAGATACTGGCTAGTCGGCTGGGATATCGAATTACGAACCGGTTCATCTCGGCATTTTTTGGGCGAGTGTTTGATAATCCCGCAAAGGTATTTGATGAGGCAATTTTGAAACCGGAGACGCAAGATCCGGCTTCATTTGCCGATGGCATCAAGAACATCACGGAGACACAGCAGAAAGTGGCGACGCAGTATATCGAGGATGGATCGGTTGAAGATGCGTGCCCGCCGCTGAAGGCACTTTTGCACATCATGGCGAAAGGGAGTTTTGAGGGGAAGGATGCGCATGATCCAGCGATACGAGGGCTGTTTACTATGGAATCCTTGCGAGGATCGGACTGGTACAAGGCGCGATTGAAGGCGAAGCAGTTAAGGGACGTGGCGTTGTGGAAGCGGCACATTGCGTACCTGGATTCCTTTTTGTCGCGGCCTGTTTTTGCAGATGACGCGGACAAGCTGAACGTGGCTGAGCGGCGAACTTATTGCGTGGGAAATTTGCAGAAAGCGCAAAGCCCGGGGTACCTGGAGGAGCTGGCGGGAACGCTGGGGGCGGACCCGACGGTGATGTGGTGAGGGTGAGGAAGGCTGGGATGTAGTTGCTATTCGTGGGCGAGGGTGCCGCGGGTGACGCCGAGTTGATTGAGGACGCGGAGGGTGCGCAGGGTTTCGATGGGGGATTCTTCGCCGGCGAGAAGGCGGGTGTAGCGATCCATGATGCGCGTCGTTTCGGCACGGTTTTCGCGGAGGAGTTCGATGCGGAAATTGCGTATGCCGAGTTTGAGCATTTCGGGCAGGTATTCGGCCCCGGACTGGGCGACGGCGTTGTAGACGGTATTGCGACAGCCGACATCGGGGATGAGGGGATGGGCTTCGCCGACGCGGTCGCGGAGATCGACCTTGTGGTTTTCGCAGGGGCGTCCGCAGTCACGGAAAGTTGTGCCAGTGCTGAGGGTGTGGGCAAAGACGCAGTGCTCCATGTGGAACATGGGCATGTGCTGATGAAGGACGCATTCGAAGAGAGTGGGATTGATGCGGGTGAGCATGGCGGCGAGTTGGGTCCAGTTGAGATCGTAGCTGGGGACCATGCGGATGAGGCCTTGCCTGGCGAAGATGGCGGCGGTGAGTTCGTTGGCGATGTTGAGGGAATAGTCGCCAATCTGCGGGATGTGGGGGCAGATTTCGTGGTGGAAGCGGACGGCGGAGAGGCTACGGACGAGAAGGGCGTCGGGATTGCAGTCGCTGACTTGCTTGAGGAAACCTTCTTCGCCAGGTTTGACGATGCGGAGGGTGACGAGGGCGACGGGCATGTTGGCGGCGCGACAACGGGCGATGGCCTCTGGGTAACGGCGGACGTCTTCGAAGTCGACGTAGACCATGGAGGGGCGAGTGGGGCCGGGATGGGCAAGTACGGCGTCGAGTTGATCGAGGGTGCGAAGGAGGACGTACAGATGACTGCCAGTTGCCGAGGGTGGATTGGCAGATGACGGGGGGGCGATTTCCTGGCGGAGAATTTCGAGGGCGTCGGGTTCGGTGATGGGGTGGGCCTTGGCACGCTGGCGGAGGAGTGTTTCAGTGCATTGGCGGCGAAGGTCGTTGAGGATGCTTTTGGGGACCATGGGGCCGCCGTCCGACAGGAGGATGATGTTGCGGAGTTCGTAGGGGGTGTCGCCGAGACGGGAGAGTTGTTCGCGGATGACTGGTTCGGTGATGGGGAATTTGAGAGCCTTTTCGAGGGGTTTGTCCCAGTGGGCTTCGGCGTACTGGCTTTCAGCCGTGAGGGCGATGCGGAGGGTGTCGCCGACGCAGGCAGTGACGGTAGCATCGAGAGGGATACGCTTGACGATGATGTCGCGGCTGAAGGAGTGCTCGAGGCGTTTCATGATATGGGGATCGTTGGTTTTCCAGACGATGGCGCCGGGGTTGATGTAGGCGAGATTGATATCGCCTTCGCGGAAGTCGATTTCGAGGCGTGTTTGATAGGGGCCTTGATCCAAGCTGCGGACGGCATAGACGCGACCGCCCTGCTCGTCCTGCTCGGGATGGCCTTCGTCGAAAACGACGCCGTCGCCAGCTTTGAGGAAGGCGTTGCGTTGATCGAGTTTGACGATGACGGCGCGAGAGGTTTTGGATTCGATGGTGCCGATGCGGGTGCCACGGGCTTTGGGAAAGCGAGCGGAGACGAGTTGCTGGTGATTGACCCCGCCGAGGAAGCCGTGGGTGAAACCGCGGGAGAAGGTTTGTTCGAGGTCATGACGCTGGGCGTCGGTGATGACGAATTTCTGGTGGTCGACGGCGGCGTCGATGGCGGCGCGATAGGTTTGGCAGGTGGCGGCGACGTAATGGGCGGATTTGAGGCGGCCTTCGATTTTGAAACTGATGACGCCGGCCTTGGTGAGGTCATCGATGAGATCATAGGCTGCGAGATCGCTGGGACTGAGGAGGTAGGCTTTGTCACCGAGATCTTTTTGGATGCCGTCGACCAAGAGGTCGTAGGGGAGGCGGCAGGCCTGGGCGCATTGGCCGCGGTTGGCGGAGCGGCCGCCGAAGGATTCCGAAGTGAGGCATTGTCCGGAATAGGCGACGCAGAGCGCGCCGTGAATGAAGACTTCGAGGGGCATAGCGGATTGCTGGGATATTTTGCGAATTTCTTCGAGGCCGAGTTCGCGGGCGAGGATGACGCGGTCTACACCGAGGTCTTTGACGAAGGCGATGCCACGGGGTTCGGTAAGAGTCATCTGGGTGGAGCCGTGGATGGGGAGAGAGGGGACGAGGCGATGTATGAGTTGGGCGGCACCGAGATCCTGGACGATGATGGCGTCAACACCGGCGGCGGCGACGGCTTTGAGATATTCGACGGCTTCTGCGAGTTCATCGGAGAAGAGGAGGGTGTTGAAGGTGAGGAAACCTTTAATGTTGTGGGAGTGGAGGTAGGCGATGAGCTGAGGGAGTTCTGCGAGGGTGAAATTTTTGGCGCGGAAACGGGCGTTGAAATGGTCGAGGCCGAAGTAGACGGCATCGGCACCGTTGGCGACGGCGGCGCGCAGGGCGTCCCAATCTCCAGCGGGGGCAAGGAGTTCGGGTTTTACGGTGGGGGGGGCAGAAACTGCGGGCATTGCGAACTCTCAAAAAAAGAACGACCGGAGATCGGGTGATCAGCGGTCGCGGCAACCAATACCTCATTGTACTACAACGCGGATCTATTTAGCGGGTATTTCCAAGCAGACGACTTCGGCGGTATTGCGGGCGAATATTTTGCCATCGGAGTAGGAGGGCATGGTCCAGTTCTTACCGGGGAGGATTTTTTTGCGATCGACTTCATCGTATTTTTCGGGCGTGGCATCGACGAGGACCAGTTCGCCTTTGGGAGTTTGGACGAGGAGGTGATCGCCGACGAGGATGAGCGCGCCCTTGGTGCCGAAGTTTCCTTTAGACCATTTGCTGAGGCCGGTTTCGATATCGAGGCAGCCGAGGGGCCCGTTGTCATCGGCGCGGCCGAAGAGGCCATAGATATAGCCATTGTGATGAACGGGGGTGGACCAATGGTTGGTGTTCTGACCTTTGGTGCGCCAGAGTTCTTCGGACTTCCAGTTTGCGCCATCTTTAGAAACACGGCAGGCCGCGGCGCCGACGCCGTAGCTGGCGGAGCAGTAAACAATGTCGCCCTTTTTGCCGCCGACGACGGGGGATGCGGCGGTCGAGGTGCTGTAGGGATGGGCGAATTTCCAGAGGGTATCGCCGGTTTTGGGGTCGATGGAGACGAGGCCGCTTTGCATGAAGCATATGACTTGCTGAACGTTGTGGATGGTGGCGACGGTGGGGGTGGCGTGAGTGAGCACTTCATTGGTTTTTGCCCAGACGTTGTCACCGGTCTTTTTGTTGTAGGCAAGGATTCCTTTTCCGGCACCGCCACCGACGACAATGACCAAATCGCCAACGATGACGGGTGAGGCAGCGTTGCCCCATTGAATGCCGGAAACCGGGGTGCGTCTTCCTTCGGTGGCGACATCCTGCTGCCACACGGTTTTGCCGGTTGCGGAGTTGAGGCAGAAGAGTTTTCCATAGGTGCCATAGATGAAGACATTGTCGCCATCGATGGCGGGGGTGGTGCGTGGGCCGTCGCCGCCCTGGCGGTCAGAGATGGTGCGGTCGATGGAGGTTTTCCAGAGTTCTTTGCCGGTCTTGGCGTCAAGGCCGATGGCGACTTCGCCGTCGTCACGTTTGATAAAGGCAAAGGCCTTGTCACCGGCGACAGCGATCTGGCCGAAGGAATCACCGAGCGGGGCTTTCCAGAGTTCCCTGACGTTGGCAATTTTTTCGATGGTGGTTTTTTCGACGGTGGAATTTCCGGAGGGGCCACGATAGTTGGGCCAGTCGGCCAGGGCGAAGGAGGCCGGGAGGGTGAGGAGGGCGATAACGAGGAGAGATTGGCGAAGCATGGCAGTCTCCGGAAAAGAGAAAGTGTTTAGACCAGCAAACATTGTAGGTAGTAAATGGCGGCGAGGAAGAACCACGAGGAACAACACGGCAGGAGAGTATCCTGTTGCAGAAGAAGGGATTGTTTACAAGTATACCCGATTTGCAGAATAACAGAGCAAGAGCAAGAGCTTCCACAGGAGTGAATGGGGCGTTGAGAGGATGCAGCAGCATATGCGTGAAGAACCGGGGTGTTTATGTCTTTAGCCCCAGTTTGGCGACGAAGGCGGCGAGGTCTTGCGGCAGGGGGGCTTCGTAGTGGACCCACTTACCGGCATTTTTTCCAGTGGGCTGCTTGAAACCGAGGCGTGCGGCGTGGAGGCAAAGGCGCGGTGCGCGGGGCATGCTGGGATCGCGGGGGTCGATTCCGGGGAGCGTGTAGAGGAGATCGCCACAGACGGTGGCGCCCTGAAACATCATGTGCGCGCGAATTTGGTGGAGGCGGCCGGTTTTGATATCGACGCGCACGACAGCGCAGGGCAGGGGGGATTCGACGGCGCTGGTGACGTCGTAAGCGCTGACGGCTTCCTGGCCTTGTTTGGAGATGACGACTTTTTTGATGAATTCGCCATCAGGGCCGGGTGCCTGAGACTCTTTGAGGCGAGCCTGGATAACGCCTTTTCGGGGATTCGGGATGCCGCGGACGATGGCGATATATTCTTTGTCGATGAGGCGGGCTTCGAAATCACGGCGAAGTTGGTCATAGGCGCTGGGGGTTTTGGCGACGACGAGGAGGCCGGAGGTGTCCTTGTCGAGTCGATGGAGGAGGCCGAAATCACGGCGTGTGCCGAGGTTATGGAGAAGTTTACCGTGAAGGGCGAAGAGGCCGTTGAGGAGAGAATCGGCGGAGTGTCCTTTGCCGGGCTGAGTGACCAGGCCGGCGGGTTTGTTGATGACTATGACGTCGGCGTCCTCATGGAGGATTTCGAAGCGAACCTTGGAATTGGGGCGCACGCCGAGCAATATTTTGTGTTCGGATTTGGAGGCTTTGGTGGGCATTTATGAACCGATTTCCTGGGCCATCGCGCGGATTTTGGCAACCATGCCGGCGAGACCGTTGCGGCGTTGGCTGGTGATGAACTGATCGAGGCCGATCTGTTCGAAGAAGGATTCGATATTGAAGGCGGAGATTTCCGAAACTCGCTGTCCCGAGTAAAGGCGTTGGAGCATGGTGATGAGACCGCGAACGATTTCGGCATCGGCATCGGCGACGAACTCGAGGCGGTCAGGAGCGGCGGCAACGGGACGGCCCAATAGGTGCACCTGGCTCATGCAGCCTTGAACGCGTGGGGTGACGAGTTTGAGAGTATCGAAGGTGTGGGGAAGCTTGTTGGCCAGATCCATGACGTATTCATTTTTTGAATCACGATCGGAGAAGAGAGCGAATTCTTCAGCCAGGGTATCGGCGACCGCGCGAACGGAGGCGGCGCTGGGTTGGGGATAGGTAATTGCGGTGCTGCCGTTGGGGCGGACCGTGGCTTGCCGGCTTTTTTCTGCAATGATGGAGCGGAGAGCGCTTGCGAGCTTATCAGCTTCTTCACGGGTGTTGTAGAAAGCAAACGAGGCGCGAGCGGTGGAGCCCACCTTAAAGTGATCCATCACGGGCATGCAGCAGTGATGTCCGGTGCGAATGGCGATGCCTTCTCGGTCGAGAAGGGTACCGATGTCCAGAGTGGAGATTGCGGGGTCTTCGAGAACAAAGGAGATGACGGCGGCCTTGGTTTTGGAAGTGCCGATGATGCGAAGACCGGGGACTTCGAGCAAACGCTGCGTGGCATAATGGAGGAGATCGTGTTCGTAGGCGGCGGCGGTCTGGAGATTGATACTGTTGAGATAATCGATGGCGGCACCGAGGCCGACGACGCCTTCGATATTGGGGGTGCCAGCTTCAAATTTATTGGGGAGTTCGGCATAGGTGGTTTTTTCGAAGCGGACGGAGGCGATCATGTCTCCGCCACCCTGGTAGGGGGGCATCTTCTCGAGGAGTTCGCGCCGGCCGTAGAGGATGCCGACACCGGTGGGGCTCATCAGTTTGTGAGCGCTGAAGGCATAGAAATCGGGGTCGAGTTTCTGGACATCCGTGGGGCCGTGGGCGACCCACTGGGCACCATCGATCAGCGCGAGTGCGTCAACAGAGTGTGCAAGTTTGATAATATGTTCGATGGGATTGATGGTGCCGAGGGAGTTGCTGACATGATTGACGGCGACGAGTTTGACGCGATTGGAGCAGAGCATATTGCCAAAAGCGTGAAGATCAATTTCGCCGGCGTCGTTGATGGGGATAACGCGAAGGATGGCACCGGTGGCTTCGCAGATGAGCTGCCAGGGGACGATGTTGGAATGATGTTCCAGATGGCTGATTACAATTTCGTCGCCGAATTTGAGGTTGGCGTGGCCCCAACTGGCGGCGACGAGATTGATGCTGGCCGTGGTGCCGCTGGTGAAGATGATCTGACGGACATCGGGCGCGTTGATGAAGGCACGGACTTTTTCGCGGGCGGCTTCATAGGCGGCGGTGGCGCGTTGACTGAGTTCATGGACGGCGCGATGGACGTTGGCGTTTTGCGACGTGTAGTAGCGTTCGATGGCTTCAAGGACGGGACGAGGCTTTTGCGTTGTGGCGGCGTTGTCGAGGTAAACGAGGGGTTTGCCGCGGATTATTTCGCGAAGGATGGGAAAATCGGCGCGGATTTTTCGCACATCGAAGGGGGGGGCAATTGTTTCTGAAGTCTTCATCAAGGATATTCTAGCATGGCTGCACCATCGCAGCGTAGTGCTCTATAATTGAATTCGCATGCGTTGGATAGAAAGACGTGAAATGATGCGATATGTGGTCATTCTTCTGGCCTTGCTGGGTGGGTGTGCCAGCAGGCAAACAAGTGATGCTTCGGCGAACGCGCCGCTGTCGGCGGAGGCGCGGCAAGTACAGGCGGAATTGGCGAAGTGGCCACGGCCAAAAGATCCGGTAAAGGGATTGGAGCGACCGTTTCGCACCACAATCCAGATAGCGGGCAAGACGACCAAGGCACACGGGGTGCTTAAATATTACGGCGCGCGAGATTGCCGGTTAACGGTAGTCACGGAGACGGGCTCTCCCTTGATAGATGCGCGGATGAACTGGGTGGGCGTTACCGTGTTGGGACACGCGCCGAAGATAAAGGCAGAAGTAATTTCGATGCTGGTGCGGGATCTTTCCGCGATGTTCGTGCTGCCAACCGATGTGTCGAATTTGCGGGTAGTGCGCGAGGGATGGGTCTTGCGCAGGGACTCAGGCGATGGCACGAGCGTGTGGTACACATTTTCGCCAAAGACCGCGCGGTTATTAAAGCAGGAAATCGTGTACGGAATGTTCGATACTCTGCGTATCGTTTACAAATCCTACACGCCGGCCGGGTGGCCACGGGAATTGACCATGTCGCGCGCGGCCCGGCTGTATTGGATTGAAATTACGTTTGTGGATTAAAGGGTTCGACCAAGGGGGAGGGAATTTGTTACACTGTGGGACTATGAAAAAAGTCTATCTTGAAACATTTGGCTGCCAGATGAACGTGTTGGATTCGGAGTTGGTGGAGAATCAACTGCGGACGATGGGGTATAGGTTCACGCCGGAGATTCAGGCGGCCGATGTGGTTTTGTATAACACGTGCTCGGTGCGGGAACGGTCGGAACAGAAGGTGTGGTCGCGACTGGGGACGTTGAAGCAGCGAAAGGCGGAGAATCCATCGCTGGTGATTGGGGTGATTGGGTGCATGGCGGAACGGGACGGGGTAGGGCTGATGAAACGGATGCCGCATGTGGACTTGATGTGCGGGCCTTCGGAGCTGGACCAACTGCCGTCACTGATTGATAACGTGGTGAAGACGGGTCTGCATCAGCACGCGTTGGCGGGGAATACGAGCCGGCGGACCAAGACACTGGAAGCAGCGGAAGAAGATGGGCTGGAGTTGCTTGACCTGGCGCGATCCTTTTCGCCCTCAGAGCAGAAGTTTCAGGCATATATTCGGATCGTACGGGGATGCAATAAATTCTGCACTTACTGCGTGGTGCCATATACGAGGGGGGCGGAGGTTTCGCGATCACCGGCGGCGATTCTGGCAGAGGCGCGAAAGCTGGTGGATGCGGGATGTCAGGAGATCACCCTGCTGGGACAGACGGTCAACCATTATGTGCATGAAGAAGAGGGGGTGAGCATTTCGACATCCACGGGACCGGCAAAGAGACGAACGACGTTTGCGGACTTGCTGACGCTGCTGCATGACAAGCTGCCGGAACTGCCGCGGCTGCGTTTTGTGACGAGTTTTCCGGCGGATTTTGGGGATGACATATTGTATGCTATGGCGGCGTTGCCGCGGGTGTGCCGGTATTTGCATATTCCGGCACAGAGCGGATCGAACCGCTTGCTGAAGATGATGAACCGCGGATACAGCATCGAGAGTTATAATGACTTGCTGGAGCGTGCCCGGACGATCGTACAGGGTATACAGCTGGCGGGCGATATCATCGTGGGTTTTCCATCTGAGACAGATGAGGATTATGCGATGACGCGAACGCTCCTCGAGCGGGCGCGATACAAGAATTGTTTTATTTTCAAATATTCCCCGCGGCCGGGAACAACGGCGATCAAGCGATTCGAGGATGATGTTCCCGAAGAGGTAAAGCGATTCCGGAATAATGATTTGCTGCATCTTCAAAATCGCATCAGCAAGGATCTGAATCTGGAGTTGACTGGCACGGACGTGGATGTGCTGGTCGAAGGTCCATCCGGCTGGGTCGGGCGGAGCGGTGGGGGGGGTGCCGGGGATGGAGAATCGGTGGTGGCGGGAGCGCGGGTGATTCACGAGCATGACCATGCGGGGGAGCGCGCGTGCGAGACACTGCCACCCAAGGTGGAGTTGGGATCGACATTAGCGCGGGGTGTGAAGGCGTCGGCGCAAATCGGGAGCGTCAAAGCCGGGACACAAAAGTTTGAGGGGGCGTTTCGCGTGCCGCAGATTCGAAACGGACCAGGGTGGGTGCAAATGACGGGGCGAACATCCGCGGATCAGATTGTGATATTCAACGGTCCGGAAAAGTTGAGTGGTTCCATATGTAGGGTGCAGGTGCGCGAGGCCCATGGCATGACAATATTCGCCGATTGGGCAGGCGACGCGACAGGTTCGGTCGAAATTAGGTCTTTGCGGCCCGAACAGTCTCCGCTGGTGCCGATCACCTGAGTAGGGAGAGCCTATTGTATCCGGGAATTGTTGGGGCGATGATTGAATCGCTTTTTTGGGCATTTTTGAAAATTCGGGGGCGACTAATTTGCATTTAACTGAATGCGCTACTGAACCGACGAATAGAGAGACAATACATGCCGCAGGTTTAGGCGGTTTTTCTTGAACTTGCATAAAGAGATTGCTACACTCCGGTGAAAGGGAGAAAATACAATTCATTTCTTTTTGCGCGTGTAATAGAATTCTGAATGAAGTTTCACTTGTCCGGCACGGATTGGTAGTGCGTTGTTGACGGAATTGGTTGCCTATGCCTGTTGAATCTGGCTTACAGTTGTACCTCAACCAGATAAACCTGGCTCCCCTGCTAACGGCGGAGCGGGAAAAGGAACTGGCACGGCGTGTTATTCGAGAGAACGATCCAGCCGCCCGGGAAGAAATGGTTCGCTCCAACCTTCGGCTGGTCGTCAATATTTCCAAAAATTACACAAACCGGGGTTTGGCGTTGCCGGACTTGATCGAAGAAGGCAACATCGGGCTGCTGAAGGCGGTGGAGGGGTTTAATCCAGAGCTTAACATACGTTTTTCAACCTACGCCTCATGGTGGATCAAGCAGGCGATCAAGCGGGCATTGATTAATTCCGTGCAGCCGATCCATATTCCCGCATACATGGTGGAGATGATTGCCAAGTGGAAGCAGGCGATATCTGAGTTAGAAGACAAGCTGGGGCGCATGCCGAACATCGCCGAATTGGCTGAGCATATGCAGATGTCGCCCAAGAAGGTGCGCATCATTCACCGGGCGGTGAAGGCGTTTCACTCGCCGACGCAGGCGCATGTCAGTGAAGAAGACGGGATGGCGTTGCATGAGATGCTCAGCGACGAGCGCACGCAGTCGCCGGATGAGATTGTGCTGGGCAAGGATGAAGTCAAAACGATCTACAACTTGTTGAACAAGATTGATCGTCGTGAGGCGGAAATTTTGAAGCTGCGGTTTGGGCTCGATGATGGCCAGCCGCTGACGCTAAAGGAGATCGGGGAAAAAGTGGGACTTACGCGTGAGCGCGTGCGACAGATTGAAAATGAAGCCCTGCGCAAGCTTAATGGGTACCTGAGTTCAAATAAGTTGCCGATACTGAATGGACATGCTCATGGGGAAGACATGTTCAAGCAGCCGGTGGATCCGTCGACGCTGATAGATGATGAGTACTGAATCCCCCCCTCCGGCAATTTTTCCAGATACATTCAGGCCACGATCATTTTGTGGATCACTTACCGATCACATTCGCCCATGACGACGTCGATGCTGCCGATGATTGCGGGGACGTCGGCGAGCAGGCAGTCACGGGCAAGGTCGGTGGTTACAGAAAGGTTGCAAAAACTGGGGCCTCGGGCTTTGAGGCGATAGGGTATGGTTCCGCCACGACTTTCAATATAGAAGCCCAGTTGTCCGCGAGCGCCTTCGGTTTCGAGATAAATTTCACTGGGCGCGATTTTGAAATTTCGTGGCAGTGCCACGCGATGAGTACCGGTGGGGAGGCGATCAAGACACTGGCGAATGATGTGAATGCATTGGCGCATCTCCTGGATGCGGACGTAGTAGCGATCCCAGCAATCACCGAGATTCCCCATGCGGCCGTCGCCCACGGGGATATCGAACTCGAGATCATCGTAAACGAGATAGGGCTTGACGCGGCGGAGGTCCCAGGGGATTCCGCTGCCGCGGAGCATGGGACCGGTGATGCAGTAGTCCAGAGCCATTTCTTTGGACAACACGCCGATGCCCGCGGTACGTTTGATGAAGATGTGATTGAAGCTGAGGAGGTTGTCGTACTCGGCGATTTTGGGTTCAAAGTAGTTGAGGAATTCACGGCATTTGTCGACCCATTGCGGGGTGAGATCGTGGGTGAGGCCGCCGATGGTGGCGTAGCTGTAAGTGAGGCGGGCGCCGCAAGCTGCTTCAAAGAGATCGAGGATAAATTCGCGCTCGCGGAACGCGTAAAGGAAGGGTGTGAAGGCACCCAGATCGAGACCATAGGCGCCCATGCTGACGAGGTGAGACGCAATGCGGTTGAGTTCGCACATGATCACGCGAATGAACTGGGCGCGGCGGGGGACTTCTAACTTGGCGAGTTTTTCGACGGTGAGGCAGAAACCGACGTTGTTGTTCATGCCGGCGAGATAGTCCATGCGATCGGTATAGGGGACGTATTGGTAGTACGCGAGGTTTTCGCCGATTTTTTCGGCGCAACGATGGAGGTAGCCGATGTGGGGAACCGCTTCGAGGACCATTTCACCATCGGTGCGGAGGACGAGTCGGAGTACCCCGTGGGTGGACGGATGCTGAGGGCCCATGTTGACGAGCATTTCTTCCGTCTGGACATCGGCCTGAATGTCCAGATCAGGCTCGGTGACGTAGGTGCGGGTGGTGGTGGTCATGGGAAACTCAACTTTTCTTGTGGCAACACTTTTTACTTGGGATAGTCCGATTTCTGAGCCCAGTCGATTTCGACGGAGCCGGGGATTCCCTGGTACTCACGTGGGAAGGCGTAATCTTTTCGAAGAGGGAAGCCTTTCCAGTCGTCCGGGAGCAATATGCGACGCGGATGGGTGCCGGATTCGTCTGTGACGCTATCGGGATGTCCATCAAAGACAATGCCCAGGAGATCGTAGGTTTCGCGTTCATGCCATTCTGCGGCCCGCCAGATTCGGGCAACACTGGAAATATGGGGGGTTTCGCGTGAAACGAACACCTTGATACACAACTCATGGCGATGGTCAAAGCTCAGCAGATCATAGGCCACGGCAAGTTGCTGTTTGTCCGGGTAATCCAGACCGGTGACACAACGAAGCAGATTGAAGCGAAGGGCGGGGTCATTGCGGAGGAAGGTGGCAAATTCCAGCCAACGTTCAGCAGGAACGGCGAACCATGGGTGCAAGCCTTCATGTGACAAGATGGAGAAGATAGCATCGCCGAATCGTAGTTGGATTCGTGCGGTAATTTGTTCGACGGGGAGCATGGGGTTCTCCTGGGACAGCGAATCTTGATCGTACCGGAACGCCGTCCGGATGTCATGGCAGAGGGCCGAGTGAGGACCGAGGTGGGGGTTCCGACAAGTTCAAGCAATTATACATAACGTATCTTATAGGACGTTAATAGGGGGGTAGGATTGGGCGGATCGGTCGGGAAAACTGGGAATGAGAGGAGATTCTGATAGGATGCGGGAATGGATCAACCGGTGGCGGTGGAGATTAGGATCGCGTCTTTAGGGCTGAGTCGATCACGTTATGACTGTTCCGAGTGTATCGCAATTTGATGCTCGCGTGGGCGAAACTCCAGATCAGGTGGCGTTCATCGCGGCAATACCCGTCTTTAACGATTGGGCGGCAGCGCGATTGCTGCTGAGCAAACTCGACACGGCGTTGCGGGCAGCCAATCTTCGAGTTCAGGTAATTCTCATTGACGATGGATCAACGGTTCCGGCGGAACTGGATTTCAGAGAATTGAATCTGGAGGCAGTCTGCTCGATCGAGGTTCTATTGCTGAGGAGAAACCTGGGGCATCAACGAGCGATTGCGATTGGGCTTACCTACGCACATCACCAGACCAAGGATTTACCGATCTTGGTCATGGATGCGGACGGGGAAGATAGTCCAGGGGATGTACCGAGCCTTTATCGGAAGTTCCAAGAGGAACTGGGTCAGAAGGTTATTTTTGCCAAGCGTTCCAAGCGGTCGGAATCGTTGGGGTTCAGAGTTTTTTATCAGATTTATAAGCTCACGTACCGGATGCTGACCGGATTTGATGTGAATGTAGGAAACTTCAGCATTGCCCCGGCGATTGCAGTCGACCGGTTGGTGGTGGTATCGGAATTGTGGAGTCATTATGCGGCGGCCGTGCATAAGGCCCGCATTCTCTATGCCACCATCGATACGAAGCGTGATAAGCGACTAGACGGCGAATCACGCATGAACTTCGTGGCACTGGTCATTCACGGGCTCAGTGCCATCAGCGTATTCAGTCAGGCGACCAATTGGAAGCGCTATTACGCGTCGCTGTTGCGACCTTACATTCATGGGCGAGTACTGGAGGTGGGGGCAGGAATTGGCGGGACGACCCCCTATTTGTGGAATAGAACGTGCAGTGAATGGGTGTGCCTGGAGCCGGACCGACGTTTGCTGGAAAAGCTGCGGGCCAATCTGGCCAGCCATCCGGAGATGACGGGAATAGAAACGAGCGTGGGCACGACGGCGGATATTCCGAATAGCGAGAAGTACGATTGCATCCTCTATATCGATGTGCTGGAGCATCTGGAACAGGACCGGGCGGAATTGGACAAGGCCTCGAATTTCGTTGCTGAAGGGGGGCGAATCATCGTACTTTCGCCAGCGCATCAGTGGCTGTTTTCACCGTTTGACGCGGCTCTGGGGCATGTACGTCGATACACGCGAAAGACACTAAGGACCGGCGCATCAACAACTGTCAATGATTTACTGGGGCACGGCCACATAGTTCCACTTGGGTAGCAGGTCGTCGAAGCGCAGTCGCATCGTGGCCTTGAAGTCGTCGGCCACGGTGCGTCGCGTCTCGTAGATGC
>JBBRWV010000078.1:0-17854 GCA_038248985.1 Phycisphaerae bacterium
GAAGCCGAAGGGTTTGGTTTTGGCCGCGGCGATGACGTCCCAGACGTCGATGCCCATTTTGTCGAAGATGACTTTCATTTCGTTGATCATGGCGATGTTGATGCAGCGGTAGCAATTTTCGAGAATTTTGGAGGCTTCGGAGATTTCGAGGGATTTGACTTCGACGACGGTTTGGACGGCGCAGCGGTAGAGGGCGGAAGCGACCTTGAGGCTTGAGGCATCGTACCCCCCCACCACTTTGGGGATGGACTGGGTATTGAAGTCGGTGCGGCCGGGGTCTTCGCGCTCAGGGGAATAGGCGAGGAGGAAATCCTTGCCGATTTTCAGTTTGGACTTAGCGAGGGCGGGCAGGACGATTTCGCGGGTGGTGCCTGGGTAAGTGGTAGATTCGAGAATGACGATTTGGTTTTTGCGGAGATGCTTGGCGATGGTGTCGGCGGTGGATTGGACGAATTGCATGTCGGGGTCGCGATTTTTGGTGAGGGGGGTGGGGACGCAGATGATGAGGGCGTCGCATTCCTTGAGACGAGCGAAATCGGTAGTGGCGTCGAAGTGGCCCTTGATCAGGAGCTCGCGGATAAATTCGGAGGGGATGTGTTTGATGTAACTCTGACCGGCGAGGAGTTTCTTGACTTTGACGGGGTCGACATCGAAGCCGATGCAGCGGAGCCCCTTCTGGTTGGCGGTGCCGCGGGTGAAGGCGCGGACGAGGGGGAGGCCAACGTAACCAAGGCCGAGGATGCCTACCAGGGCGGAGCGGTTTTGGATGCGGGCCAGAAGAGGGGTGGGCATGAAGGCATCCTTGCGGTATGTGGTGACGGGTGAAATTATAGGGAAGAGTGTGGAGGGAATATATGTCCCGCTTGATTGAAAGGTCTTTTCGCTGCGGGCCCGCAGTGGTGAAGGTCAGCCGTAACGGCACCAGCGTTGGGTAGCGGCCATGAGGAGTCGCATTCCTGTGAGGCGTGAGCCATTGTTGATGGAGCCCGCGGTGGAGAAGAGCAAGCCGCGTTGGAGGCGGGCCTGATCGAAATCGCGGAGGAGTTCCACGATCAGGTTTTCTTCTTCGTTTCTGGAAAAAGTGAAGGGGGCCAGTTGGCCTTGGATAACGGCTGTGGGGCAATGCCGACGGATTTCCGCGACGGTGAGAGTTGGGCCAAAGTTGGTGCCAGTGAGGTTCATGGCGCCAAGAATGGGAAGGAGGTGGCCCATGGCGGAGTCGGAATGCTGAAAGCGGTTATCGTGGGGGTCGGGGCAGTAGCGGGCAAAGACAGCGCGGAGGATAGGGGCACCGAAGAATTCATACATGTCGGGTGTGAAGAGACAGCAATTGTCGTCGGCCCAGCTCCATCCGTGAGGCGCGGTTTGTGGGGTGTAGCCGGCTTCCTCGTCGATGAGGCGTGCGCGTTCCAGGATGGCCTGGAGGATGAGATCGCGAAACCGAGCGGCAAGGTCAGGGTTGTCGAGACAGAGGAGGAGCAGGTTTTCTGCGCCGAATATAGAACAGGCGAATGTGCAGGGGCCGCGTTGATTTCGGTAAAGCCAAGGCTTGAAACCGAGGGCAGAGAGGCGTGCTTTTTCAGTGTCCCAGTTTGGAGGGAGCAGAAATTCGCGGAGGTTTTCCAGGCGGCGCTGTACGCGATCGAGAAGGCTGGCGAGTTCCGCCTCATCGTTGGCAGATTGATTGAGCCACCACGACCAGCCGTGCCAGGTGTTTTGCGCTTCGAAGATATCGTGAAGCTCCTTGACGCGGGGGTGCTGATGCTCGGGAAGCGCGGGAAGACGTTCGGAGAGAAGGCGGCGTCCGATGATTTTCTCAGACTTATCGTTGTAGGCTTTATACAGGCCGACGCGCCAAGCATGTTCGCGTCCGAGGCGCCCGAAATCTTCCGAGACGCCGAGTTCATCAAAGATGGGCTCGTTGGAGTAGAAAATATTGAGGGGCAGTTGCGGAATGGAGGGGCCGAAGGGGTTCTTGGCGGCAAGATCCTGATCATTCCAGAACTGCTCGAGGTTGAGGGGGGCGAGGCCGCCGTTGGCGTGGGTTTCGGCAAGCAGGCTGCGGGCCTTGGCGAGGTGGTCAGCGGGGGGTAGGTACGGCATGGGGGATTCTCCGGTGATGAAAAGTGGGATTATAAGGGATGGGCGATCACACAGGGAGGGGGGTGCGTTGGGAGAGAGTTCATTTTTTGGGCCGGCACGAGTAGACTTCTGCGATTGAATGGATTGGAGCGCCCGCGCCTTCAGGGGCCGAGCGATAGTCTGGCGAAAGGATTCGTGCATGTTACGTGTTTTACATTTGGGAATGGGTGAAATCGGCAAGGGTGTAATTCGGGATTTGCTGGGGCGGCCGAAGCATATGAAACTAGTGGGGGTGGTGGATATCCATCCGAATTTTGTGGGGAAGAAACTGAGTGAAGTGATGCTGGGGGCGAAAGGTTCTGCGCTGAAAATTCCTGGCGTGCGGGTGAGTGAGACGATCGGAGAGGCCCTGAAGACGGCAGGGAAAGTGGATGTGGCGATATTGTGCACGGGGTCAACAACGGCGGCGGTGGCGGGGACTCTTCGAACGCTCATTGCAGCGGGAATTCCAGTGGTGAGCAGTTGCGAAGAGTTGGCGTATCCCCCCTACCGGTCGCAGAAACTGGCGCAAGAAATCGATGCGTTGGCGGCGAAGAAGGGTGTCGCTGTTTTGGGGACGGGGGTGAACCCGGGATTCGCGATGGACGCGTTTGCGCTGGCGTGCACAGCGGTGTGTGCGAGTGTGAAGGGAATCAAAGTAGTACGGACGCTGGATGCGAGGATGCGGAGATATCAACTGCAGAAAAAGGTGGGCGCGGGCATGAGTTTGGCGGATGCGAAGAAACTGGCGAAGCAGAATTCCATTGGGCATGTGGGGTTGGCGGAATCAGTGGCGATGATTGCGGCGGGACTGGGGTGGAAGTTGCAGCGCGTCGAAGAGAAAACGATTCCAGTTGTGGCGAAAACTGGGGTGAAAAGTGAATTTTTCGAGGTAAAGAAGGGGCAGGTGCGCGGCATGCAATCGATTGCATCGGGGTATGTGGGCGGAAAGGAGAAGATTGTGTTGGATCTGACAATGGCGCTGGGGGCAGAGACGTATGACGAGGTGCAAATTGATGCGATGCGGCCGATCGTGGTACGGGCGATGACAGGGTTTCCGGGGGATACCAGTACGACGGCGATTCTGGTCAATGCGGCGATGATGGTTGGCGGGTTGGCGCCGGGCGTGCGGACGATGATGGATGTATTGAAGATTCGGAGCGTGGGGGGTTAGTTCGGGAAGCTGCGGCGGGGCGAGGGTTAGTAATCAAGTCCACGCCCGCAGGTATTCGCGGGCCTTTTTGGCGGACTCTTCAGCGGTGGATTCGTAAGGGTAGAGTTCAACAGTGACCCAGCCGGCGTAGTTGATTTCCTGGATGGCGACGAAGATTCCGGGCCAGTCCATCGCACCCTCCCCGGGGACGCGGTGCTGGTGGACGCGGTTGGCTTTGATGTCTTCAAGATGAATGTGGGCAATCCACTCGGCGCATTCACGCACGACCGTGGCGGGGTCTTCTTCGACGCAGTAGAAGTGGCCAAGGTCGCAATTCATTTTGAGGTTCGGGTGATTGATTTCGCGGAGAAATTCGACGCATTCGTGGGAGTGCTGGATAATGAGGCCGGGTTCGGGCTCGACCATCAGGGTGATATTGTGTTTTTGGGCTGTGGGGAGGACCTCCTCGAGGCCGGTGCGGTATCGGCGGAGGGCTTGTTCACGAGAAAGTGCGCCTTGCGGTCCGCCAGGTTGGAGGGAGATGGTTTTGCCGCCGAGCGCGGCGGTCATTTCGATGGCAGCCTTGGTATGGGCAATACGATGGCCCACGAGGCGGATGTCGTCTTCGATCCACGTCGGGTGATACGTGTCACCCAGAGCAAAAAGAGTGAAGGCGTTGACATTACTGACTTGGAGGTTGAGCCGGGCGATGAGTGATTTGACGGCGGCGATACGTTCAGCCGACATGTGAGGCGGATAGGCGTGGGGGATATCGGCCATAAGTTCGACGCCGGCGTACCCGGCGGAGGCGATAGATTCAATGGCGAGTTCGAGAGTGGTTTTTTTGTAGGCATTTGTGGAGAAGGCAAGTTTCATGCGCGGGCAACCTCAAAATAATCAGCGATTACAACGGGATCATAACCATCATCCCAAAAACTTCACGGCGGGTTTTTCCGCGCTGGGACATCGAGCGATCCAGAGCAAGTATCCCATGACGTCTTTTGACAGCAGAACCAGAAAAATAAATACGCCGCCTGCAACGAAAAGAATGATCGACAACAGAAGGCGCGAGTTCTCCATGACCGTGCTGGATTTCAGCTGGGTTACCGCGTCTATTGGCATCAATATCCCCGCACTGACCGTGCTCAAAGCGATCAGCACAACGATAATTATAACAGGTATCATGAACGCGTAGGCGACCCCGCACAATGGACGATGGCCGCGTTCTACATAAGGTGCCAACGCCCAGAACGGCACAGTGATCGCCAGGATGACCAAAGCCACCAGCGCCATCCATACAGAAGAATCCCAGTTCTGCAGCCCTTCCTTGAAACATTGCCAATAGCAGATGCCAAAATAGTTCGCATGCTCCCGAATATCCCGCAATGCAAAATACATCAGGGTGCCTCCTGTCAGCACAGGCGCAAGCGCCAGCCAACGCATCGCCGCCGCGGCAACGATTTGGACACGCGTCGGCGTTGAGACGCCATTTGGCGTTAGGTAACAGAGTACCTTGGAATGTGGCATTGCCTGTGGCACATTCATCTGGAAGCTCGCAATAATCCGCGTTTGAACAAAAGCACGACGCAAAACGCAGTATGGAAGGGCAATCACTGCCGGTCAAGAGGCGCTTTTTTTCGGCCACCGACCCACTTGCCGGTTTGCAGATTCAACCTTCTTTTGCTTGAAACAGGCTTGCCGCCATAGCAACTTAACATCACCATACACGGGATGAGTCTTTTTCGGAGTCGTGCATGCAGTCAGCCAGAACTTTCGGACGTCTTTTTATGCGCCAATTGAAATTCCGGACCCGCAATTTAGGGCTAATAACCAGTGCAATTTTGACGATGATCGCGTCATCGGCAGTCCACTCGGCGGATATGCCTTCGACGTCACCCGTTACGCCCAAGTCTGGACTCGCAGCGACGACACCGTTTACGACCGAGACACTGTCGAATGGGCTGCGTGTGATCTACGCGCCGATGCCGAGTTCACCGGTGGTGCATGTGCGTGTGTTCTATCATGTGGGCTCCAAGGATGAGCGGTCGGACCGGAATGGTTTTGCCCACATGTTTGAACACATGATGTTTCGAGGTTCGGAACATGTGGCGCCGGAAGTGCATATGAAGCTTTTGCAAAATGTGGGGGGATATTCGAACGCCTACACATCGTTTGATGAAACGGTTTACATCAACACCGTACCGGCGACTTTTTCCGAATTGCCGCTGTGGCTGGAAGCCGATCGCATGGCTTCGTTCAAGGTGTCGCCGGCGATATTTCAGATGGAACGACTCGTGGTGGCGGAGGAGTGGCGGCTGCGGCAGAATCAGCCCTATGGCACGATGTGGGAGGAGATGGTTCAGACAATTTTCACCAAGCATAATTATCAGTGGACGCCGATCGGAAACATGGATCATTTGCGGGCGGCCAAGGCGTCGGAGCTACAGGATTTTTTCAATACGTATTATGTGCCCAACAATGCGGTGTTGGTGGTCGCGGGGAATATTGACGTCAAAAAAACACAGGAACAGGTCAAACGCTATTACGGTTGGATCCCGAAAAGTCCGGACATTCATCGCGTCAGCCCGGTGGAGCCGGCACAGACGGAGGCACGGCGGCGCGAAGTCGCCATGCGCGTGCCGCTCAATCGCATCGTCATTGGCTATCGCATGCCGGTTTGGGCCGACGACGACCGAGATGCACTCGGAGTGTTGCTGGCAATTCTTGGGGACGGACGTTCTTCACGGATCTCGCAAGCGTTGGTAACGAGCAAGGATCCGTTGTGCGCCCAGGCCGATGCGTTGGAATGGGCGTTGGAAGACGGCGGCTTTATGGGCGTCCAGGCGACGCTGTTGACGGACAAGGATATTGCGGCAGTGGAAAAAATCTTGCGTGAGCAAATTGCGGCGATCCGGGATCAACCCGTCACCGCAGATGAACTCGCCAAGACCAAAGTGCAGTACCGACTGGAATACGCCAAGCGCTTTGAAACCGCCGAGCAGGTTGCGGCACAGCTAGGGGGTGAGCTCCTTTACCGCGGAAATCTGGATCGCATCAACACGGGGCTGGCGCGAATTGAAGCCATCACGGCGGCGGATCTCACGCGTGTGGCGAAGAAATTCCTTACCGACGAAGCCTCCACCACGCTGATCATCAAACCTGATCCGAAGGCGCCTTTGACTCTGCAGCCCACGGCACCCGTTGAGCCAGCGGCAACAGTTCCTTCATCCCAACCAGGTACCCGCAGCAAAATGAAGTTCCCCACGGATTACCCCACGACACCTCCCACCATTACGGGAATGCCCACCGCGAGCTTCGAGAAAGGCGTGGAGTCCACCGTGAATGGCGTGCGAACCATTGTTATGTCAGATACGCGATTGCCCATCGTGCATTGGTCGCTCACGTTGCGAAATGGCTCGCATGATGAGTCGGCGAAACAAACCGGGCTTGGGTCGCTTACCGCGTCAATGGTGCGGCGCGGCCCGGTTGGCACCACTTACAATGCTTTTAATGAAAAGCTGGAATCCGCAGGCATTTCGCTGGAAGTTTCAGATGGCGGGGATTTCACGCGTCTTTCGGGATCATGCCTGGCAGAGCAACTGCCGACGGCGATTACGCTCATGAACAAGATGCTGACATCACCGGCGTTTGATGAGGCGGAGTTTGCAAGCCTGAAGAATCAATCCTTGTCGGGGTTGCGGCTGGCGTTGAACAATCCGGCGCGCGTGGCGGATCAAGAACTGGACCGCGCGCTATTCGGCGATTCACCGATGGGCCGTGCGGCGACGCTGGAGAGCATTGATGCCATCACATTGAATGATGTGAAGGAATATTACAAGCGGACCTATACCAACGACAAGGAATCAAAAGATAACGCGGTGCTCATTTTTGCCGGGGATGTCAGCTTAGAGGATGCACAGGTGCAGGCGAAGAACCTTATCGGCAACATCACTGTCGCGAAGGTGTCGCATGGGCAAATCAAACTGCCGGCGCCTGCCGAACAGCGGCGCATTATTCTTATTGACCGGCCGGACGCCCGGCAGAGCAACTTGCGCATGGGCGCTCTGGCGTTTACGCTGGAGAGCGATGAGAAGTTTGCCGGTTCGATTGGATCGCAGATTTTGTCGGCCGGCATTGACTCACGTCTGGGTCGATATGTGCGGGCAGAGAAGGGTTACGTTTACGGCATCGGCGGATATTTTTCGCCGTCGCGCCAGGCGGGAAGTTTTGAAGTTTCCACCGACACAAAAATTGAAACCACCCTGGAGACGATCGAAGCGTGCTTCAAGGTTTTGACGGAAATGCGTACAGCACCGGTGACAGAGAAAGAATTGTCCGAAACCAAACTGCGGGTTGCCGGAGCGATGCTCATGCAAATGCAAACGACGTGGTCGCAGGCGCAGCGACGCGTCGATGGAATTCTGAATAATTATCCGATTGATTACTTCGACGTATATCCGCAACGCGTTGCCAAAGTGACCGCGGAAGACATTCAGAAGATATTTACACAGTACGTGGACGACAGCAAAATTACGCTGGTGATTGTTGCGCCGGCCGATCAAGTGAAAGAGAAGCTGGAAAAACTAGGCACGGTGGAAGTGCTGCAGATGCCATTGTTGAGGAAATGAATCCGTGCGTCGGAAGATGAGCCCTGAACGTACACACTGCCGCAGTGCATTTCCCCGCCTCAGCAAAATAAGGTTGCCCTGCCGATAAATCACACCGCGTTGCGCTTGGTTTGGGCATGAAACATTTTTTCGGCAGTCGGGGATCGCCCTGTTTTGATCATGTCGATGAAACAGTCAAATAGATAGGTTGCATCGTGCGGGCCGGGGGACGCTTCAGGATGATACTGGACGGCGAAGATGGGTTCGGAGGTGTGCCGGAAACCTTCGAGGGTTCGATCGTTGAGGTTGATGTGGGTGGGCTCGCCACCGCCGGCCTGGAGGGAAGGGGCATCGACCGCGAAGCCATGATTTTGCGAAGTGATTTCGACTTTTCCAGTGCCCGTGTTTTGGACGGGCTGGTTGCCGCCGCGATGGCCAAATTTGAGTTTGTAGGTTTTTGCACCGAGGGCAAGACCGAGAAGCTGATGCCCAAGGCAGATACCGAAGATGGGTTTTTTCCCGATCAGCTTCTTGAGCGAATTCTGGACGTAGGTGACGGGTTGTGGGTCACCTGGCCCGTTGGAGACGAATACGCCATCCGGATTGTGGCCAAGAATTTCTTCGGCCGAGGCGAAAGCAGGGACGACAGTGACGCGGCAGCCGGACTGGACAAGGTTGCGAAGGATGTTGCGTTTAAGGCCGCAGTCAATGGCGACAACGTGATGCTGTTTTTCCAAGGAGCCGGCGCTGTGATGATCGGTAAGCTGAGCCCAAGTCCCTTTGGATTCACCCCACGTGTAAGTAGCCGCGGGCGTGACGACTTTAGCGAGATCGAGACCGTTCATACCTGACCAGGCGTTGGCACGCTGCACCAAATCGACATCGTTTTGAATAAGCGAAGGATCGGTGCAAAGAACGCCTTTGAGGGCGCCTTGAGTACGCAGTTTGGTGACGAGGGCGCGGGTATCGATGCCGGCGATGCCGGGAATGCCGTGACGCGCGAGGTAGTCGTGCAGGGTTTCCACAGAGCGGAAGTTCGAAGCGATGGGCGAAAGATCTTTGACGATGAAGCCTTCGATTTGCGGTTTGGCAGATTCGTAATCGGCCTGGTCGGCGATGCCATAGTTGCCGATTTGGGGATAGGTCATCGTGATGATTTGGCCTTTGTAGGAGGGGTCGGTGAGTATCTCCTGATATCCGGAGAGGGAGGTGTTGAATACGACCTCGCCGACGCTGGTCGCGGTAGCGCCGAAGGCGGTGCCGGCAAAGATGGTTCCGTCTTCGAGGGCGAGTTTGGCGAGGGGTTGAGACATAATGGGAGCTCCTGCGTGAAAAGTTGGGGGATTATACGCGAGTCTGGAGGGATACGTCACGCGGGAGAAAGAAACAGACAAGAAAATGGGCAAAAGTGGCGACGCCCGGCGGTTTTCCAACCAGCCGGGCATCTTTATCGACTTCGATCACGGACTCCCTCACTCCGCCGCGACCTTTGTTTGCAATACTGTGGAGGTTTTATGCGCGTGACGACTTGCGACGTGCGAGCAAGGCCAGCGAGCCGAGAACGAGCAGGCCGAGGGATGCCGGTTCGGGGATATCTCCACCCGGAGCGGAAATGAAGAAGCTGGCGTCGCCGATGGCCACGCCATCCGAAAAGGCGATAATCGTCATGGTATTGCCGATCGTGGAATCGGTATTGATCAGACCGTTGGTATCCGTGCGATTGATGATGTATTGGGAAAAATCGATCGCAAGTTGATCTGTATTGCCATTGTTGGCGTTGATCAGGGCGGCGGTAATGGAGGCTTCATCCTCACTGAGATGAGTTGCAAGGAAATCAGCAAAGGTTGCGTCAAAGGAGATATTGAGAGGGGCATTGTCCGGTTGGAGGACAAACGCCACGGCGATGCCCTGCTGAAACACAGGAGCCGGAGCCAGATTGCCAGTGATAGTAGGTGCAAGATATTCCAGGGTATAGACCCCGAATAGTCCAAAGGTGGTATAGCTATCCGAGGAGTTCACGTTGTCGGTGGTTCCGATGCCGGAATTGGTGGAGCCGTCCACGATCAGGGGGAGATTGGTACTGATGGCGGTGTTGTTCACCTTGTAGAAAACAGTGACTGGGTCGAACTGGGTGATTGTTGCTGGAGGGAGGGGATCAGCCACCCAGTTGAAACTGATATCGAGGATAAGTGGTGGAGGGACGTTATCTGCGCGAGCGGTTGCTGCAGAAAGACCCATAACGACGGCGATGGCGGCAAAAACACCAACGCGCTGGAATTGCATTGTTTCCATGCTCTCTCTCCCAAAAAATGTATGACACGGGCACGTTATGAGCCCTTCTCAATACCTAAAGATACCCCGGAAGAAGCAACTGGCAAGTGAAAAGACCGGTTTTATCAACCTTTATTCTCAAAGACAACAATCCCGTGTGACGGAGTATTTTCAGTTTTGTAAACATTTGGCAGCTCGTCCTATAATTGTGGCTTGTCATAGCCGGATTGCCGTGCCACACTCTACAGAACTCTTGCTTAGAACAAATTGGAGCATTCATGTTGAAATGTCAGCGTTTAGATCATTTCGCGATTGCGGCAGCGGACACAACGGCGATGGTGGCGTGGTATGAACGGGTGCTGGGCTTGGTCGTCCACGCCGAAGCTGGGCCGATTGCCCCGCAAACGCAAAAAGTATATCTGATTGGCCCGCCTCCCCCCCCACTGCTGACGGAAAAAACCAACGAATCATCGACGAGGGTCATGCTGGGACTTCGACAAGGTTGGATGATCGAGGTCATGCCGCGGAACGATTCGCCCCGGCATGCGCGGAATTCGCATGAGCCGGGACTGTCTCACGGGGCCTGGTGCGTGGCGGATTTCGATGAGGGACTCGCGCACCTGAGGGCATGCAATGTAAAATTCCTGGGAGAAATTGTCCAAGCGGTCGGTGGCGGGCGTATTATTTCCTTCCAAGACTGCGAAGGGAACATGATGCAGATTGTGGAAAGGAAGGATTGAGCAGGCCGTTGAACTCACTTGCGCTGCATCCTGTGACAGCAGATTTCAGATTGATGGTCCTTTGAAAGGCACGGTATATGAGTCATTTCGCCGGTTTAGTGATGCGATGTTCGGGGATGGCGATAGTGCTCGCGATGCTGAGTGGCTGTGGGCAGCGCACCGTGCGGATCGATATCGTCCCGGCGGATTCGCGGCTGGGACAACAGACACTGCCCGGTGGGGATTCGTGGACCTCGAATAAGGTGGCGGTGGTGCAAGTATCGGGAATGATCGCCAATGCGCGTAGTTCCGGATTGCTGGGGCGAGGAACAAATACGGTTTCGGATTTCCGCGAAACACTAGATGCGATCGCCAGCGACCCCCACATCAAGGCTGTGGTCCTGCGAATCAATTCGCCCGGCGGAACAGTGACGGCATCGGACATGATGTATCGCGATTTGCTGGCGTTTCGGGAGAAGACCAAGGTGCCAGTGGTGACAAGCATGATGGATGTGTGTGCCAGCGGAGGGTATTACCTTTCCTGCGCTTCGGATTATCGAATGGCATATCCGACGACGATCACGGGTTCAATCGGAGTCATTTTTCACGCCGTGAATTTCCATGAGACGTTGCGCAAGATCGGCGTCACGACTGAAGCGGTGAAGAGCGGTGTGAACAAGGACATGGGGTCCCAGTTCAAGCCGGCGGAGGCGGCAGACAAGCCGTTGGCAGCTTCAGATCGGGAGCTACTGCAGAAAATGATCAATGACTACTACGGAAGTTTCCTGGACATCGTCAAGAAATCGCCCAACAAGGTGGCGGACAAGGACTGGGCAATGTTGACGGACGGGCGGGTTGTGACGGGTGCGGATGCGGCGAAATTTGGACTGATTGATGAGACTGGCGACTTGGATGCGGGGATCGCGAAGGCCAAATCGCTCGCCGGAATCAAGAAGGCAAAACTGGTGACGTTTTCGCGGGTAGGAGATTTCAAGGGATCGACCTATGCGCAATCGCCGGTGGGCGCAACGCAGATCAACATGGTGAAGATCGACGCGAATCTGGGAGACGCATTGAACGCAATGCAACCGCAGTTTTTGTACATGTGGACTGGGTTTGATCTGGAGGATTGAGCCCAAGCCGTTCAAATTGCAACACGAATTGGCACCCCGGAAAGGTAGTTGAATCAACTTTCTTATGGAGTGAATCATGTCACTGAAATCGCTTATCCAAACGGGAACAAAACTGTGGCTGGATTCCATTGATCCGGACTTGGTGCGACGAAATCGCGGGCTGGGAGCGACGGGGGCGACTTCCAACCCGATCATAATCTCCGAACTGGTGAAGACCGGCCGGTTTGATAAGCGGTTGACAGCACTGGTGGAATCAGGGTTGGGGGATGAGGACATCGCCTGGACCTTGACGGACGAACTGGTGAAAGATGCACAAGGAGTTTTTTCGCCCGTTCACATGGAAACGCAGGGGAATGATGGGTATGTAAGTTTTGAGTTGGATCCGCTGATCGAAGATGTGGCGGCGGGAATTCCCCATGCAGAGCGGGTTCGACGCTATATTTCGCTGGGAAAGAAATGGGCGGCAGGTCAAACAAATCGGATGATCAAAGTGCCGGCGACGCCTGCAGGGTTGGATGCACTGGAGGATCTGGCGGAATCGGGTGTGACGCTGAATGTAACGCTGATATTTTCAGAACGGCAGTATGTTACTGCACGGGATAACGCATGGCGCGGGGCGCAGCGCCGAGTGGGGGGAACGGCCTTTTTCAAGAGTGTCTATTCCATCTTTGTGAGTCGCGTGGATGTTTACACGGAAAAACACGTGCCTACGCTGTCGTCGTCAGCGCAGGGCCTGGTGGGAATTGTGAACGCCAAGCGATTGTGGAAACTCAATCAACAGTTCTGGGTGCCAAAGAGGTTGCCGCTTCAACAGGAGATTATTTTCGCCAGCACGGGCACCAAGAAGCCTTCGGACCCGGCGGACAAATACGTCGAAGCACTTGCAGGAAGTGATATCCAGACGAACCCCCCAGCGACAAATGACGCAGTGGAGAAGTTGAACAAGCAGTACCGAAAAATGGTGAATCAGATGCCGTCGCCGGCGATCCTGGACGAGATCGATGCGAAGGTGGACCCGGAAAAAATGGAGCAGGCGCTGATGAGCGAAGGGTTGGCCAAGTTTGCAGATCCGCAGAAGGCCTTGATCAAGTTGATTGGCGAGAAGCGATCCGCGCTGGGGACATAGTCGCGGATTCAGAATGCCGAATCGGGCTCTGAGACCAGGACGAGCGGTATTTCCCGCATCACGGCGGACTGATCGTCGCAAAGGCCGTAGGCGCGAACCTCTTGCGGACCCTCACGAGTGATACAGACGATGACATAAAAATAGCCTTGCCAGGCGTGTTCGGCATCGAAGACGCTCGGCTGGGCCGGGTGATCGGGATGGCTGTGGTAAAATCCGACGATATCGGTGCCCATGGCTTCGGCGACCCGTTGGGCGCGGAGGAAGACGAGCGGATCCAAAATATAGCGCTGGTGTTGTTCTCCCAATTCGGCGATATTCGGCGCGATGATCGCATGGGTGGCGATCGCGCGATCGGGATGAAAGCGGCCGAGAAGAATGCCGCAGCACTCGCGAGGATATGCGGCAACGCCTGCGGCGGCTACGGCACGGAGAACACTTTCGGCTAGGAATAGCTGCATCGTTGCGGATCCGTTCACGCGTGAGGAGTTCGCGTCTATAATAGCAGCCCTGCGGTTTCTTGAATGAATGGAGATAACAGATGGCCAGCGCCTGCCCCACCACTGCAACCTTGACGGAAACTCAACGGACGCGTTATGCACGGCATATTTCATTGCCGGAAGTGGGCGAGGAGGGGCAGAAAAAATTACTGGCCGCGAAAGTGCTGATCGTGGGGGCGGGGGGCTTGGGATGCCCTATCGCTCTGTATCTGACGGCCGCGGGTGTCGGGACGATCGGTTTTGTCGAGTTCGACACGATCGATCATTCGAACCTGCAGCGGCAGATATTATATACGACCGCGGATGTGGGGCTATCAAAGTTGGATGTGGCAGAGAAGCGGCTCCAAGCGTTGAATCCGGAGGTGAAGATCATCAAATACGCAGGGCGGATTGAATCAAGCAACGCTCTGGAATGGATCCGACCGTACGACCTGGTAATCAACGGGACAGACAATTTTCCAACGCGGTACTTGGTGAATGATGCGTGCGTGCTACTCAAAAAAGTGAACGTCGATGGATCCATTTTCCGGTTTGAGGGACTGAACACCGTTTTTGCACCGCACTTGAAGGAGTGGAACGGCAAGCAGATTCAGACAGGCTGCTATCGCTGTCAGTATCCAGAGCCGCCGCCGCCCGGGATGGTCCCGAGTTGCGCCGAGGGAGGCGTGATGGGGGCGATGTGCGGGATCGTCGGAAGCATTCAGGCCAACGAGGCGATCAAGATTCTCACGGGGATCGGTTCCCCGCTTTTCGGCCGCCTGCAAGTTTTGAACGCACTGGACATGCAGTTTCGAACGCTGCGCTTGCGGCGTGATCCGAAATGCCCGGTATGCGGCGACAACCCGACGGTGACGCAATTGATAGATTACCAGGTGTTTTGTGGGATGCCGGCAGCGAATGCCGCTAAGCCCGTGATGACCAAAGATGGGGTGCAACTGACAATTAATCCTGAATGGGAAGTGCATCCTGCACAGGTTAAAAAGTGGGTGGATGAAAAACGCGAATTGCTGATATTGGATGTGCGCCGACCGAATGAATTTGTAACCACGAAAATTGAAGGCACCCTCTTGATACCGCTTCAGGAGTTGGATCAGCGTGCCGAGGAAATCGCGGCATGGAAGGATAGGCCGGTGGTCGTGCATTGCCATCACGGGGTGCGGTCTATGAATGGAACCGCAATCTTGCGTAAGCTGGGCTTTAGGAATGTGCATTCAATGGCCGGCGGAATTGATGCATGGTCCTTGATGGTGGACCCGGCGGTTCGGCGATATTGATCGTTGAATGGAGAAAAGAATTCCACGATTAACGCGGGGAGGCGTTGATCAGCTTCTTTGCCTGCGCGAAAACCACCTGCAACATGGGCTGAGTGAGGACGCCGGTAAAAGTGTTTTGTTGCGAAGGGTGATACGTGGCCAGCAGGAAGGGAACGCCAACAGGCTGAAAAAGAGCGCCATGAGTGAAGGCGGGGGGACGCTCCGTGGTAATCCAGCCACGCTGGCGATATTCGCGAATCCCGGCATCCCAGGCGATTTTTCCGAGCGCGACAATGCCCCGAAGAGCGGGCAGGAGTTGGAGCGTCTGATCCAAAAACGGGCGGCACTGTGTTATTTCTTTGAGAGTGGGTTTGTTGTCCGGCGGCGCACAATGGCAGACTGCGGTAATGGCGCAGTCTATGAGTTGCAGGCCGTCTTCGCGTGAAGTGCAGTTCGGTTGATTGGCGAAGCCCGTAGCGTGGAGGGCCGCAAAAAGGAAATCGCCCGAGCGGTCGCCGGTGAACATTCGACCGGTGCGGTTCGCCCCATGCGCTGCAGGAGCGAGGCCCAGCAATAGCAGGCGCGTGGTGCGAGGTTCTGCGGGGAGAAAATTGGGGATGGGCCTGCCCCAGTAGATCCAATCGCGATAAGCGAGACGCTTTTCGAGGGCGACTTGTTTTGCAGTGGGCACGCAGTCGCGGGCAACGCTCGCAATGAGTGATGGATTGTTGAAGCGTGTGGAGCGAGGTTTTCATGGAAGGAATTGTATGCAAAAAAAAATAAGACGACGCGGCGACGAGCAGCGGGTGGACCAGTAAACCGGGTACACCCCAGTCTACCCCGCGACTCGCCGGCCACGTCGTCAAGTTGTATTGCGGTCGGATTGCCTGCTGCTCCTGTTCGAGCGCCGACCGAAATATTGGAAATCTCTCTTCGAACCCCAGGCTTTAGTTAGGCTACTTGCAACTCATGACCCGCACCCACAGTGGTCCGGATGTTGAACCGATCACGGGCACGACCAAGAAGTGCGACTCGGTCGAGATAGGCTTTGAGTTCAGTCTCCGCAAATCGTGCAAGGAATTCCGGCGAGGCCGTGCGGTTGTGCTGGATAATGGCGTCGATAAGTTCGCGCTTGCTCATGGGATCACTCCTGGCCAATAGCCGTTGGAGAAAACTTGCGTGCAAACGGGCGGCGCAAGGAGTCGCGATCCACGCGACCGGGAGATGAGCAGCGGTTCCACCGCGATTGCGTCACGCTGTGATCATTCATGAAATAGGCGTGACAATTGCGTTGCGACTGAACCTATCGGACGACGAATCCATACAGCATCAGGCGCATGGAAAAATTGTTGAAAATCAGCGAAAAGTCAATATTTACGGTGGTTTGGTCGCGTCCGATAAGGGGTGCCTCGGAACGTGATTATGGGAAGGGTTTGAACTTCAATGGGTGCCGAGGAACCAGGCGACGACGTATAACGCGACACCGGAGAGAAGCATCAAAAACGCCGCTATGCCGATGACGTGTTTGTCGATCTCACGGACCCAGGAGAAAGGCATGTCGATGAGTTGGGCGATCATGAGAGCGACATCCTGGACGATTTTGCTGGGTTTGCTGGCGGACTTAACTGTCGCCGCGACGCCAGGGGATGGGGATGCGTGATTGTGGGGAACAACAAGCGGTGCCGACGAGCGGATGCCTTCTGGGGCTTCGATGTGAACATAGGTCATCGTGGATGGTTCCACCGGCGGCGACGGGGAATCGGTCGGAAGAAGGCTGGTGGATGTATAACTGGAGGACATTTCCACGGGAGACTTCATCAAGGCAGCGAGTTCCTGCTGGAGAACTCCTTCCGCTTCAGCGATTTTTTCTTCCGCTTCATCGGAGATTTCTCCCCGGGGTGAATCGGAAGTCGCGATCGCCTCCTGCGACACTGCCGGCTCAGGGTTGAACGATGCCGTTCCACGAATATCCGGGGCGGGCGTGGCAACCGTGGGTTCGAAGGGGGCTGACATCTGGGTGGTGAAGGCGTCAATCTCGTTGGCGGCGGCGTTGGGCTCGTTCAGTAGATGAGATGAGGAAGGCGTTTCCATCGCGGTGGCTGCGGCAATCTCGTTCGAAAGGGCTTGGGCGGAGGCGGTGAGTTCGTCGGTGGCGGTAGCCAGAGATTCCGTGGGGTATGGATCCAGTTTTTCAGGATACTTCACAGGCGCAGGGGCGTTCCCCTCTCCCTCTGGGACATAGTCACTGGAGCCTGAAAGAAGTGCTTCGATCTCTTCTCGGAGGAGTTTTGGTTGGGTGGGCTGGCCGTTGTCGGTATCGGCGGACATGGCGGAAGGAGAAGCGGGGGGGATATCGTGGGTGATGTCGTCGGCGGCGTGTTCGATGTGCTCGGCGACGAGTTCATCCAATAGGTCATTGGTGCCCGGAGGGGCTGAAGGGGCTTTGGTGGCGACGGTACTCATAATGAGCAAATCGGCTGGATTGGAGGGCCGCTTGCGGGCAATTCGGGAGGCGGGCGGGGTGGCGTCGAGAGAGACTGCCGCAGAGAGGATTTCGGCGGGCGAGGGACGCGCAGGAGCGGGCGGAGGAGGGCTAGAGTTACGCGGGGCATAAGTCGTTTTGTTCAATTTTGATGCGGGTTTTATGCGTTCTGGCAGGGGGAAGGCGGGCATGAGACCGAGGGCGACAGCACACTCATCAAGGGTGAGCTTTTCGGCAGGTTTATCGCGCAAAGGGGGGGTGGCCGGTCGACCTTTGGAGGGCGACTTGACGGGGGCGGAAGGCTCAGATTTGGCTAACGTCATCGGGTGCGGCGCCATCCAGGGCCAGGGAGAGTGTGCGAAATTCGGTTCCACCGACCTTCTCAGTTTCGCACTGAGAGATATTATCGGCATGTTGGGCGGAGTTTCCAGAGGGGGAATGAGGGAATTCTGGAGGTTACTGGCGAAGAGTTGGGTGGGGCCTTCGTTCACA
>JBBRWV010000079.1:0-17794 GCA_038248985.1 Phycisphaerae bacterium
ACCCCCCCATTCCCCCCCCCTTTACCCCCCTCTCGCCCCTACCTCCAGACCCCCTCTCCCACCCCTGCCAACAAAACCCTCGAAGCCCACCTCGGTCTCTCCGTCGCCGCCTGGATCGGCAGCCTCGTCTTCTTTGCCGGCATCCTCTTCTTCCTCAAATACGCCTGGGACCAAGGCTGGTTCCATCCCACCCCCATGCAGCGCTTCCTCCTCACCCTCGTCGTCGGTGCCACCATCGTCGGCCTCGGCCAGTACCTCCACGCCCACCGTGCCCGCATCCTCGCCGCCGTCCTCATGTCCCTCGGAGTATCCGTCCTAATTGCTTCATTCTGGGCAGGTTACGTCGTTTTCTCCCCCCCCGTCATCCCCCGCTCCGTCGCCTTCTTCGGCGTCGCCATCGTCGGCCTCTCCGCCGTCGCCATGGGCCTCCAAACCCGCCTCATCGTCCTCCCAGTACTCGCTCTCCTCGGCCTCTACATCTCCCCCGTCGTCCTCAACACCGGCCAGGACAAGTCCTTATCCCTCCTCCTCTACATCCTCGCCCTCACCATCATCGGCCTCGCCCTCGCCTACTTCAAACGCCGCTGGTTCCCCCTTCGCATCCTAACCTTCGTCGGCACATGGACTTGGATCCTCGCCTGGAGCGCCAGCAGCTACGTTACCGACCACCGCCCTCTCGCCCTCGCCGCCCCCTGCGCCTTCTTCATCCTCTTTCTCGCCGAAGCCATCGCCGCCCTCCGCCGCGGATATTCCACCCGCGAGGAATCCCTCGACCGCACCAGTCCCAACACCCTCCTCCTCGAGTCCGGCCTCGCCATCCTCTCCTTCTTCAACACCCTACTGGTCGCCACCATCCTCGCCTTGACCTATAATAAGCTCGCTATCCCTGATTATTACATCGCTCTCCTCGGTCTTGCCGGCATCCACGCCCTCATCCTCTGGACCACCCCCTCCCGCAGCTTCTCCATCGCCTCCACCATCCAATCCGCCGGCCTCCTCACCCTCGCCGTCCCCCTCTATTTCAACGCCCCCGAATCCATCACCTACGCCTGGGGCCTCCTCACCCTCGTCTTTGCCGTCTACGCCTTCTTCACTAACAGCCGCTTCGCCCGCATCTGGTCCCTCGTCCTCCTCTTTCTCACCTTGGGCCACATCTACCTCGTCCAACCCTGGTTCATTTCCGGCACCGTCCTATTCACAGTTGCGAGCATCCACGTTAACCTCTGGCTTCTACTCGCTTTAGGTTCCTCCATTCTGGCCCTCCTCGTCGGCTATTTCACCAGCACCACCCTCGCACGCCTCACCAAGCCCGCCGACCTCGACCCCGCCGGGACCCCCATCTCCCATTCCCACCCCTTCGACAACTATGCAGGCATCATCTGCGCCATCCTTGCCACGCTCGCCTTCGGCACCGCATCCCTCATCAAAATCCCCTCCCACGATCATCTCACGCTCGCTGCCCTTGTCTGGGTAGCCCTCTTCATGGGCCTGAATTTCTATCTGCGGAGCACCACCCTCTCCACCCTCGCCGGCGGCCTCTTGGTCCTCAGCTCTGTCAAGTGGCTTGTCAGCGATTCCTTCCGTGGCGGCCCTGTCTTCGTCCCGGTCGACACACTCACCCCTCTGACACCATTCCTCAATCTATTCGCCCTGAACGCCGTTATTATCGGCATTCTCATCCTCATACAAAGTGTCCCCGGCATCACCCGATCCGTCAAAGCCTGGTGGATCGCCGTCATCCTCTTCGCCCTCATCAACGTCGAGGCTCTCCGCGTCGTCGACTCCTTCGATCTCTCCTCCCCCGGGTTGATCAAAAACGTCGTTCTCAGCGTCCTGTGGGCCCTTACCGGCCTCATCTCCATCCTCGTCGGCTTCTCCCGCAAACTCCCGGTCGTCCGCTACGTCGCCCTGACCCTCCTCGGCATCACCGTCGCCAAGGTCCTCCTCATCGACATGGCCGACGCCAAAACCCTCACCCGCATCCTCAGCTTCCTCGCCCTCGGTGTCGCCCTCCTGCTCGTCTCCTACACCTACCACCGCGTCTTCCGCAAATCCCCACTCCAATAGATCCCAATTCCCCATTCGCAAAAAAAAAGCCCGACCCTGGGTCGCGCTTATGTGTTCGATATTCTCTAAAATGTGATAGCAGAAAGGCTTACGACAAGTTCATCGTCATCAAGAACTCAGCATTCGTCCGCTTCTTTTCCACCATCTTCTTCAACATTTCCATCGCTTCCACCGGATTCATATCCGCCAGCACTTTGCGCAGCTTGTACACAAGATCCAGTTCCTTCGGCTCCAGAAGCAGTTCTTCCTTACGTGTTCCAGACATGCTGATATTGATCGCCGGATACGTCCGCCGTTCCACCAAACGCCTGTCCAGGTGCAATTCGCTATTGCCCGTCCCCTTAAATTCCTCAAAGATCACTTCATCCATCTTCGAGTTCGTATCCACCAGCGCTGTCCCGATGATCGTCAGCGAGCCGCCTTCTTCAATGTTGCGCGCCGCACCGAAAAACTTCTTCGGTTTCTGCAACGCATTAGCATCCACACCACCCGACAAAATCTTGCCTGAGTGCGGCACTTCCGTATTGTACGCACGGGCCAAACGCGTGATCGAATCCAGCAGAATCACCACATCCCGCTTGTATTCCACGAGCCGCTTGGCCTTTTCAATCACCATTTCGGCGACCTGCACGTGGCGGCTGCTCGGTTCGTCAAAGGTCGAACTCACCACCTCCGCCTTCGTTGACCGCTGCATTTCCGTCACTTCTTCCGGACGTTCATCGATCAGCAAAATCATCAAATAGACTTCAGGGTGATTCTGCGCAATCGCATTGGCCATCTTCTGCATCAGCACCGTCTTGCCCGTACGTGGCGGCGCCACGATCAACATGCGCTGCCCCTTCCCGATCGGCGTAACGATGTCCACGATGCGCATGTTCACTTCCTGCGTCGTCGTCTCTAGGTAGAAACGCTTGTTCGGATGCAGCGCCGTCAAATCCTCAAAGTTGACCTTCTCCGTCAGCAGGCTCGGCTCTTCAAAGTTGATCGCCTCCACCCGCAACAACGCAAAATACTTCTCGTTTTCCTTCGGCGGACGAATCTGCCCCGTAATCACGCACCCGCTGCGCAACCCAAATCGCCGAATCTGCGAAGGACTCACATAAATGTCATCCGGGCACGGCACATAGTTGTATTCCGGCGAACGCAAAAACCCGAATCCGTCGGGCAAAATTTCCAACACGCCTTCGCCTACCATCAGCCCATTGTCGGCGATGCGCTTCTTCAAAATCTTAAAAATCAAATCCTGCTTCTTCAAGCCGATGTAATCTTCAATCCCCTCGGTCTTGCACATCTCGTGCAATTCCTGAACGCTCGCCCGCTGCAAATCCTTGAGATGGAGCTCCTGCTTTTTCACTTGTTCATATTTCTGATGCGTCTCATCGTCGAGCAGTGCATCGTCCACCTGCATCCCCGCCGCGTTGATGGCCGCGCCCACAGTCTTTCCAATGACCGCTTCCCCGCCCGACGCCTTGGCCTTGCCGATCATCGGCGCCTCGGCCCGTTCCCCGGAAGGCCCGCCATCCTGGCCCAAGTCATCCGCCGGTGGGTCCAGATCCCGCGGCATTCCCACGATCGTGTTACCCGTTACGGCATCTTCGCCTTTGAACGCGGCCTTCCCCACCACGGCTTCCACATTCACTTCACCCGCCTCATCCATGAAATCCGTCTCATCCAGATCCATGTTCGGAGCCGGATTGACCGGTGCCGCCTGTGCCGGACTCTTACGGGGACTTCGCCGACCGCGTGCGCTGCGTGCCATGAAAACCAACCTTTTATTGGAGGAACAGAAAAGAATATCAGGGGAAGTCACAACACCCATTCAACGCGCCTGAGCGCCAAACCAATTACGCCTAAAACCATCGCAAAATTTCTGGGATTGCGGACCGGTCTTCCGATCCAATCAGGGTTTTTCAGCAAGTATCTGGGAAAGTACGAGCTGGACTTGGCGAAGGCTTGCGGCTTCATTGCCGGTGTTGTTCACTATATAATCCGCATTTGCCTGCTTCTTGTCCAGTGAAACTTGTGAATTTTCACGCCGTCGCAGTTCCTCGGCACTCCACCCCCGCGCCTCCCTCACCCGCTGTAACCGCTGTTCCAGTGGGGTGTTAACGAAAATTACCACATCACAAGACCGCTCCGAACCCGTTTCAAACAATAAAGGAGTATCCAGTACAATTGCCCTGTATCGCCCTTCCCCAAACGCCCCCGCCATCAGTTCCAAACGCCGCTCATCCACCCGCGGATGCACCAATCCATTCAGCTTGGCCAGCGCCGCCTTGTCGGCAAACACCACGTGCCCCACCGCCTTGCGATTCACGGAACCATCAGCCGCAAACACCCCTTCCCCCAGCCAACTGCGAATCTCCCCCTTCACGGCCTCGCTCTGCAACACCTGATGGGCGATCGCATCTGAATCAATCACAAAACAACCGCATTCCCCCAGCATCCGCGCGATCGTGCTCTTGCCCGACCCAATCCCCCCGGCAATCCCAATGACCGGCTTCGTACGATTATCTTTCCATTGACCCATGCCCCAAGTCTCGCCCTTACTCTCCCAACATGCAAGCGTCCGTCAAACCCTCTCATTCCCCGCTCATTTTCTTGAGCAGCTCAAAAAACCCCTTCTTCCGCGCACTGGAAATTCCCCAATCCGCTGGCATCGACTGATACCCTTCCGCAAACCCCTCGTCCTTCATTCGAAAATCAAAATAGCCCCACGACGCATGCGCCGCCGTTGCCGCCAGGAAATTATTCTCGGGTTTCTCAAATCCAAAATGGTCATCCTCATTAAACACGATTGGCTTGGCCGCAAACCCCTTCAGCTTCCGCGTCGCCTCGACCATCGCCGGAATTTTTTTCGGATCCTTCACCCCGTTGCCATGCAGCAAAACAAAATCGCTCGCCTCCACCACTTCCGCCGAGGGCACCTTTCCTCCCGACATGCTCACCGACACATACAATTGCTTCGCCCCGTTCTTCACCTTCCCCGCTGAACTCTCCCGCACCACTTTCATCAACTCCCCCACCCGCTTCGGTTCGAGCACCTCATGCTTGTACTGAATATCGCATTCGTTGGCGATCTCCACCAGCACATTCGTATGGCCCTTCCCCGTCAGCCACTCCGTCGCATTCTTCACCCCCGCCACCACCGTCGCTTCATCCTTCATCCGCGGCTCCTGCCCAAAATAAAAATATCCCACGATCACCACCATCCCCAATTCATCCGCCTTGTCCAGCACCTTCTCCAGCCGCCCCATATACGCCCCCTTCAACCGCCCGTCCCACTCCAATGCCGAGTTCACCCACGGCTGCTCCTTCGAATACCCCTGCGGCGATCCCCCCCTGCAAATTCACCGTGATCCCCAGCAGCCCGTGTTTCCGCCACTCCGGCATCGCCGCCACAAACTCGCGTGTGTTCCGCTCCGCATCAAACGCCGATCCATCCGGATACTTCCACATCCCCCGCGTTTTTTCGTTTTCATCGTCGAACGTGGCCTGCACCATCCGCGCATTGGGCAACAACCCCTCCCGGCTTTTCCCCTCGTAACTTTTCCCCTTCAGCGTCACCACCCCGTTAATCAAAAAACGATCCCCCTCAATATCCACGATCGTCTTGCGCATCGTCGCAGGTGCCGTCGCCACGCCATTTTCCGCAGCCGTTGCCACCCACGTACTCCCCGCCACAACCCCGGCCAGCAAACCCATCACCATCCAACGCAGGTTCATCCAACGCTTCATCGCACCACCCAACAAAAGAACAAACGCCACGATCAATTATCATACCCCGTCTCCCTCACTTCTTATAAATCACCATCACCTCGCCGCGCTCCGCCCCCTTCGATTCAAACCGCGCCACCGCCCGATACACGCCAATCCTTTCCTGAATCACATCCCCCAATCCCGGCCGGAACACATACGCCAGAATCACCTGCTCCGCCCCAGCCTTCTCCACCTTCTCCAACTGCGGCTCCCCCGGCGAGCCCTGCCACAACGCATATTTCCGTCCACTGTAATACCCCACCAGTCGTTGCTCATCACACACCACCGCATCCGTCTCCGAATGCGCTGCCACCCACGCCGCTGCCTCCCGAATATAAAAATGGTCGTCAATCGTCGGCTTCACCAGCCGCACCAATCCCGGCAACATCGCCAGCCCCCAAATCACCACCACCGATCCGCCCACCCACGCCCGCGTTTTCCGCCACGCCGGCAACCGCGCCCACACCGCCCCGCCCTCGCGCTGCCGCCACCACCCCTGCCACGCCAGCATCGGCCGACGCCACGCCAGCAGCCCCAACGCCAACATCCCATACATCAGCAACTGCAGCGGCAACGTGTGCCGCCCATCCAGATACCCTGCCTTCCGCAACAACCAAAACATCACGCTCCCCCACAAACCCACCCACACCACCGTCAAAACCCGCAACCGCGCCCGCCCCCAAAAAGTCGGTTTCAACGCCATCGCCCCCAACAGCAACGCCGCACCCGCATAGCCAAACGTCTCGCCCACCTCCATCGTCACCTTGTTCAGCGAGCGCCACGTCACCGGCGCCGCACCCAGACCCGCCGTCATTATTTCCTCGCGCATCTCCTCCCCCTCCACCAGCGCCTTCTTCTGCGTCACGCCCCCAATCATCATCATGTACGGCGTGCTCACCAGCAGCGTTGCTCCCAGCAAAATCACGCTCCCCGCCAACGCCGTCCCCAGCGGAACTCGCCGCCGCGAAAACAACTTGAACCGGCGCATCCCCTGCTTCTTGTATGGCCGCGGCAATCCCACTATCAACATCGTCGTCGCCAAAATCAATGCCGCCGCCAGCCCCTCCGGCCGCGTCCAGTACGCCAGCCCTGACAGAGCGCCCGCCAGCGCAAATCGCCACCGCTGAAAAGTCCTCCCCCCATCGTGCAGGCCCCGCATCGCGCGCATCCCCGTCAGCATCGATAGCCCAAACAGCAGCAAAAACAGCATGTCTGAAATCCCATCCGGCCCATACGACACCGAACGCCGCCCCACCGCCCACAGCGCAGCCGCCCCCACACTTGCCCAAAACGGTGCCCCCATCACGCGCGCCAGCCGGTAAATCACCGCACACAAAATCGCCCCACACAAAATCCCCACGCCTTGCATCGACCACAACCACGCCGCCCGATCATCCGCAAAAAAACGCCCGATCACCTCATGCACCCCCAACCCCATCATTGCATGCAATGGATGATAAACTTCGCTCCGCGCCGCTTCCTGCAAGCCCCCCGCATCCATCGCTTGCGCCTGCTCAATAAAGCGAATCGTATCCGGATTCACCACCGGCTCCTGCACCCCGCGCAGCACCCGCAACACCAGCGCCGCCAGCACCAGCCCCGCCACAATCGCCACGCGATTTCGTTTCGCTATCACCCGCATCCCCCCGTTCTACCACGACCCACAACTTTTCGCGACGCCCCACCCTCCCTCTCAATCCCCATACGCCTCACGCTCGAATGGATTATCCCGGTACGCATCCCTGCCGCGAAAATACATCCAGCCACTTGCCGCCAAATATGCCGGTATAAAAAACAGCCCCCACCGTCGCGCCTGCCGCACATGCACATGCTCGTGATCCCGCGCCACGTCGAGCGCCGCCGCACTCCGCCCCAATATGCAATCGCCAAACGTAATCGCCAGCGCCCCGCCTTCCAGCAGCGTCGCCTTTTCCAGCAGCCACCCCACCGCTCCTCCATAAAACTCCACCACCCCCCGCCGCACCTGCCAACGCGCCCCAAACGGTGTGCATGCCAAGCCCATGCCCAGACCCACCATCGTCGTCGGCAGCGTCCACATTGTCCGAAAAATAACCCATCCCATAAACATCCGCTGCATCATAACAATCCGCGCGTTCACAAACCCACTTTCTGAAGTCCTCATTATCCACTTAACCACTCACCCAGTAACGGCTCCCCTTCACGCCGCCCCAGCCCGCAACCGTCGCTTCGCCACCGCGGCCCGCACCCCTATGCGCGTCCCCAAATGCACCTGCTCGATCAACTCCAGCGTCACCGCACCAATTGTCTCCACACCCAAATCCGCCCCGTACGCCGCCGCACCCACCCCAATGCATTTCGCCCCCGCCGCATGACCCGCCCGAATCCCCGCCTCCGCATCCTCAATCACCACGCACCGCCCCGCCTTCACCTTCAGCATCTTCGCCGCCCGCAAAAATCCCTCCGCATCCGGCTTCGACTTCACCCCGGAATTCCCATCCACCACCGCGTCAAACCAATCCCCAATCCCCAATAGCTCCACCACCAGACGCGCATTCTTGCTCGCACTTACTAGCGCCATCTTCACCCCCGCCGCTCGCAAGTGCATCGCCAGGCTCCGTGCCCCCACCGCCAAATCCCGCGGCATCAGCCTCTTCACCTGCTCCAAATAATATCCGTTCTTCCGCTCCGCCAGCATCTCCAGTTCCGTCTCCGCAAACCCCGCCGTATGCTCCCCCAGCAATCGCTCCAAACATTCCATCCGCCCCACTCCACGAAACCCGTCGTTCTCTTTGCGATCAAATCGAATCCCCAACTCATCCGCCAATCGCTTCCAACTCTGATAGTGAAATTCCGCCGTATCCACCAGCACCCCGTCCAGGTCAAATAATACCGCCTGCACGCCCTCCCTGCCCGGCATCACCCCCGCCGCCGGCTCCCCCGTCAACCAGGACGCCAACAGCTCATCCGCACTCAAATGCCGCTCCAGCACCGCATTCAGTTTGACTTTTACGACATTCAACGCCATATTGACCGTATGCCAAGTGACCTGTCCAAACACACACGCCGGTCTCACTCCTATCGGTCCGAGAGCTATTGGCGGTATTCCTTTTTTACCACCCACTATTTTTGGCGGGCCTAGGCACTTACTTCCCATCTCATCCCTTTGACTCAAAAAGCCTTGTCCCGCCTGCCGGCCCAAGGCCTTTTTTTCGTTCCCAATTACCCCTCCCCATCACCCCTATTCAGGAGCCTCCCCATGTCCCCCGGCCAACTCCTTACCCAAATCAACGCCTCCCTCACCACCGCCCGCCGGGCCCTCACCCTCGCTGATCAGATCCAAAAAGCCCTCGCCCCAACCTCCCTCCCGGAGCTTCCTTGGCGATTTACCTGCTGATGCCCCCTCCCCATTTATGACAGTCCCTCGATCCCAGACCTCTGACCTCTTTTACCGGAGTCCCCCATGATCGTCGTTATGGACCAAGCCGCCACCGAACAACAAATCAACCACGTCGCCCAGCTCATCCGCGAGCTCGGCCTGAAAGACCACATCATCAAAGGAACGGAGCGTACCGTGATTGCTGCCCTCGGCGATGACCGCGCCAAAAATAAAGAGAATCTCGAAACCGCCCCCGGTGTCGAAAAAGTCATGCCCGTCCTCGCACCCTACAAAATGGCCTCCAAAGAAATGAAAAAAGAACGCTCCGTCGTCCCCCTCGGCGGAACCCTCGACGCTACTTCCGGCGGGAAAAAAATCCCCATCATCGCCGGCCCCTGCTCCGTCGAATCCCATGACCAACTCCTCAGATGCGCCCACGCCGTCAAAGCCGCCGGTGCCACCGCTCTCCGCGGCGGAGCCTTCAAACCCCGCACCTCCCCCTACGCCTTCCAAGGCATGGGCGAGGAAGGCCTCAAAATCCTCGCCGAAGCCCGCGCCCAGACCGGCCTCGCCGTCGTCACCGAAATCATGGCCGTCGACCAGATCGACCTCGTCTGTCAATACGCCGACGTCCTCCAGATCGGAGCCCGCAACATGCAAAACTACAACCTCCTCTGGGCCGTTGGCGATACCCGCAAAACCGTCCTCCTCAAACGCGGCCTCTCCGCCACCCTCGAAGAATTCATGCTCGCCGCCGAGTACATCATGTCCAAGGGCAACCCCAACGTCATCCTCTGCGAACGCGGCATCCGCACCTTTGAAACCTACTGCCGCAACACCCTCCCCCTCGCCATCATCCCCGAAGTCCACCGCATCTCCCACCTCCCCATCATCATCGACCCCTCCCAGGGCACCGGCCACGCCCACCTCGTCCCCGACATGTGCAAAGCCGCCATCGCCGCCGGTGCCGACGGCCTCATCATCGAAGCCCACGACGACCCCGAACACGCCCTCACCGATGGCGCCCAATCCATCACCCCCAAATCTCTGCAGGACCTCATGCCCACCCTGAAAAAAATCGCCGCCGCCGTCGACCGGGAAATCTAAAATGTTTAGCCCCGGCCTTCGGGCTGGGTGGTTACAAACGGAGACAGGGGCGCATGAACAACACACAATCCAATAGAAACAGCGAGCGGTCAGAGAAAGAAGACCTGCTCGAATGGTTGGAAAAATGGGCTTTGACTGAATGTACCAGAAAAAAGGGCGACAGATTACCAGCAGTCCCTACCCCCAACATGACACCTAATTCATTTGTGGAATCGGCAATTAAATATTTGAGAGATTAGAAATGTGTGCTGGGTGATGCGGCGAACATAATAAAAGTCCAGTGCCGTAACAACCATCTTTATCTCGGGCGTGATTTCAGGATCGAGGGTTCTTATGATGTAATCGAATCCACTACGGTATTGGCAGAAACGTACGACAAAGATGGCAACGTCGATGGCGGATTTGAATTTCCAATCGCGTTTTCGAGGCAACGGAATACACGACGAATTGGATGTCCATTATGCAAGTCCACCTTGTATAGCTTCGAAAACGGATGGAAACTTCGCGCTGTTTGTGATTCTGCTTGGCCGAGTGAACTTAGCACCGGTTGCCCGATTTGCTGTACCTACGCTGATGCCAAGCGTTTCACACGACTAATCGAATTGAATCTGAATCATTCGTGGCCGCAGTACAAAGATTAAATACGCCGGGTGCCACGCTCCTGGCACAACCTCGGTGCCAGAAGCATGCCCAATGTGCTCTCACTTTCCAATTACATCTTCCACGCCATCCCGCCCTGCAACCGCGACTGTAAAGGAGCGCCAATCTCCCTTCCGAACCCGTGAGCGGGTGGATTCACCCACCGCAAATTCCCCCACCAAATCCCATTCCTCGCCCGCCTCCCAATCTGCTATCATGCTCTTGAAAGGAGCCCTCATGACCACATCCGAATTTGAATCCCGCGTCACCGCCCTCGAAAAAACCGTCGCCGAACTGCAGGAACAACTCGAATGCTCCCAAATGCTCGGCGGCATCAAACGTGGCCTCGATGCCGCCGACGCCGGCCGCATGAGTCCCGCCCGGGACGCACTGGAAAACCTGCGCCAGAAACAAAATATTGCACGCGTATGATCTACACGGTATTCGCGATCGTTCCTGGATCCGAATCCTCGCCCTAACCCATCCGCCAGTTGCTCTAAGGGAGTAAGCGGCACGCCTATCGAATTCTCTTCACAATCCGTATGGAAACGGTGATAATACTCCACACCATCCATGCCGCTCGCGAAACCAGTTGAATCCCGCGTCTTTCTGAGAACGAATTGCCCATGTCCAAACTCCCCTCCATCCTCGACTTCAACCGCGAATTCGTCGCCACCAAGGCCTACGAAGCCTTTCGCACCGACCGCTTCCCCGATAAAAAAATCGTCATCGTCACCTGCATGGACACCCGCCTCACCGAGCTCCTCCCCAAAGCCATGAACCTCAAAAATGGCGATGCCAAAATTATCAAAATCGCCGGTGCCATCGTCGCCGCCCCCTTCGGCTCCGTCATGCGCTCCATCCTCGTCGCCGTCTACTCCCTCGGCGCTGAAGAAATCTACGTCATCGGCCACCATGACTGCGGCATGACCGGCATGGGACACGACGAAATCATTCAACAAGCCCGCGCCGCCGGCATCAGCGATACCACCCTCAATACCCTCCGGCACGCCGGCATCGATCTCCAATCCTGGCTCACCGGCTTCGCATCCCCCGCCGAAGGCGTCCACGCCTCCGTCCGCATGATCCGCCATCACCCCCTCATGCCTTCGCACGTCCAGGTCCACGGACTCCTCATGGATCCCACCACCGGCCACCTCGACCTCCTCCCCACCGAGGCCCCTCCGACTTCCCGGCCCGCACCCTCCGTCGGCGCACCCCACCAAGTACCCCATTCATCAAAATAAAGTGCCCTACAGTGTCCCCAACATAAAACCCATCAGTGTGCCCACCATCGCATGCCCCACCCCTCCAATATATCTTCCTAAAATCTCACTCCACTCCACTCTCCCCTCACCTCCCCACAGCCACCACCTGCGTCACCTCCGGCACCTTCTCCCGAATGTTCCGCTCGATCCCCTCCTTCAAATCATGCGACTGCGACGGGCACCCCACACACGCCCCCAGAAATCGCACCGATACCACCCCCTCCTGCGTCACATCCACCAATTCCAGATCCCCGCCATCCGACTGCACGATCGGCCGAATCCAGTCGATCACCAACTGCACCCGCTCACGTATCGATGCGGATCCCGCGCTGTTCTCTATGGCGTTGCTGACGGTGGACTGAGCCATGATTCACTCCTGAAGACTCCTTCAGTATAGACCCTCATGAATCCACCTTCAATGCCGTCTCGTGCAACCGGCCTCTCATTGTTTCTTTCCGCGATACATGTACGTCTTCCCGTTGAATTCCAACGCGATTCCGTTGTCCAACACCTGCCAGCTTCGCACTTGCGGTCCTTCCCGATCATTCGGCGAGCGTACCAACTCCTTATTCAACTTCAGCACCCCACCCTTGCGATTGTAAAACATCAAGTTCACCGCCCGCTGCGTGCTTCCCATCGGGCCCGAGGCCAGCACCACCACGTAAGGATCCGACAACTGAAAGTTATTCAACGGTGGCGTCCGCTGCGCCGCCATCGCCCCGTCCCACGCCTTCTGATCCTCACTCGAAGCCTGCGGATACGTGTAATACGACGCCATCCCCTGGCTCGATTGAAAAATCACCGTATCCCCATCCACTACCGAACGCAGAAACAGCGATTGCTGCCCTTGCCCAGTCGGGAACGTCAGCCGGATCGGCCCACTCCGCGGCTGCGGCCACCGTGTCTCGCCCCCCTCCTGCGACAAACACAGCAACTCACTGTTGGCGTTCACAAAAATCAGCCCATCCATGCTCAAGGCCGTCGCCGTCGCAAACTTCGTTCGCAAATCATCCCGCCGCCACAACGGCTTCGAGTGATCCGCAAACAAATCGTACGCCGATACCGCCTGGTCCGTCACGACAAACAATGTCCCATCTTCCGACATCGTCCGCCACAAACCCCGCTCGTCGGACAGTTTGATCTGCTTCCGGAATTTCCCGCTCTCCGCATCCACCACGTAATAGGTGGGCGTCGCGCGATCAATGTTGTCCATCTGCACCGTGATCAAATCCTCGTTCCCCAGGATCACCGACGGATGACCCTCCGGCAGCTTCACCTGCACGGGCTTGCCGGCCGAATCCACCCACGCCGGCTTGCCCGTCGCAATGTCATACGCCATCATTTCCCGATTCACGATCACAATCACTTTGTCGTTGACGATCCGAATATTCGCAAACGCCACGTCCCGCCCACCCATCCGCGACAACTGATTGAACGCGAAAATCCGCAACAATTCACTGTCCAATCCGATCAACGCCTGTTGGATATACGGGTTGTTCAGGTTCGTCCCCTCCGAATCCACATACGTCGCCAAGTTCATCTGGCCCGCCATCTGCGCCTGCTGCACGGCAAAATTCCGCACCTGCATCCCCGTCTGCCACTGCGTCTGCATCATCGCCGCATTCGTCTCAAACGGCACCCCGGTCGGTACCAGCTTCAGCGTCTTCATGTTTAAGAACATCATCTTCTTCGCTTGCAGCAGCACCGCATAATCCCCCGCATAGCCCAGCACCGCCACCGGAAAGCTGTTCCCGATATCGATCGGCCCCGCCGCCGTCAGCTCCGACATCGTCTCCGACTTGAATATCCGGATCTTCCCCCCATTGTTGATCAACAACACCTCCGGACGTTGCTGCGCCACCGCCGCCTCGATCGGCATCATCAACGCCCCCGTAATCCCCATCTCCTTGCCTTTCTCCGATAAAATACTCGAACCGTCCATCAGGACGTCCTCGATTTCTTTCCCCTCGCTCCCCGCAGGCGCTATGGGCAACGTCGCCAGCCGCCCGTCCGAGACCAGCGCTCCCGCCTCCCGCAATTGTTCCTTCAACCCCGCAAACGTCATCGCCTTCTTCGTGCCCGCATCCGTCCACTTGTAATCCTTGTGCTGCCGCAGACCACGCTCCGTCCAGCTCACCGACGCCGCAAAACGCTTCATCTGAAAATGCGCCTGCGCCAGATCCGCCGTCACTTGCGCCTTCGCGTCCCCGTTCACCCGCGTATACAACCAACGCAGCGACTTCACCTGCGCTGCCCAGTCTGCACGCTCCCGGTTCGCCCCCGCCAGCAGACCCGCCGCCTTGATCGCCGCCTGGCTGTTCGGATACGCATCTACCAACCCCGCAAACCCCGCCACATCCTTCGCCGTCTCCGCCGTCGCCAGCAAAACCGCCGCCTGATCCTCGAATCGCTTGTACACCTCCGGCGTATTCTTCTCCACCAGCGTCCGCATGTTCTGCTCCGCCGTCACCCCCGCCCGCGATACTGCTTCCCCACGCTGGTACGGTGCCTGTCGCATCCCCGCATCCGTCATCACCTCGTTGAACAGCGTCGCCGCTTCATCCACGTTCTTCTGCGCCAGTGACAACTGCGCCATGCACAGCCGCCATTCCGCCTGCTGCTCCGGCGTCCGCGCCGTCAGCTTGCACTGCGTGTAGTAAAACCGCCCGCTGTCCCGCTGCGCTTCGTCCGCCTTGCCCAGCAGTTGCTCCGCAAAATTCAAATTCGTCCGGTACAAACGCCCCAGCAAATCCGCGCTCGCCCCGCTCCCCGGCGCCGTCGCCAACTCCACCGACTTCCCCATGTTCTCCACGGCCAATTCATAATGATTCGTCCGAAACGCAATCTCCGCCAGCGACAGGTACGGCTCCGGGTCCGTCGGCTTTTCCTTGATCTTCAACAAGCGGTTGTCCCGCGCCGTCTCCCAACGCGAATACCCCGTCACCTCCTTGTCCGTCACCACCACAATCTGCTCCGACGTCACCAGCAGGTTTCCCGGCTTCCCCGCCTGGTCCTTCTCATTCTTCGGCCATAACGCGTAATCCACCGTCTTCCCGTTCGTGGGGTCCATGATCAGCAGACCCTTCTCAAACGGTATGTACATTGAGTTCCGCGCCAAAAACGGCCGTCCCTGCTGCTTCCCCGTTTCGTTCGACGCCGGAATATTCTCCGTCCACGTCGGCGCCAGCGCCGGATCCAGAATCCTGTCCAGATCGATCGACGAAACCTTCGTCCCCACCACCACCAGGTTGCTCCCGATCAGTCCCGCCAGCACGTCCGGATTGTCAAACTTCTTGCGGTTCAGCGACGCCAGCAAACGGCCGTTCCAACGCTCGTACACCCGGATGTTCCCCCCCGATTCCTGCGTCACCACCTTGTCCCCATACACCAGCGGCGGGTTGATCTTCCACACCGGCGTCGTGTTCAACACCGGCTGGTACATCTCGCTCGGATCCCGCAGCTTCTTCGCCGATTCCGTAATCTGCAGCCAGATGATCCGCCCCGCGTTCGCATCAATTGCGCAATCCGCACCCTGGTTCGTGCTCACGTACAACACGTCATCCACCAGCGTCGGCAACGACAACTTCTGATTTCCCGCCATGTACCCGTAGTATCCCCCCGCGGATCCCGAACAAATGTAACACGCCCACGTCGGCTCACCTGTCTCCCGATCCAACCGCACCAGGTACATCTGCGTGAACGACGCATCTCCCTGCTTCCGCGCCATCACAAAAACTCCCTGCCGCGTCACCAGAGGCGATCCAATAAACGTCAACGTCCCTTTCGCATCCGTCTTCACCGTGTGCGCCACCCGCGACCACACCTCCTGACCTGTGGACCGGTTGATGCTCACTATCCGCGTGCTTACCTGCAGCCCCGCAGGGTAGTAATTCGGCGTTCGTGTCGTTTGTGGCACCGTCGGTGCCGGCATCAGCGCATAGACGTTGTCCCCATACACCGTCACCGAATCATGCGTATTCGTCGCGAACTGTATGCCGTAATTGTTCGCGTAATTCCGACGTTCCTGCTCGTTCATCCGCGGTATCGGCTGCGCCGGATACGCCCACAACATCGACCCCGCGTTCGCCGACAACGCCACCACCCGCTCCCCCGTGTGAATAAACAACGTCCCGTTCGATAAAGCTGGGAAACTGTTCAGCGACTGCTGATTCGGATCCACCGGCGGTTGCCTGCCATAGCTGCGCATCACCACCGGGTTAGCCGCTGGCTTCCCCTTGCTCACCCCGCTGACCGCCGGATCTTCCAAATCCACGCCCCACAATCGCGCCCCCGCCGAAGAATTCACCTTCAACAATCCATCCCGGCTCGCCGCCCCGCCAAACGTCGGCCACTCGTCCTCCGCCACCGTAATACGCTCCCACGATGCCCCCGCCAACTTCTCCTCCAGCACCTTCAGCAAGTCCACCTTCTCCCCATCGACCACCCCCATCGCCGCTTTGAAATCCTTCGCCAATCGATCCCGATAGCGCTTCGCCCCCGCCGCATTACCCGATAATTTCTCCGCCAGGGATGCCCGGAAAAGCAGCTCTGCCTGCGCCCCCTTCGACTTCGGATGCGTCATCAACATCTGCCACGTCCGACCCGCCGTCGAAAACTCCCCACGCTCAAAATACCATTCCGCCGCCATCCCCAAACCCCGATGCGCCGCGCTCGACGGATAATAACGATCGCACGCCTTCACCAGCCCCGCCAAATCCCGCGTCGCTATCGCCGTCTCCACCAGCCCCTCCGCCACCGTCCCGTAAAATTGATCGTACATCCCCTGCTGCACCGCCGGCACCGCCAGCAATTTCTCCCGCACGTAATCCGTAATCGACACGTACGAGTCATTATTCAAATACACCAGCTTCTGCCCGAAATTATCGATGATGTCCTGAAACGCCGGGATCGCTTCCTTCGGCCGGTTCTGCGAAGCCAACCGGATCGCCACCCGCAGCCTCTCCACTGACTGAAATGAATCATCCACATACACCTGCGCCCCCGAGTCCGCCGCTCGATCCATCAGCCCGCCCGGATTATTGGCATCCGCCCCCTGCGTCGCCGCCCGCGGCCGCGGCGCATCCGCCGGCTCACCCGGCTCCGCCCCCAACTGCCCAATCTCCAAGCCCCCCGTCGTCGTCAATATCGCCAGCGCCAATATCTGCGTCACCTTCGCTCGCGCGATCCGTGTACCAGCAATCCGAGTTTGTGTGTGCGTCAACTGACACCTCCCATGGGACCAAAGGGGTTCTGCGCCAAAGCCTGGCGAGTTTGCCATTATATCGTTGCCGCCCACCCCGTCGCGTTGCAACCCCCCCCATCAATTTCCCAATCCCCAAAACCTCCAGCCCGTCCTCGTCGTCCTTCGTTGTCATAGGTGGTCCTTCGTGTCCTTCGTGATCCTCGTGTTTAGGTCATCGTCCGACGTCGCCGCACCTCTCCCCTTGCATCCTCCCCCCAACCCTCCCACAATCCCCCCATGTCCTTCCTCCACCCAAACCTCGCCGCCCTCCGCCTCACCAACCCTGCCCTCGCCCTCACCCTCGCATCCACCGCCATGGGGCGGGGGGGGGGGGGGGGGGGGGGGGGCGGGGGG
>JBBRWV010000080.1:0-17428 GCA_038248985.1 Phycisphaerae bacterium
CACGCCGGACACCCGGTCCGCACCGGGCTTGGTCTTCACTACATCGACTTTCAGGAGCATCCCCCCCCGTAGCGACGCCCCATCGTCGATTCACGCACGAAAAAAATATTCTCAAGGTCGAACTGCGGAAGTCGGGTTAAGCGTGTCTCGTTATGGCGTTGGCCTAATGAATTCTCCCCCCACTTTGTACGGAATACGTTAGAAAAATTCCCCCGTCTCCCCCGTTTGCCCTCCGTTCCCTTTCGTTTTATCATGCCCCTCTCTTCACCTCATGACCTTAAATAAAGAGATCCACATGGCCAAGTCCCCCTCCTCCGATGCCCTCTCCTTCCCCCTCCCCTTCCGCCAAATCCACCTCGACTTCCACACCGGCCCCTGGATCCCCGACGTCGGCACCGATTTCGACCCCCGCGAATTCGCCCGCATCGCCAAAGCCGCTCACATCAACTCCATCACCCTCTTCGCCAAATGCCACCACGGTCACCTCTACTACAACACCGCCCGACCCGAACGCCACCCCGGCCTCGCCCCCGGTCTCAACCTCCTCGCTCAGCAAGTCGAAGCCCTCCACGCCCAAGGCATCCGCGCTCCCATCTACCTCTCCGTCCACTGCGATGAATACGCCGCCGACACCTATCCTCAATGGATCGCCCAGAACAAAGACGGCTCCCACGTCGGCCCCCAGCCCCTCAACCCCGGCTGGCAAATCATGGATATGGCCTCCCCCTACGTCGAATTCCTCGCCGAACAAACCGCCGAAGTCCTCAAACTCTTCAAACCTGTCGACGGCATCTTCTTCGACATGTGCTGGGATCAACCCTCCTGGAATCCCTACCGCCTTGAAGCCATGATCAAAGAAAATTTCAACCCCAATTCGGATGAAGACAATAAACGCTTCGCCACCATCGTCGCCCACCGCTACATGAAACGCTTCTACGACCAGGTCAAAGCCGCCAGCAAAGACGCCACCGTCTTCTTTAACTGCCGCCCCTTCTTTCAACTCGCCGACGACATCGCCTTCCAAACCCAGGCCGAAATCGAAGCCCTCCCCACCGGCGGCTGGGGCTACATGTATTTTCCCATCAACGTCCGCTATGCCCGCACCTTCGGCAAACCCTATATGGGCATGACCGCCCGCTTCCACAAATCCTGGGCCGACTTCGGCGGCATCAAACCCTACGCCGCCCTCGAATACGAAATCGCCCAAATGATCGCCCACGGCGCACGCTGCTCCATCGGCGACCAACTCCATCCCCGCGGAAACCTCGATCTCGCCTCCTACAAACTTATTGGCAAAGTCTACAAACGCGTCGCCGACCGCGAAGAATGGCTCCAAGGCGCAACCCCCATCTCCAATGTCGGCCTCTTTCAACTCCCCACCGGCAACACGGTCACCACGCAATCCACCAGCCGCACCGACGAAGGTGCCACCCGCATGCTCACCCAGCTGCGCCAACAATTCGACGTCGTCCAACCCACCAACGATCTCACCTCCTACGACCTCCTCATCCTCCCCGATAGTATCAACGTTGACGAGTCCCTCGCCGCCAAACTCCACTCCTTCCTCGCCTCCGGTGGAAAAATCCTCGCCTCCGGCACCTCCGGCCTCTCCCCCGATGCCACCTCCGTCATCCTCCCCCAACTCAATATCAAACCCGCCGGACCCAGCCCCTTCCTCCACGCCGGATACATGCGCTTCGATCCCAACCTCCTCGACCCCCACACCGCCGATGTCGATTCCGCTCTCACCTCCTACGATGCCGATCACATCATCTACGGCCGCACCCTCCGCGTCACCGCCAACAAAGGTGCCTTCGTCGCCGCCCACATCGTCGATCCCTACTTCGACCGCAACTGGCTTCACTTCTCCTCCCACAACCAAACCCCTTCCGACAAACTCACCAAGTTCGCCGCCGCCGTCGTCTCCGACAACACCGCCTACGTCGCCTTCCCCGTCTTCAACAACTTCGCCGAGCACGGCAACCTCACCTGCCGCTACCTCGTCAAACAACTCCTCCACCGCATCCTCCCCGAACCCCTCCTCCGCGTCAGCGGCCCCAGCTACATCGAATCCACCGTCCAACGCCAACCCCACGGCCCAGGCACCCGCACCATCGTCCACCTCCTCGGCTACTCCCCCGAACGCCGCACCCCCCACCTCGATATCATCGAAGACATCATCCCCCTCTACGATCTCAAAGTCAGCCTCAAACTCGCCCACGCCCCCGAGTCCGTCTACCTCGCCCCCTCGCGCATCCCCCTCCATTTCACCTACGCCAAGGGCCGCGTCAACCTCACCCTCCCCGTCCTCCGCGGCCACGAAATGCTCGTCTTCGAATAACGTCGCCAACCCTTCCCCGCCGTTATCCCTCCCCAATCTCCCGCGCCTCTTCCCCGCGCCTCACCTCTTGTACAACCCCTTGATCATCTGGCAGATCCGCACAAACTCCATCCGATCCTTCTCCGGCAAGTGCCGCAAAATCTCCAGCGACTTCGCCAGCCGACCACCCCGAAATCCCCCGTAAACCTCCCGCCCCTCCGCCGTCATCGTCACGTCGATCTTCCGCTTGTCCAACTGGTTCAACTCACACTTGATCAGCGGCTTATCAAAACTCGTCTCCAATGACCGAATGATCCGCGACATCTGCGCCGGCAACACCCCGATCCCTCGCTGAATCTCCCCCACCGTCATGATCCCCTCCGAATGCATCAACGTGTCCATCGCCAAAAATTGCGATTCCGACATCTCCGGCGCATCATCCGCCTTCCGCGACGTCAGCCGATCCTTCCACGCCAGAATCGTCAACGCAAAAATTTCCTCCGCCATCTGATCGAGGGAATTCGCAGGTGTGCCATCGCTCATGAATAATTCTTCCCAAAAAATAACCGAGCTTGCCGTTCGGTACGTTGCAACTCACGTATTGCAACGGCGCACTCCAAACAGAAAGCCCCCTGTACCCGGATATGTACCTCCTTCTGTAACCGCACGCCCCCCTTCGTGCAACTGCCCCTCATTCCCCATTACTGGCCGCCCACCGGCGTCGTCACCTTCCACGCCTCCATCTTCCCTTCCCCATTCTTTCGCAGCACCATCAACTCCCCCTTCTCGCCTCCCTTCGCGTTCAACGCCCCCTTAAACGCCTCGCCCGTCGGCACAAAAACGAAATACCCGCCAAACCCCCGGTTCAACAAAACCACCGCTCCCGTCGAACTCACAATCACCGCATCGTCCCGCCCATCCCCGTTCGCATCGCTCGTCACAATCACCCCCTCCTTAATCCCCTCCTTCCATTCCGTCACATGCCCGATCAGCTTCGATCCCAACATCCGCACATCGTCCACCTCCGCCAACTTCTCCTTCCCCTCCTCCGCCGCCAGCTTCACACCTTCCTTCGTCAGCACCATCTTCCGCTCCCGCCCCTTCTCATCAAATTTCCCCGTCGTCTCCGCCAACCCCGCCTTCACCGCCGCCGGCTTCGTAAACAACGCCTCCGCCTTCTCCCCCTCCGCGATCTTCTCCTGCCCGCTCAAAAACTTCGCCGGAGGCGCATTCAAAATCGTCGACTTCCCCGCCTTCACCTCCGCCATCGCCTCCACCAAACTCGCCGTCGTTCCCGGAAATGTCGCCTGGCTGTCCTCCTTCAACCCGTTCACCCGCACCACTTTCCCGCTCGGCAAAACCGCCCCGATCGTCCACCTATCCGCCACATGCACCAGCACCGCCCGCGCATCCCGCAATATCACCACCGCCGCCCCCTTCGTCACCCCTTTGAACAACACCTCCGGTTCGCTGATCTGCACCTTCACCACATCCCCCACCGCCCACCCACCCTCCGGCGCCTTGCACACCTCCGTCAACTTCACATCCGCCACCCGCTTCTCCACATCCGTCCCTTCCACCGTCCCCACCACCACCGTATGCGACAGCCGGTAACTGTCCGACAGCGTCACCTTCACCTCGAACAACCCCCACGCCCGCCCCGCTCCCCAAAGCAGCCCCGCCAACACCAACCCGCTCAACAAAATCTTCTTCATGTCATTCCTCCTCAATAATTCACGGCACATTCAACACCCGCTTGCCCACCAGCATCACCGGCAGATACGCCAAAAGATACAACATCAACCACCCACTGTCCCACTCCTTTAACCCCGCCACTCCCGTCCAATGCAGCGGCTTCCCAAACTCCCGCCGCTCCGCCGGCCCCGGCACCAACTCCACTTTCAATAGCACCTGCCTATTCATCGTCATCCACCCCGCCCCATCATCCACCCGCGGCCCCGGCGCATCTCTCTCGCCCACCGTAAAAAATACCCACCGCATCTCCGCCTTGGCCTCTTTCAGCACCGACACTATCACCGGCTGCGATCCCTCCATCCCCGCTCCCATCCGCACCTTCCACTGCACCGTCTGCGGCGGAATCCCCTTCCGCAAATACTCCCTTAAATCCGCAATCTCTTCCTGCGACGCCTGCGCGTCTCCTTCCATCTCCTTCAGCAATCCCTCCAGCGTCTCCCGTATCCGCGGCAACCGCTGCGCCTTCTCCCCCTCCACCGCCATCCTCGGCGGCACCGTCAAAAGCACCTCCCCCGGCCAATCCGCCGCCACCGTCGCCACCACCGTCGCCGTCACCCCTGGCGGTAGGGGGGCTGGCGCATACCCCGCGGGATCCATCCGCGCCGGCATCCATGCAAATATCAGCACCATCGGCACCAACAACACCGCCACCGGAAATATCGCGCTCGCCAGCAATCGCCCCTGCACCTCCGCCGCCAACCCCTTCCGCCCCCGCGCCCCGCGCGCCTTCGCCTCCCGCAAGCGCTTCGTATCCGTCAGCACCCGCTGCAACAGAATCACCACCGCCGCCATCCCCCCGCCCACAATCCCCACCGTCCACGGCCGCCCCACGCTCCTTACCAGCGGCCACAACACCGCATCAATCCACTCCATCGCCGGCCAATACCACACCCGCTCCGGCAACAAAAAAACCAGCGCCAACATCACCGCCCCTCCCGCCCCCATCCACAACCCCATCCGATTGCACCATCTCTCCCACGCCCCCACCGGCGGTATCCGTTCCCTCCGCCCCTTCCGCTTCACCCGCCCGCCCACCTGCCCCGCCGCCGCATTCTCCCCGCACAAAACCTTCCCGCCATCCGCATCCACCGCCACCCGCTCATTCTCCCGCAGCAGCGTCGTCGCTTCCCGCAGCACCACCGCCGGTATCCCCATCTCCCGCGCCACCACCGCCCCGTGCGACAAACTCCCCCCACGCTCCAGCACCAGACCCACCGCGTTCATAAACAGCGGCGTCCAGTTTGGATCCGTCGACGGACACACCAACACATACTTCTCCCCCAAATCCCGTGTCGCCGCCTCCTCCGGCGTCAACACAATCCGCGCCGCCCCCGTCGCCACCCCGCGCGATAAACAAAACGCCTGAAACACATGCCGCCGCGTATGTGCCTCCGCACCCGCCATCTCCCGCGCTCCCTCCGTCGCCGCCGCTCCCGCTCCGCCCACCACTTCCGCACTCTCTATAAAGTGCGGCAACTGCAAACGCTTCTCCGCATGACGCCGCAATTTCCTCTCCCCCATCCGCCCCCGCAAATCGCTCCCCTTCAATCGCCCGCTCACTCCCTCCCACATCTCCTCCGCCCTCAGCAAAAACACATCCTCCTTCACCCCCAGCCGCCGCCCCGCCTCCAACGCCACCTCCCGCAGCAGCGCATACCCGCGCATCAAATAAAACTTCCCGTTCTCCCGGTACAACATATTCTTCCGCGTCCGATCCAGCAGCTCCTCGAACTGTTTCCGCACCCGCCCCCCCAATTTCTCCCGCAACCGCTCCTCCAACTTCTTCACCTCCGCCGTATGCTCCCGATGCCGCTCCGCCGGGTCCGGCGCCTTCGCCACCCGCTCCGCCAGTTGCCCCACCGCTTCCCCGCGCTCCCGCCACCGCGCCGCCGCCAAATCAAATTCTTCCGGCCCGCGATGCCCGAATTCCTTCATCCACGCCCGCAACTTCTCTTCCCGCTCCCCTTCCTTCGCCCGCCCCAACGCATGCAGTCCGCAGTTCGACTCCAGCGTCTTGTCCATCTCCCGCGGCGTCACCAGCAACTGCGCCGCCTCTCCCGCCACCACCGTTTCATCCGCCCAAAACCACTCCGCAATAAACCCCCGCAACTCATCCGCCAACTGTCCCGCAATCAAACTCGGCAGCAAACTCTTCGGCGCAAAATCGTCCAGCACCCGCGCCCGCCGCGCCTCCCACACCTTCTGCAACTCCTCCCCCCTCAATCCCGCCAAATCCCGCCCTTCCTCCCTCTCGCACCACTTCACAAACTCCGGCACCTCCCGCTCGCTCAACTCCCGCTCAAACGTCCGCGCCAACTTGCTCAACTTCCGCTCCGCCCCCTTCACCTTCCGATTCGCCCGCATCCTTTTCCACACGCTCCCCGTCGGCACGGTGGGGGGGCTCTGTGCCGCGTCCGGGTCCTTCTGTAAAAGATGCGGATCATACCGATACGGAAAATCCCCAAAAAACATCTCCGTCGCCCGCGACGCATCCATATAAATCTTCCCCGCCACCAATTCCAAAAAACCCTTCTCCTCCGCCGCCCGCGAAGGCCCAAAACCCGCCATCCGATACATCTTCCCAAACCCCCCGCGCCCGCTCATAAACGGCCCAATCACGCTCCACGTCAACTCCGTCGGATGCGGCAACGTCTCCGCCAAATTATGCAAAACCAAAGGCCCCCGCAAACTCCCTCCATCGGCCACGCTCCCCCCCAATATCCCCTCCAACTTCCCCCGCGTCTCCTTAAGCAATCTCTGATACGCATCCGCCTGCCCCAACGTCGTAATCGGCCGCGCCTGCAACACCCACAACCGCCACTCCCCTTCACCCCTCCGCTCCAACGCCCACTCCACGTCCTGCGGCCCATCAAACGCCTTCACCACCTTCCCCGCCAATTCATGCAACGCCCCCAATTCCTCTTCCGTCAAACTCGACTTCATCCGCCGCTCCGCCCCCACTTCGCTCTGCGTATCCGTCCCACTCGCCCCCGCCACAATCTCCACGCTCTTGTCCGCAATGTGCCGCTCCACCACCTTCCCATCTCCCATCCCCACCACAAACGTATCCGGATGCGTGATCCCCGACACCAGCGCCTCCCCCAATCCCCATGTCGATTCAATCACCATCTGCCCCCGATCTCCCGTATGCGGGTTCGCCGTAAACAAAACCCCCGCCACCGCCGCCTCCGCCTGCCGCTGCACCACCACCGCCATCGCCACCGCCTCCGGCACCAACCCATGCTGCCCCAGGTACGCCCGCGTTCGCGCCGAATCCAAACTCAAAAAGCACAACTCCACCGCCCGCATAACCCCCGCTTCATCCCCCACATTCAAATGCGTCGCATACTGCCCCGCCATCGACGCCTCCGCCATGTCCTCCGCCGTCGCACTGCTCCGCACCGCCACCAAAAAACGCCCGCTCCCCTTCAACCCTTCACGCATCTTCCGATACGCCTCACTCACTGCCCCCCGCAATTCCCCCGGCAATCCCCCCCCTTTTTCCGAACTCCGCTGCCACAACGCACACCCCGCCGTCGTCACCACAAATCCCCCCGGCACATCAAACCCCGCCCGCAGCAACTCCCCCAACCGCGCCGCCTTTCCCCCGCATAGCGCCACATCCCCCGCCGCCCGCAAATCCACGATCATTCGTGCTGCCCCCTCATCCGTAGTCACGTCCGTACTCACTTCGCCCCACCTTCCGCCGCCGTCCCCCCCCGCTTTATCCGCAGTCCCCGCACCCCGCCCGTCTCCGTCGCCACTATCAACATGTCCCCCGCCAACACCGGCGTCGCCATCGTCATCCCCAACTTCGCCTTCGCCACATCCCCCAGCGGCATGCCAAATCGCTTCTCCCCCGTCCGCGCATCAAATCCCGCCAGCATCTCCCCCGCATCCACTCCATACACTCCGTACCCATCCGTCCCGATCCCCGTCAACACCGGCGACACCGCCTTCGCATCCCCCACCTTCCCCCGCCACAACACCTTTCCATCCGCCAGGCCCATCGCCCACACCTCCCCATTCTTGCACCCCGCATACACCGTCCCTTCAAAAATCGCCAGCGGCCCCATCACAGTCTCCGGCATCGCACACCGCCACACCTCCACCCCCGTCTTCTGATCCATCGCCAATATCACCCCCGCCGGATTCACATCACTGAACACAAAATCCCCGTTCCCCGTCCCAATCAACACCAGCTTCTTCTCCCCACTCTCCGCCAGCACCACGCTCCCCACCGCCGGATACGTCGTCGCCGTCCGCCACACCTCCCGTGGCAAATTCTTCTCCTTCAACACCCCGTCGCTCTCACTCCGCAACGCCACCACCGCGTTCCCATTCAATCCCGATCCTATATAAACAATCCCCTCCCGATCCACCGCCGGCGAGCTCTCAGGATCCGCCAGCTTGTGCCGCCACTCCTCTTTCCCCAACTTCGCATCCACGCACAACACGTACCCCGCGTGCCACTCCGTCTTCCCCGTCGGTTTCCGATCATCCCCCTCTATCGCCCCCACGCCCACCACCGCCAACTCCCGCGATCCAAACATGTACACCACCGGCGAACTCTCCACATGCAGCGGCGTCGCCGCTCGCCACACCACCTTCCCCGTCTCCGCCTCCACCCCCAATAGCGCACTGTTCGCATCCGCATGTAGCCCCTGCCCAATCACAAAATACTTCCCATCTGCCGTCGCCGCCGGCGAAGAACAAATCGCCTTCAGCGGCACCCCCTCCGCCTCGTCCATCGTCCGCCATAAAATCTTCCCCGTACGCGCCTCCACCCCATACAATGTCCCCCCCATCCCGCCCAAATACTGCGTCGTCGTCGCCACAATCACCCGCTCCCCCATCACCAGCGGCGTCGCCATCGGCCACCCCGCATCCCCCAACTCCGCATCCGTCAACTTCCACACATGCTCCACGCCCACCACCGCATGCGCCTTCCGCTGGATAATCTCCCGGCCCACCGCACTCCAATCCGTCCCCTTCGCCACCCCCGCTCCGCCCGTCGCCGCAATCACGTATGACGCGCCCATCCACCCCGCCCCCGCAATTCCCACCAACCCCACCACCACCAGCGGCCGCCTCTTCGCAAATCCCCACATCGCCCGCGGGCTCAACAACACCGCGAGCACGCTCGTCACCCCCGCAATAATCGCCGGCAACAACGCCGTCCCCGCGCTCACAAATATCGGCACCACCGCCGGCCCGCCCAACAAGCCTTCATGAACTATCGCTGCAATCACCATATTTCTCGCAATGTACCTACCCTAGAAGACGTTGCTCTTCATACACTATTGCATCTCACACCCTATCATGAAATTTCCTTTCCCTTCATCTTTCCTGAATCCTTTGAGAGTTCACATGCCGCACAAAATCCTCCGCACCGCCCTGCTCTGCGTCGCCCTCGCCCCCTTCTCACCCCCCGCCTTCTCCCAAACTCCCCCCGCCGCCCCCGCCCAACAACTCCTCGATTCCGCCCGCCGCGCCTTCAATGAAAAGAAGTTCCCCTTCGCCATCGAGCGCTTCCGCGAATTCCTTAAAGCCAACCCCAACTCCCCCGACGCTCCCGCCGCCAACTTCGGCCTCGGCGTCGCCCTCCTCGAATCCCCCGATCGCGACTTCCCCGCCGCCCTCGACCCCCTCACCAAAGCCGCCAACACCGCCGCCTTCCCCCAACGACCCCACGCCCTCTACTACCTCGGCGTCGCCCTCAAATCCTCCTCCCCCAAATCCCCCCTCACCCCCCAGCGCCTCGCCGAATCCATCCTCCGCCTCGCCGACTCCCTCAAACTCCTCGACGCCCTCTCCGAAAAACTCTCCCCCGACGCCGCCGGCAACCTCCCCCCCGATCTCGAATTCGCCCTCCGCGCCCGCACTGAACTCGCCGACGCCTTCCTCCAATCCGCCAAATTCAAAGAAGCCGCCGCCACCGCCGCCCCTCTCCTTGATTCCACCAAGCTCGCCAAATCCGCCCCCGCCGTCCCCCACCTCGCACTCGCCCGTTACCAACTCGGTCTCGCCCACTTCCAACTCAACGACCTCCTCGCCGCCGGCCAAACTCTCGCCCCCCTCGCCCCCTTCACGCAAGACTTCGGCCTCCACGCCCGCTACCTCCTCGCCCGCATCCATCACCTCTCCAATGAACGCCCCAATGCCCTCGCCGACTACAAAGCCCTCCTCGATGCCCTCGAAGCCTCCCGCAACAACGCCCGCGAACAACTCAAATCCACCACCCTCCCCCCCGACCGCCGCCTCCTCCTCGATTCCCTCGTCAACACCACCCCCGATTTCCTCCTCCGCGCCAACTTCTACTACGCCTCCCTCCTCGCCGAATCCGGCAAATCCGCCGACGCCCTCGATCTCCTCAAAAAATTCCTCACCGCTAACCCCGCCTCCTCCCTCAACACCGAAGCCCAGCTCCGCCTCGGCCTCCTCCTCGTCCAAACCGCCAGCTTCAACGACGCCCTCAACACCCTCCGCCCTCTCCTCGATGACCAGCAATTCGCCGATCAAGCCCTCTGGTTCTCCGCCCGCGCCCAAGCCGCCATCGTCGATCCCGCCAACCCCCAGGCCACCCTCGATTCCCAAAAAGCCGCCCTCGATCTCTTCCGCCGCGCCGCCGAAAAATCCGCCGCCCTCTTCAAAGCCGGCGACCCCTCCGCCCAAACCCGCCGCTTCGACATCCTCCTCGAATTCACCGATGCCCAACTCGCCCTCAAACTCTACAAAGAAGCCGCCATCTCCGCCGCCACCCTCCACGTCGAATCCTCCGCCGTCAAACCCGCCACTCCCTACTCCACCGCCCGCGCCGAAGAATCCCTCGAACGCCACATCACCGCCCTCCACCTCGCCGCCCTCTTTCCCGAATCCGACAAACTCATCGAACGCTTCCTCGTCACCTACCCCAAAAGCCTCCTCCTCCCCTCCGTCCTCTTCCGCGCCGCCGAATCCACCTACCTCGGCGCCGTCGCCGCCTCCCTCAATCCCAAACTCGCCGCCGATGCCCCACGACGCTTCACCGAAGCCGCCAACCGCTACCAAAAACTCATCTCCGATTTCCCCGCCTTCCCCCAACTCCCCGCCGCACGCTTCGGCTACGCCAGCTCTCTCTACCGTCTCGGCAAATTCCCCGAAGCCGCCGAACTCTGCAAATCCATCTCCGATGCCGATCGCACCGGCGACCTCGTCGCCGTCCACTACCTCCACGGCGACGCCCTCCTCCGCACCCTCCCCCCCGAAGGCGATGACGCCATCGCCACCTCCAAAATGCTCCTCCACGCCGATGCCGCCGCCCGCAACCTCGCCGCCTTCATCTCCCTCGCTGGCCCCAAAAATCCCCAGCTCGCTGACGCCTCCCTCAAACTCGGCTACATCCAGCAACGCATCGGCCTCGTCCTCGCCGATCCCGTCGAACGCAAAAAAAACTTCACCCAGGCCCGTGACGCCTACGATAAAATCCTCGCCACCACCCCCTGGGAAAATCCCCTCGCCCCCGCCGCCTCTCTCGAACGCGCCAAAACCCTCGCCCTCCTCGACGACGTCGCCGCCGCCGATCGCGAACTCCGCCGCTTCACCGTAGACCCCGGCCTCAAAGCCCCCAACGCCCCCCTCGCCGTCGTCCGCCTCGCCGCCCTCCTCCGCTCCGTCAACAAACCCCAGGAAGCCGCCGACCTCCTCAAGCAACTCCGCGACCGCGACGAAGTCACCCTCATCAAAGATCCCCTCCGCTCCTCCTGGCTCCCCCTCATTCAATACGAACACGCCCTCTCCCTCCAGGAAGCCGGAAAACTCGAAGAAGCCCGCACCCTCTACAACGCCCTCATCGCCGCGCAACGCGCCGCCACTCCGCCCCCTCCCCAAGTCCTCGACAGCCTCTGGCGCTCCGCCCAATGTCAGCGCCTCCTCATCGCCAATTCCCTCGCCGCCTCCCGCCTCACCATCTCCCGCGCCATCAAACCCGAAGAAATCGACGCCGCCCGCAAAACGCTCGACGCCTCCTATCGCGCCCTGTTGGACTGGACCAACTCCCTCGCCCCCCTCGCCGAAGATGCCGCTAAAAAATCCCCCACCGCAGAATCCTCCCTCCGCCTCTCCTATGAACTCGCCTGGGCCTACCGCGTCCTCGGCAACGCCCAACTCGAAGCCGCACGCGCTAAAATCCAACGCGATCAACTCGCCGACATCCTCGCCGCCGCACCCAAAAATCCCCCCACCGGTTACGCCCTCAACACCGGCCTCACCCCGCCACCCACCCCTGATTCCGCCCTCCCCCTTCAATCCATGGAAACCAAATCCCACGAAGCCTACAAACGCAGCATCGCCCTCGCCGATGCCGCCTCCTCCCCCCTCGCCTTCCACGCCCGCATCGAACTCGCTGAAATCCTCGCCGCCCGCGGCAAGCCTGACGACGCCCTTGACCTCCTCACCGATGCCCTCGAAAAAAATCCTCCCGCGCCCCTCAATGACCGCGCCCGCGTCCGCATCGCCGCCATCCTCCTCGAAAAAGGCGATGCCAAAAACGCCCTCGCCCAGGCCGGCATCGTCCTCAAAAATCTCCCCAGCCCCTTCCTCCCCGATGCCCGCTACCTCTCCGGCGAAGCCCTCCTCCTCCAAAACGATCCCCCCAAAGCCATCGAAACTCTCACCCCCTTCCGCACCGACGCACGCTTCCTAAACTCCCCTGACCTCGCCGATAAAGCCCTCCTGCGCCTCACCCTCGCCTACGCCCAATCACTCCGCTGGGATGAAGCCCGCCAAACCGCCGAACTCCTCGTCCAACGCTTCCCCCAAAGCCCCTTCATCGACCACGCCCGCTACGCCATCGCCGGCACCTTCCAAGCCACCAAGCGCCCCGAAGAGGCCATCGCCGCCTACACCGAAATCACCAAACGCAGCACCTCCGAAACCGCCGCCCGCGCCCAACTCCAAATCGGCCTCCTCCGCCGCGAACAAAAAAAACTCCCCGAAGCTCTCCAAGCCCTCCTCGCCGTCCCCTACACCTACCCCTACCCCGAAACCAACGCCCAAGCCTGGTACAACCTCGGCCTCCTCTACCTCGACCTCAAAAACCCCGCCGAAGCCCAAGCCTCCTTCCAACGTCTCCTCAAAGACCACCCCAAATCCCAATTCACCCCCGAAGCCCAAAAATACCTGACCATCCTAACCCCTAACCCCTAACCACCTACCTCCCCGTATCCTCGAACCTTGAACCTTGAACCTTAGGCCTTTCGCATGCGAACCAAACTCCCCCTCCTACTAACCGCCCTCCTCCTCCTCGCCCGCCCCTCCCACGCCTACATCGAAGTCCCCTACACCCTCGGCCGCCTCGTCAATGACTCCACCACCATCACCGTTCTCAAAGTCACCGCCGTCGACCGCGTCAAAAACACCATCACCTACTCCAAAGTCGAAGACCTCAAAGGCAAATCTCCCGACGTCGTCAAACACAATATCGCTCAGGCCGGCTTCCACCCCCGCGAATGGCAAACCGTCATGGCCTGGGCCTCCGAAGGCAAAACCTCCGTCTTCTTCCACAACGGCTCCGCCTCCGAAACCTGCATCGACAACTACTGGTACCAGTGCTATCCCGGCGGCGAATGGTGGAATATGTACCACGCCGAACCCTACCTCCTCCGCACCTTCGCCGGCAAACCCGAAAAACTCGCGAGCGCCGTCCGCTCCATGCTCGCCAATGAAGAAGTCGTCATCACCTGCATGGTCGATGGTGACAAAACCGCCATCGCCCTCCGCACCGCCCGCGTCCAACGCCTCAGAGCCTCCCTCAAAATCGCCGACTACAACGCTCCCCGCGATTTCGTCGGCTGGGGCGGCGATGAAATCAAACCCCTCCTTGACATGCCCGGCTACTCCCACCTCGCCATCCTCCCCAAACTCCCCGGCACCGCCAACTTCGCCATCCTCTCCGCCCACCTCGATGCCGATTCCCGCCCCGATCTCCTCCTCCGCTCCAATGAACGCATCGCCCTCCTCCAAAACGCCGGCGCCGGCTCCTTCAATGAACTCCCCTTCCCCATCGATGGCGGGGCCACCGCCGCCGCCTTCGCCGACTACAACAACTCCGCCAAACAATCACTCCTCCTCGCCACCCCCACCGGCCCACGACTCCTCACCAACCTCGGACCCTCCGCTGCCGGCCCCAAATGGCGCGACGACTCCACCTCCCTCCCCGCACAACCCTACTCCTACCTCACCGCCGCCGCCTGGTTTCGCCCCTCCGCAGCCCCTACTGATCTTCCCCTCCTCATCCTCGCTGACGCCTACACCGGCCTCCGCGTCTACAAAAACAAAACCCCCGGCATCGCCCCCACCCCCAACCCCGCCGCCGAACCCCCCGTCCCCGTCTTCGATGACATCACCGCCTCCCTCTCCCTCTCCGCCCCGCGCGATCGCCTCCTCGCCATCCTCTCTGCCGATCTCAACAACGACAAATCTCCCGAACTCCTCCTCTGCTCCGCCACCTCCGCCTCCATCCTCTCCTTCAGCAACGGCCAATTCTCCCCCCTCGCCGACGGCACCCTCTCTTGGAAAAACGCCTCCGACTTCGCCCTCGCCGACCTCAACTCCGACGGCAACATCGACCTCGCCCTCATCGCCGACGGCACCCTCCGCATCCTCCTCAACGACGGCCGCGGAAACTTCTCCGAACAACCCGCCGCCTCACGCCCCGCCCTCCCCAACCTCACCTCCCTCACCCTCGTCCCCACCGCCCAATCCCCCGACCTCCTCCTCGGTGCTCTTCACGCCCCCAACACCTACCTCGCCAACGACGCCCGCGCCAACTTCACCGACCGCTCCGAATCCCTCGGCCTGCACCGCCGCCTCTTCAACACCCGCGCCCTCCTCGCACTCCCCAACGGCGACCTCGCCCAACTCAACGAAAACCAGGACAACACCTACCTCATCGCCAAAAAATAACCCCCCCCCATATTTGGATACAGTTCCCGAAACCTTGAAACTTGAGCCTTGAAACTTGAAACTTAAAACTCTACATAACAAACCCATCATCTCCGCCCTGCTGGCCCTCGCTTTCGCGTCCATCGCGTCCATCGCGCCCTTCGCCCTCGCCGACTGGCCCACTCACCGCGGCTCACCCCAACGCACCGGCACCCAGGACAAACTCCACCTCCCAATCATCCAAAAACCCAAAATCCTCTGGGCCTACAAAGCCCAGGAACACTTCGTCGCCTCTCCCGTCCCCGAAAAAAATCTCCTCTTCGTCTCCGGCCTCGGGGCCTTCAACACCGCCCAGTTTCACGCCGTCGCCACCGAAGATTCCCCCGCCTCCGCCCTCATGCCCGCCACCAAACGCGGCATGCCCGTCTGGTCCAAGGCCTCCCCCTTCATCAAACTTCCCACCGTCTCACCTCCCGCCGTCTATGACAACCTCGTCATCTTCGGCGATGGCCTGCACCAGACCGACGGAGCCATCCTCTACGCCTTCGATCTCCCCTCCGGACGACCCCTCTGGCGCTTCGAAAACCCCGGCAAACTCGTCCACATGGAAGGCTCACCCCTCGTCGATCCCAACTTCCCCGGTGGTCCCGCCGTCTTCATCGGCGCCGGCGATGGCGGCATCATCGCCCTCTCCACCCACCAGGCCTCCGTCAACATCGCCCCTCCCAATAAACCCCTCCGCCTCGCCACCCTCGACCTCCCGCGACTCCGCGCCTTGATGGATCAACGCTGGCTCCTCCTCCAGAAAAAATACGACAACGACAAACTCAAGGATGGCGAACTCGCCATCCCTCCCTCCGAAGAGTCCCTCCCCCAAGCCACCCCCCAAAAACTCTGGCAGGTCGGCGAAAAAACCTGGCACGTCGACGCCGCCCTCGCCCTCGTCGGCGAAAAAATCCTCCTCACCTCCTCCTTCCTCGAAGAAGACAAAGTCGGTAAACGCGTCGCCGCCGCAATCGATAAAAAAACCGGCAAAACCCTCTGGGAAACCCCCCTCGACATCAACCCCTGGTCCGGCTGCTCCATCGATGGCAATATCGCCCTCATCGGCTGCTCCTCCATCCGCTTCGATCGCAACCTCGTCGATCAGGGCAAAGGCCAGCTCGTCGCACTTGATGTCGAAACCGGTGCCGTAAAATGGAAAAAGGATATCTCCGGAGGCGTCCTCTCCTCCGTCGCCGTCAAAGACGGCCTCGCCGTCATCACCACCACCAACGGCCGCGTCCGCGCCTTCAACACCGCCACCGGTGAACAAAAATGGAGCTACGCCTCCAAGTCCGGCTTCTTCGCCGGCGCCGCCATCACCCCCGGCGCCGATGCGGAAAAATCCTTCGTCTACGCCGCCGATCTCGACGGCGTCCTCCATGCCCTCCGCCTCGCCGATGGCGAACTCCTCTGGACCTTCGACGTCGGCCGCGCGCCCCAGGTCAACGCCCCCGGCATGTTCTTCGGCTCCCCCGTCGTCCACAACGGTGCCATCTACCTCGCTACCTGCAACATCGCCGGACCCAACGCCCAACAACCCTGCGCCGCCGTCTGCCTCGTCGATCAATCTTTCAAATCCGCTTCCGAACGCCCCCAACTCATCGTCGAAAAGTCCCCCGGTGGAGCTGGGGGGGGGGGGGGCAAAATAATCCTCCCTTCCCAGGCCGCCCCCCGCAAACTCGCCACCCTCAAAGAAATCTACCCCCACGAAATCGTCGCCTCCAACCCCGCCCCCCAGGGACAAAAGGCCCACGAAACCGTCGTCGTCTCCGATGTCCTCCCCTCTGAACTCCACAAGGCCCTCGTCTCCCTCGGCGCCACCCCCGGCAAACCCGTCAAGGGCGACGGCACGCCCACCGGCACCCAACTCAAAATCTCCTTCGTCTTCACCGGCCCCGCCGGCAAGTCCCGCACCGTCCCCATCGAGCAAACCATCCTCGACAAACGCACCGGCAAAACCCTCCCCCCCCTCAAATGGTTCTTCACCGGCTCCGTCCTCCGCCGACCCGATCCCGATAAACCCGACACCGTCTACGGCGCCGACCTCTCCGGCACCTTCATCTCCATCTTCCCCGTCACCGATGAACTCATCATCCAGTCCGACCTCCCCGACGAAACCCAGTCCTTCCTCAAACTCGAAATCAACCCCAACATCGTCCCCGAAGAACTCACCTCCGTCGCCCTCCTCATCGAGGTGCTCAAATGAAAACCATTTCTAAAATCATTCCGCAAACCAAACAGCGTTTCTCCCGCCTCCTTGCCCTCCTCCTCCCCCTCCTCCTCTTTGCCTCCCCGCTTCTCCTCTTCGCCGATCCCCTCTGGCTCCCGCCCGCCGTCACCCCTATGGCGCCCACCACCGCCACCAACCCGCGCGCCGCCGCCCCC